>CAZKRL010000019.1:9534-48310 GCA_964555295.1 uncultured Comamonadaceae bacterium | reverse complement strand
CCTCTGAATAATGCCAAGCGCTTGTGCCTTCGCTGATGCCTAACATTTCGGCGATCTCGTAATGCTTGTATCCGTCAACAGTGTATAGATTGAAAACTCGCTGCGTCATCGGTGATAGCTTTTCTGCTGCGGCTTTTATACGGTCTACCATGCTCCATTGCAATTCACTCAACTCATTTTCTTCTGTTCTATTTCCATATTCCTTCTCTAGAGGAAGGTTGCGTTGTGACCATCTGCGGTTGCGCTTGTATTCATTGATTACGGCATTGACCAATACTCGCTTGCTCCAAAATTCAAATGGTACATCATTACGGTATTTATCCAATTGTAACAGAATTCTCACAAAGCCGATATTAAAATATTCCACCGCTAATTCTTTGTCGCGGGCAAATCGCCAACAAAGCCCGATGAACTTCTTATACAATGCTGCGTGCAATTCCCTTTGGGCTTTTGCCTCATTTTTCCTGCATCGTTCGATCAACTCACTTTCACTCATTCAAATTCGGGTAAGAATTGTCATCAAAAATTCTAGATTAACATGGAGGGCAAATCTCTTTAACATTCCGTTTTGAATTGAAATGACCAATTAAAATTGTGCCGAGTTGCTTCGGAGAAAATTTCTATATTTCGGACGTCACAATCAGATTGAAAAATGGATATCAATAAGAAACTCGTTACCGCTATCGGTCTATTGATTGCTTCAGGATTCTTCTCTTGCAAATACGACCAACAGGTCCTCGCGGAGTGCAGCAATACCGATCCATCATGGAATGGCGCGGTAAAGGAAATTATCGCTGTGAATTGTGCTGTATCCGGTTGTCACCTCGGCAGCCCGGCCGGTGGTTTTCCTTTGGATTCATACGAAGCAGCCAAGGCTTATGCAACGGGGATTGTATTGGCAGTAAAGCACGAATCTTCCTCTCCGATGCCAAAAGGTCGCCCCAAATTGAAAGACTGCGAAATAGAAATTCTGGAAAATTGGGCTGCATTGAAATGCCCATTGAATACCGGAGAAGTAGTAGAGGAGGTGTCGCTCTGTGATACGGCTAATGTTGTGTACGATGGTGTGGTGTCTCAAATTCTCAATGCCAATTGTGCTACTCCGGGTTGTCACTCCGGAGACCCTGCCGGAGGATTTTCTTTGGATACATATGAGAGTGCTAAAGAGAATATCCTATTCGCAATGCCGAGTATCAGACATGAAGCAGGTGCCCAGCCCATGCCAAAATATGGCAATCAACTAGATACCTGCCTGATCAGTATTTTGCAGAAGTGGATCGACAATAACTACATCAAAAATTAAAACACATGAAAAAAACTTTGCTCTACCTCGTTCTAATAGCTCTGTTGGCAGGGGGCGGGATTGCTTATTATCTGTTCAATAAGCCGCAGCGAACCGCCGATGACGAGAAGCCATTTGCAGTGCTCACAACCGATCAATTGTACCAGGAGTTTGTTGCCAATGACACTTTGGCCTATCAAAAATATCAAGGTAAAGTATTGCAAATTTCGGGTGTGATGGGCAAGACGGATGTTGACCCTTCGGGATATCGAGTGGTGTATCTTGACACCGAAAACAGTGATGTAAATGTGGTGGTGACATTAATGAAAGACGCTGCGGTTTCCTCACACGTGGGCGATGCCATCACCGTGAAGGGTATCTGCAATGGTTCAACCCTTGAGACCATGCTGGATATGCTCATGGGTGACATACAATTGAATCAGGGTGTAGTAATTGAAAACAAAAATTAATCATATGAAAAGCGTATTTATTATGTCAGGGCTTTTGGCTCTGAGCATGCAGATTTCTGCACAGAAATTTTTTACCAAGGAAGGAACCATAAAATTCTATTCTGAGGCAAAGCTTGAGAAGATTCAGGCGCAGAATAACAAAGCAACTTGCGTGCTGGATGCCTCGAACGGCGCCATGGAATGGTCGGTATTGATCAACGCTTTCATTTTCGAAAGTGCCTTTATGCAAGAGCATTTCAACGAGACATATATGGAAAGTCCGAAGTACCCTAAAGCTTCCTTCAAAGGACAGATCGACAATTTCGCATCGCTTAATTTGAAAAAGGATGGCAGTATTGCGGTGAAGGTAACGGGCGAATTGACCATGCACGGCGTAACGAAGAAGGTCACGGTAGACGGTAGGTTGAATGTCGCCGGGGGGGCAATTGCTGTAGATTCGAAATTTTATATCAAACCGGCTGATTACAACATCAACATTCCGGGAGATAAGAAAGACAGTATCTCCGGAAACATTGAGGTTACAGTAAAGGGAGATTTGAAGGAATTGAAAAAATAAGATAATGAATCGTATCACTCTTTTGGTATTGCTTGTATTCCCGCTGGCCGCTTGGTCTCAGGATGATTTATTGTCGCTCCTCGGTCCGGATGAACCCACCACGGAATACACCTTTGCAACGTTTAAATCTACGCGTGTCATCAATATGCACTCGGTAGAAAACCCTGCTGCCGGCGCGCTGGACTTTAGAGTGTCTCACCGATTTGGTGCCATCAATTCCGGGGCGGAAAATTTCTACGGTCTTGATCAGGCATTGATGCGTCTGGGGTTCGAATATGGTCTTGGCGATAAACTCATGCTGGGTGTGGGCCGATCCAATGTCAACAAGGAAATTGATGGCTTTTTCAAATACAAATTGTTGCGTCAGAGCAAGGGTAAAAAGAATATGCCCTTCAGCATGTCGTGGTTTTCGTCTATGGTGATTAGAACTACCCCATTTTCCAATCCCGATCGCGAGAATTATTTCACCTCGCGTTTGTATTTCTGCAATCAACTTCTTATTGCCAGAAAATTCAATGAGTCGTTATCGTTGCAGTTAGCTCCCACCTTTGTTCACCGCAACCTTGTAAAAGACAGCACCGAGAAGAATGACGTGCTTGCCCTGGGTTTTGGTGGCAGGTTCAAGCTCACCAAGAGAACATCATTTAACGCGGAGTATGTTTATGTGTTGCCAGACCAACTGGAGCCCTCTGCCAACTTGGGCACAGATGCGCAGCTCTATCGCAATTCATTCTCTATCGGGGTGGACATAGAAACGGGTGGTCACGTTTTTCAATTGCATCTAACGAATTCATCACCTATGAACGAAAAGGGCTTTATTACCGAGACCACTGGCAATTGGGCCGACGGGGATATACAATTTGGATTCAATGTTTCGCGGATGTTTACGGTAATCAGGAAAAGGGAATTGCCGGAGTAGGGCTTCATGAATTTTGGATTTTTTGAGCCAATGGTGAAGTAATGGAATTCTGCTTTACCGATTGCTCTTACTACTTTAACTCTCTGCCTCTCGAAAAAATCGGACTATGCTTTGCGCGGTTGCAGTTGAAACGGCGCGTTCAAGATCTTCCACGCTTGCATTTCGAATGGCTTCTACTCCGGCGTATGCAGTTAATAATTTTCTTGCGGTCTGTTTGCCAACGCCAGGAATTTGTTCGAGTAATGATGTAGTCTGTGCTTTGCTGCGACGATCGCGGTGTTTTCCGAGACCGTAGTCATGTGCCTCATCACGAAGCTGTTGAATGAGGCGAAGGGTTTCACTCCTTTTGTCGAGATGAATGGGTGTATCATCATCAGGAAAATAAATCTCCTCCAGTTTTTTTGCAATACCGATGATGGCAATCTTTCCGCGCAGGCCCAGTTCCTCCAAACTTTGTAATGCAGCATTGAGTTGACCAATACCGCCATCGATGATGATCAGGTCGGGCAGTGATTCGCTGTCTTTTAGCATGCGGCGATAGCGGCGTAATACCCCTTCGCGCATGGTTTGGAAATCATCCGGACCCTCAACAGAACGAGGGTGAAAGATGCGGTACTCTTTTTTGCTTGGCTTGGTGTTTCGAAAAACGACACATGCGCTAACCGGAAATGCTCCCTGAATGTTGGAGTTGTCGAAACATTCGATATGTCGGGGTAATTGTTTCAGGTGCAATTCACGTTGAGCGGTTTCCATAATTCGGTCTGCACGTTGCGAGGGATTTTTCAATTCCTCTTGTTTGCGAGTCTCTAGCAGGGTGCGCGTTGCGTTGCGCAAGGAAAGCTCCACGAGTTTGCGTTTGTCGCCGCGTTTTGGTATGATTATTTCAATATCGGGGATCGCGAATTCCAGAGATTGTGGTAGGAAAACTTGTTGGGAAGTGCTATTGAATTTATCGCGCACATGAAGAATAGCATATGTGAGAATGTCATCTTCCGATTCATTCATTTTCTTTTTGAGTTCCAGATTGTGGCTTTGCACGATGATACCATTGTTGACTTTCATAAAATTAACGATAGCCGTTTCGTCATCGGATGCCATTGAGAACACGTCGACATCATGTATATCTGGGTGAACAACAGTGCTCTTCGCCTGAAAGGATTGAAGGATTTCGAGCTTCAATTTTAACTGATGAGCTCTCTCGAATTTCAATTCTGAGGCAGCAGTATGCATTTCAGTTTTAAGTTCTTTCAGCAAATCTGAAAACTGTCCTTTCAATAGTTTTCTGGCGTAACTGACACCTTCGGCGTAACTATCTGAATTTTGCTTACCCGTACATGGGGCACCGCAATTTCCAATTTGATACTCCAGGCAATCACTGAATTTACCTGCCGCAATTCCGGCTTCGGAGAGGCGCAGCTGACAACTTCTGAAAGGATAGGATTCCTTTATCAGTTCCAGAATTGCGAACATCTGCTTTACTGAAGCGTAGGGTCCGAAGTATTCGGATCCGTCTTTCACGACCAGGCGGGTAGAAAAAATTCTCGGGAACGGCTCATTTTTAATGACAATCCATGGGTAGGTTTTATCATCTTTTAATAGGATGTTATAGCGCGGACGATACTTTTTAATGAGCGAATTCTCGAGCAGCAGTGCGTCTGTCTCGGTTTCTACTTCGATGATTTTGATGTCGCGAATTTTGCTCACCAACACCCTTGTCTTTCCGTTGTCTTGTCGGCTGAAATAACTGCTTACCCGATTGCGAAGACTCTTCGCTTTTCCGACATAAATAATGTTGCCCTCAGCATTGATAAACTGATAAACCCCGGGTGTGTAGGGCAGAAGTGATAGCTTTTGCTTGAGGTCTTCCAAGGAATTGAAAGCGGAAAATTACATAGTTAATGTCGCAACATACACTCTTAATTGTCCCGAGAATTTTTATCAAGGTAATTCGATGATAGAATTGTGGTCGCTTGAGGCATTAGTGAAATACATTGCAGATTCTCATCTCTTATCAATGCACTACTTTTAGGACATGCGCAGCTCATTGGAGATTAACGAAACATCATGGTCGGCAGGGCTATGCGAGTTTATGCAACGACCTGAATGGCGGGCTTTGCAACGTTTTGTTGATGAAGGCTATGCAAAGGGCAAGTGCTATCCTCCGAGAGAAAAAATTTTTCGGGCATTTGAGCTGACACCGTTGGGAAATGTGAAGGTTGTAATTCTTGGACAGGACCCATACCACGGCCAAGGACAGGCCAATGGTCTTGCGTTTTCGGTAGCATTGGGGCAGAAGCCACCACCATCGCTGAGAAACATTTTGAAGGAGGCATTGCAGGATGTTGCCGGCATGCCAATAACGGACCTTACTCGCTGGGCTGAGCAAGGGGTATTTCTGCTTAATACAGTACTTACCGTCGAAGAGAAAAAACCAGGTTCACATGCACACTTTGGGTGGGAGCATTTTACGGATGAGGTGATTTCCATGATCAGTAAAAATCAGGATCATGTAGTTTTTATGTTATGGGGACAATACGCTCAGAAGAAAGAAATATGGATTGATACAAACAAGCACTTGATATTGAAAGCACCACATCCTTCTCCGCTTTCGGCCTATCAGGGATTTATTGGGTGTAAACATTTCTCTTTAGCCAATAAATATTTAGAGGCACTTTCAAAGTCGACAATTCATTGGTGATTGACTTACAGGCGCTCATTGCATTAGTGAATTACGGTAAACCTTTGACTGTGCCAGGTTTTATCGCGCCATTTCAAAGTGTAGATGCCTGCGGGCAAATGCGAAACATCAATCGAGATTCGATCGTTTCTCATTGCATCGAAAGTTGATGATTGAAAAACCTTGCCGGAGATATCTATAATGTCAATTGATAATTCGCTAGTGTTGGAAGGTAAATCAAGAAACAATATATCGTTAGATGGATTGGGAAATACCTTCACTACATCATTAGCAGAAAAGTTCGATACAGGCAAGGAGACATCGCCTTTGCCAAAAGCATACTGACCTAAAAGCAGTGTATCCACCAAAACATAACCGCTACCGTTGGTGAGACCTCCCGGTGTTGGATCTGAGGCAGGACAGAATCGCCACGGCTCTGAAGCGTCTTTGCGATACAGTAATACGGCATTCACTTCTGAACTATTGAACATAGCATAGTCGAGATCCGTCGGCAACGCGCCCTCATAATAAAAGCGCCCTGAAAAGTGATCCCCTTCATTCAGTAAACCATCGATTTGCCAATAATGGGAAGAAGAAATTGAGTCGATGCCGGCTGAGAGCGGTCCGGCATCAGGAGCCGCCCAAATATGCTCTACCCTCAATAGGCAAGAATCAACCACACTCTCTTTGTACACCCTGACATCTGTATATGGAATGGTGGGTAAAAAGGATATATCGGTATAGGCCATAAACTCATGATCGAGCCGTGCCTGATTCAATCGATTGTAACGATTGAGCCAAACCTTTGCGGGTGTGAATGGAACCACAAATGCATGCTCTGAAAATTGATTTCCTGCCAAAATTTGTGCATCGTAAACATACCCTTCCGAAGATATGAAACTGATGTCTATTGGCACATTGTGATAGTAATTATTGCAAGCACGGAGTTTCTGTTGAACAAAGACGTTTACCAAGGGATTAGGGCCCTCCGTTGCGACAGAAAAGGAATCTACCACAAACACAGAAAAACCCGGTTGATAGATTTGATCATTGAAAAAGTCATCGAGCTCTTGGTCCGTTCCTTCTTCAAGATGATCGCGAAACTGGTCGGGTGTCATATCGGTATCTGCATAACCTTCTTGTATGTATGACATGCCCTGCCGGAAAAGATGATCCCCCAGATATCCCCGCAGATTATGCAAGACAGAGGCGCCTTTATAATAGGTATGTGTTCCGTATATGTGGGCGTCGGGCATGGGCGACATCGGCTGAAAACCAGCATCATCGATGTGAGCGTTTTTCAAAACATCCTCGTGATTCAACTTGACCTTTCTGATAAAACTTTCGCGACCGTATAGCCATTCCTCAAGAAGATGAGAAGAATATTCGGCGGGCCCTTCCTTTAACCACATATCATTATGATTGTGCGGTGTTACCACATCACCCCACCAATGATGTCCTAGCTCATGGCTCAGCAAATCATTGTTGGAAGCCACGCTTTGGGAGGTCATATAATCGGGATAGGCAATATTGGTAGGGATTTCAAGAGCTCCGTCGGTGGTAAGCACATATCCCACGCGATCCCATGCATGAGGTCCGTACCAATATTCGCATGCATCGATTGCTCCAGGTATATTTTGCATTACCGATTGCATACTGTTGATTTGATTCTCTCTTCCGGTAAGTCTAACCGGAACGATACCGTAAACACCGTTGTGATCGTAATCCAGATCAACATAATTGGAAACGGCAATAGCGCTCAGGTGCGTGGGGATGGGATGATTGAATTCGAATGTGCGAATCAATGTATCGCCACCCAATAGTTCTTCGCTAATAAGATCACCCTGGCAGTGTGCCTTGCGGCCGCCAGCACTTTTCACATGATAGGTATACGTGGCGCGCTCAACGAAAGAATCAAAACAGGGGTACCACACCTTCCCAAAATTGGGTGGTATGGTAGAGAGGCCAATTCCGAGATTATAGATATAGTTGCTTTCGAAATAGAAACCTCCCCAAACAGGATCACGGTAGGGTTCGCCATGATAGGCAACAGATAGTTCATACAAACTATCCACCTGTAATTCGAATCCCATATTCACAAAAAGCAGCATGCCGTCATGACTGAAATTATGTGACCCCGCACTTGACCAGACACTATCAGTTGTAAGCTGCATGAGATCAAGTGTAATACCCGTGTTTCCTGGTAGTTGAGGAGAGAAGGTGATAGTCGTCACGGCATTGATAGTATGTCCGGCGTAATCTGTAACATCGATCTGAATATCGTAGGCACGAATATCAAACGTATCACTTCGAGCGATACTGGGATTGATATCGCGACTATTGATGTAGAGATTTTCGGGCCGGGCCAAACCGTTGGCGCGGGCGTTATGACACTTTCTGCGTTCCGGACGGTTTTGTGAAAATGTAATGAAAGAAACAAGGCATAATACCAGCACAGATATGTATCTCATCAGCATAAAATATATTTACTAAGATAGCAGAAGTGCTTCGAGATCACGAACTGAATTTTCCCATCGAAAATTTTGTTCTACAAATTTCTTACCTGCTAATGCAATTCTATGATAATGCACATTATCACAAAGAAGTTTGTCAACTGCTTGAGCGAAATCCTCGTCGGTATCACACACAATAATATTCACCCCATCGGTTGCTTGCAGAGCATCAGCTGCGAGACGTGTAGTTACACATGGTAGGCCGGCAGCCATTGCTTCCAAGAGCTTATTCTGCATGCCACTTCCGGTAATCATGGGAGCCAAAAAAACCTTTGCGGATGAATAGGCGGCTCGGATGTCATCTATCCACCCGGTAACATACACTGAAGGTTGTTGCAATGATCTTACTGAGCGAGAAGGATCAGCGCCTGCCAACATCACTGAGATTTCTGGCTTTTGTTTTTGCAGAATGGGAAGAATATCATTGACAATGCGCTTGCTAGCTTCAATGTTGGGTGGATAAGACATGTTGCCGCAAAAGAGCAAGTGAAAGTCAAAGATGGGTACAACAGATTCAAAGAATGACGCATCAATGCCGTTGCGAATAATTTCAATCTTATTTCGCTGGGGGTGTTTCATCAGGTCACAGTCTTGTTTACTGATTATGGTGTGATGGTCGAAATACTCAAAGATGATTTGCTCGTAACGCTCCAATCTTTCTGCCTCCTCGCGAATGATGAAACGTGTGAAAAAACCTGATTTCGCCCACCTCCTGCGCATACCGGAGCTAAGCGCATCCATATAGTCAATCGTTTTAGGGATCTCAACGATATCCTTTACATACTCAGCGCAACGGATGAGTTGACAATAAATATGCTGGGGTTTTTCCTCGTCGATGATATATCGCAATTGGCGGGATGCCTTACGCTGAAAAAAGTACAAAACCTGAAAGGGTCTGCGAGAGATGATGCCCAAAGCAACATTGAACCAACGGATGAAACGATGCAATTTTAATATTACGATACGCTTGCAGAATGGCTGCAGCGCTTGCATCGCGGATTCACTCATATCATTTTCCGACAAACAGCACAACACAATTTCGTGGTGCTTCGAAAGCTCCTTCAACTGATAATACAATCTCAACTTATCCCCTTTTTCAATGGGCCAGGGAATTCTGGATGAAAGCACCAAAAGTTTCATGAACGCTTTAATTCTTTATAGAAAGAAACCAGTTTGGTGGTAACTGACTGCATGGTAAAATGAGAACGTATATGCTGAGTCGCTTTATGAGCCATGCGCTCGCGAAGACCTGCATCGTTCAATAGCTTCTCTATACACTCTAGCCATTGTTCTTTTCTATCGGCAAGCATGAGATGCTCACCATCTACACAATTGAGGCCATCTGCTCCCAGTGATGTGGAAATAACCAATTTCCCGAGTGCCATTCCTTCAATGATTTTAACGCGAATTCCTCCGGCACTAAGCAGGGGTACAATCATAATTTGCTTTGATCTCACAAATTCACGTCCATCGGTTACCGCTCCTAATATGCTTACATTAGGTTCATGTCTGTCAAGAAGCTCAGGTGGCATATTCCTCCCGGCCAGATATAATTTCAGATTGGGAAATTTTGCATGAATTGCCGGCCATATTGTATCGAGAAACCAACGGACGCCCTCAACATTAGGGCTCCAATCCATTGCACCCAGGTGAAATAATGCCAATTCGGAATTGTCATTTGTATGCGAGTATTCGTCGGTGTTAATCCCTAAGGGAACAACGCAAATGGGTTTTCTCACTCCCAAATCCAAATATCTTTTGCGGTCTTCTTCACTAATTGCTGCTATCCCGTGCACATGGTTCATAGCACTCAATTCATATTCTCTCAGTTTCCTGGCGAGATATGACAGGTAAATGCGTTTAAATGGATTACGTGTGCCCCGTGCAATTTTTTCCCAAATAATAAATTCAAGGTTGTGAGATCGTAACACTACCGGACATTGAGTATACCGTTTGATTGTGGCTACATAGGGAGTCATGAATAAGCTCTCCAAATGCACGACATCAAATTGCTCGCGTTTTAAAATGGAAGTGAGCCGGATATCGAAATCAACACTGAAAAAGCGATTTACGTTGTACGAGTCGCTCGTGATATAACTCGAAAGCGCATCAACAAGATTTACCTCCGTATTTACGAAAACCCCCTCAATTTTTGTAGCATTGAGGTAATCATCTGATAGAGAGTCCAGATCGAGATCATGTTTCGAAGTGAAGATGGAAAGTATTTTCACCTTATGCCCACCCATTAATAAACCTTGCGTGATATTATTCATGGCAATACATCCGCCGTCACGGGCGGGCATGGGTGGTTTATGGCATAATTGTAAAATCTTCATGCCTATTTAGTCCGAGTGAAAAATTTTCGAAATGGCTGAGTCAACCGGGTGATTGAAAATTGGGTCTGAATGCGGGCTTCACGCGACGCTCGAATGGTTATGAATAATGCCAGCGGGAATAGAACCAGGGTGCTCATCCACATGCCCAGCCAAGCGTCAACAATTTGATTGCGTGCCATACGCTCACCCATCATGGTTAGCAACTGGTATAGAATAAAAAGTCCCAACGCATACATGGTTGGCATTCCTAATCCGCCTTTTCTGATGATTGCTCCAAGGGGCGCTCCGATAAAAAATAAAACAACGCATACGACCGCGAGGAAAAACTTGCGATGCCACTCCATGCTGAATCGATTTAAACTCTTCTGTTTGCTTTCCAGAAATTGTAACTGACGATCGTGTTGTTCTGATTGTTTCCTGGAGTTTTCGATTGCATGCTGTACGGCCTTGCGGGCGATGGGCGGTGGAAGTTTTGACCAGTCCAAAGGTTTATGCCCTTTCTCGGGCAATGCCTCGGCACCGAGCAAACGGGTTTTGAATAATCTTGAGGCATTAGCAGCGTATGAGTTGTAAGTGGTATCCAACTGCCATTCCATACTGTCGATATATTGATTGAGCTGCCCTACGTTCATCATTTCAGCGGGGTTTTTCATGGCCTCATCATCATCTGCTTTAAAAGCGAGTGAGCTCAGATCGAAGCGCAAGGTCATCTTATCGAAACTCCCGGTTATTAGAGGGTAATCTTTGTCTTTCACAGCGGGGCGCACACCGGGCTTATTCACTTTTTCCTCTCGTTGTTCGTTGTAGGAAACGCCCTTTTCTAACTCCAAAAGCATGAACCGTTTGTCTTCGGTTTGAGTCATTTTGCCGCGTTCAGCGCGAAGCACACTTCTGTTAGCGCGATCACCTGCCTGATAATCATAGATAAGAATATCTTCAAGGTCGCCTTTTTCATTGTCCACTTTTGAGGCCCTGATGGAGACACCTTCAATTCCGTTATAAAACACGCCACTCGAAAGATTCAGTGAAGGTCGTTGCTTTATGATACTAAACAAAAGCGTGCGGCACTTCAGGTTAGCTACAGGCCAGAGATTATTAGCGAACACGAAAGCTCCACCCGCGATGAGTAAACTCACAAACAAAAGGGGGCGCATGATTTTTAACAGTGATGCTCCCGCACTTTTCATGGCGGTGAGTTCGAAATTTTCAGCCATGGCTCCCATAGTCATGATGCTGCTCATCAGAATCGCCAGTGGCAGCGCCATGTTCACTACACGTGCGGAAGCGAAAAATAACAGTTTGAAAATGACCCAAGGCTCAAGTCCTTTACCCATCAAATCATCCAGATAAACCCAGATGAACTGCATCTCAAAAATAAACATTGCCACAAGGAAGGTGATCGCGAACGGACCCACGTAACTGCGGATGAGCAATACCGATAGTTTCTTCACAACAATGTATTGCCACAAAAATAGCATCTCAGCGCATGCTATTTCTAAGTTGATGATATTGCCGAAACAAATCAAAACCTACTACCTTGCGCCGAAGATTATGCAAGAACCCAATTTGTTGAGAGACATCGCCTACCAGCTCTCTATCGGAGCGATTGTGCTATACGGAAGCTTTCTGATCTTCCTTTTTATTTACAGTATTGTTCAGCTTAAGCTCGCCATCGGGTATGCGCGAAATCGCGATATCAAGAGAAAAAAACCTGCGTTGCCTGACGGCGAATGGCCTCATGTGACAGTGCAATTGCCAGTTTATAATGAGCTTTACGTTATCGAGCGTCTTATTGACGCCATCTGTGAATTTGATTATCCCAAAGACAAATTGGAGATTCAGGTTCTTGACGACAGCACTGATGAGAGCTTTGAAGTGGCAGCAAAAAAGATTGCTGAGAAACAAGCACTGGGAATAAAAATCCATCATGTTAAACGACCGGAGCGTAAAGGTTTCAAGGCGGGCGCACTGTCATATGGTTTGGATATATGCAGCGGTGAATTCGTGGCCATATTTGATGCAGATTTTATTCCTCGTAAAGATTTTCTGCAAAAGACCATACCTTATTTTTATTCCGAAGGAAAAATCGGAGTAGTTCAAACTCGCTGGGAACACCTTAATGAAGAATACTCACTGCTCACGAAACTACAGGCTTTTGGATTGGACGCGCATTTTACGGTTGAGCAGGTAGGCAGAAATAGCACACAGAATTTTATCAATTTTAATGGCACCGCAGGTGTCTGGAGAAAGACCGCTATTTATGATTCCGGGGGTTGGCAAAGTGATACCATTACAGAGGATCTCGACTTGAGTTATCGTGCGCAGCTTCGTGGTTGGGAATTCATTTATCTCAAGGAGATTGGATCACCATCTGAATTGCCGGCCGAAATGAATGCGTTGAAGGCACAACAGTTTCGTTGGACCAAAGGCGCAGCAGAATGTACCCGCAAGAATTTACCGAAGGTTTGGAACGCAGGCCACCTCACGTTCGGTCAGAAAATTCATGGTGCATTTCACCTCATGAACTCTGTGGTTTTTCTATGCATCTTCGGAACATCCTTATTGAGCGTACCCATGCTCATTATCAAAAACAATTTCGGTAATCTCGAGATTGTATTCAATATCGCAACGGTATTTATGAGCAGTTTTTTCTTCCTGGGTTTCTTTTATTGGATCTCTCGTCCGGAAGAAAATTTCCTCAAGAAGTTCTTTAGATTTTTATGGGAATACCCTGCATTTCTATCAGTAAGCATGGGGCTTTCACTGCATAATGCCATTGCAGTAATAGAAGGTTTTACCGGCAAAAAATCGGCCTTTGTTCGTACCCCGAAATTTGCTATTAGCTCTAATACCACAGGTACTTGGAAAGACAAGAAATACCGTGCAATTAAGGTTTCTCCCCTCACTGTCTTGGAGTTTCTTATGTTTTTGTATTTCTGTTCCGGGATTTTTTATGCCTTTCAATTTACCGGAAGATCTGAAAAGCCACTCACACAGTTGGAGCCAACCAGGGAAGTAACACGAGGCAACGATTTTTGGTTTACCTATTTTAGTGGTGATGACCTCCCGGGTAATGAAGAGCACCGTCTAATTCTGCATGCGGATAGCGCCGGAAGTGGAATCTTAGAGTCGAAGCTGACGGGCTGGAAGCAAGAACTGAGCTGGAAGGCAGGCGAAAAACTGGTCGTTCCGCTAAGACTTGAATCAGTAGCTCAGTTAAACGATGGCCTTTATTTTGTAGGTGGTATTCATCTTAGCGCAAACACCGATGTGGAATGTTTGCTGGCAACCTCCGACGATGAAAATGTTGGCGGTCAGAGGTTGTTGCCCTCTGCAGTCTATGACAGTAAATACTTGGTGCCTACGGCAAGCAACTCCAAGAATGTTATAGGTGAGGCCTCGTTGTTAGCAATGCACGATAGCACCTTCGTAGAGATCACCCCGGGCACCGATTTGTTCAATGGCTCCGTTAAGGGCAAGGCGTTTACCGTAATGCTCAATAAAGGTGACATCTACAATATCCTCGGAAAAGAAGACCAACCGATTGATGGCACTCAGATTCGATCGCTCGATGCGAACAGAACCTTTGCATGCTACGCGGGATCTGCGCCTCGAGCACATGATTTTGGTTTGCTTCCTTTTCATCTCATGTTGGCACTCGGGTATGCGTTTGTAACCTTTTACTCGCTGAAGCATGCGAGAGGGTGATGCTTGTATAGGTGAGGCAACCACAAAGGTTAAAATGGGACTAATACCTTGTAATCAAACTATGGCACTATCGATTCAATCTAACAGGTTGCCCAAATTGCTGCGATTTATAAAATCGCTGCTGTTGTTTGTGAGTTTTTGCAGTTTTATGAATGAAACCATCGCCCAATGCGCTGGTGATATCGACTTTACATTAAGTCCACCGCCTTCTGCAAGTAATACATATCCGCCCGGTGCAACTGTTCAGGTGTGTGTTACCATGGTCGGATGGCCAGGTACAAATAATGGTGCTAACTGGCTGGAAGGTTTCGGTTTGAATTTGGGATCTGGCTGGGTGTCGGCCACCCCTGTTACATTTCCTGATGATTGTGGGGGTGCTGATCCTACTTATGCCTGGCTATTTGTGAATTCGACAACATCATCAGCCACGGGTAATACCGCTGGGCCAGGCTTCTTCTATGAGGGTCCGTCCGGACCAACAGATGGTGATCCGGGCAATGATTTTGGTGATTCAGGAGGTTTGGAATGTACGTGGGAATTTTGCGTTGACCTCACCGCGTCGGCTACTCCTGGTGCAGATTTGACTCTTTCTGTAAGTGTTTATTCCGACGGCGATATGGGCAGTTGGGGAAACACGGCTTGTGTTGGCGTCGATCCTCCGGAAGAAATCACTCCGGGTACCATTACTGAAAATTGCACTGTTCTTGGCTGTGTTGATGCCAATGCGTGCAATTTCAATGCTGCAGCCAATTGCGATGACGGCTCATGTATCGATGCCACATGCAATGATCCATCGGCTTGTAATTACGATCCAACCGCCCCTTGCTTTGATAATTCATTGTGCATCCCGGCAGGTTGTATCGATCCTGTCGCATGCAACCTTGATCCCAACGCCGGTTGCGATGATGGCTCATGCATTTTCCCTGGTTGTAATGATAACGCGGCTTGCAATTTTGACCCAGCCGCAGGTTGTGATGACGGATCTTGCACCTTCCCGGGTTGTACCGATGCCACCGCCTGTAACTATGATCTCATGGCGGGTTGTGATGATGGTTCTTGCGTTTTCCCCGGATGCGATGATAATACTGCCTGCAATTTCGAGCCCGCTGCCGGATGTACCAATGGTACTTGCACTTACCCGGGATGCACAGATAATCTCGCATGCAATTACCAGCCGGCCGCTGGATGTGATGATGGCAGTTGCACTTTCCCCGGTTGCACCGCGCCCCTGGCCTGTAACTTCAATGTTGATGCTGGTTGCGACGATGGAAGTTGTTATTACATGAATACCGGCGCCATTACTCATGACGCGATGCCTTGTCCTGACCTGGTTTGTACAGGGTATCAGGAAACTTACCAGACCACAGGATACAATACTTCAACTTACACATGGGAACTCCCAGATGGTGGCGGTTTTATTACCAATAGCAACGGTACCTCCTGCAATGTGGTTTGGGGGAATACTGTTGGTCAGTACACTCTCACAGTTCAGGAAACCACGCCCGATGGATGTATGGGCGATCTTCAAACTTGTGTTGTCAATGTATTTATTCCAACCATTGAATTTGATACCAATCAATACATCATCTGCCTCAACGCTTCCCTGCCGCTGAGTGCAGAGCCGCTGGGAGGGAACTGGGAGGGCGACTATATGCAGGGCTCAACATTTGTTGGTACCGCCCCCGGCACATTTCAGGCCCATTACTCAACTGTTATAGAAGATTGTATTACTGAAGATTTTGTGACAGTCAATGTGAAACCACTCTTTGAGTCGCCCAAAATACAGATGGGTGATACGCTCATTGACCTTTGCAGAGAGCCGAACCAACAATCTTATAGTGTATATCCTATCGAAGGCGTAACCTTTGAATGGCGAGTGGATAACTCGCTTTTTGAAGACTTGAGCTATCAGGCGGAAATAGAATGGTACGATACCACTCGTGATTACCTTATGAGTATAACAGGAGTTGACACGCTGGGATGCAAAAGCGTTCCGCTCGAGTTTTATGTGAGCACATTGGGTTGCGAAATTTTATATGCGCCTACGGTTTTTACCCCCAATAATGATGGAATCAACGATCGTTTCTTTGCCGTTGGGCTTGGTATATACAACGCGCGACTGCTCATCTTTGATCGATGGGGGAGAATGGTTTTTGAAACGGACAACCTCTTCAATGGTTGGAGTGGTGATGACGGAACAGGATATTATGTTCCCAACGGGCTCTATCATTGGAAACTTATCTTCAATGATACCAATGGATTTTCTCAGGAGAAGGAAGGATATGTTGTCATGAGCAGGTGAAATGACAGTGGTTATCCTTTAGTGTTGAAGACACCCTATTTTTGCCCGCCTTTCCAATTTTTCACTCAATGCAACACATCCTCGTAACTGTGTGTCTTCGTAACATGTGTAATATGTCGTTGTACATACGGGGACTATTTGTGTTTTTGGCTTTATTGAGCTGTTTTGTAACAAACTCACAAATCATCACCTCAACTGGTTGCGAGGGCCTCACGAATTACACCAATGGAGATGCCAATCATCGGGTATTTTACTTCCCATTTTCAACAAATACCCCCGGCGTTTTATCCTCAAACTCGGCAACAGCCCTGACTTATGTATGGAGCAAATATGTTATTGAAGTTGTGAATGCTCCCCGAAACGGCTGGGTCGTTGTTCAAACCAATGCAAATACAACTTCATCCAGCATCACCAATCAGGGTATGGGAGCATATTTGTTGCAGCGCTTCGATGCTGCAGGAAATTATGTAGATCATGAGATATGCTGGATCCAAGTTCTTCGGCCTACAGCAGGTTTGCCTGAGGCCAATATTACCAACTCAAACGCTGATTGCGATGGTCCGGTGGTGGTCAATGGTCAGGCCAATGGAACGAGTATCGGTATCTTAACGATTGGCGGTAGCATAGCAAATCCCGAGACTATTTACTCCTATTCCGAAGTGCCACCGCTTCCATTGCTCGTCAATTCAAATACTGAGGTTGAAGTTTGTATCGAAGGGTCACAAAACAATTTAAGCAATCTGGTTTTTGGTCTTGTGGGTCCGGAAAGCTGCAATAGCCCGGTAGTTATTCTCGGCTCAACCCCCAATCTTACACCACCCGTGCAAAATCCTGCAGATGCGGCCTCGGGTAATTTCAATTGTAATTTCAGTGGCACGGTGAATTATAATTTGTGTTTCACCAATGATCCGGCAGATGGCGCTTTCAATATTTGTTCTGTTGCCTCGGGCAATTTTTCGGGTAATGTTTTTTCTACTGCCAATAACTCCATAATCCCGTTTGACTGGTCACCAATATATGGTTGTGATGCAACCAATGGCGATTGGACTGTTGAGATTTGGGACTGCGGAATTCCAAGCACTCAAGGCACCATCACTGATGTTTCGATTTCTTTCAATGGGGGATATGCTAGTCCTACCGTTAACACTATCGTGAATTATAGCGCTAGTCCTGGTCTTCTCATGACCTCCGGAAATAATCCGAACGGCTGTGGTCTTGTGGGTCTTGGCACAAGTTATAATTTCCCCGGGATAGACATCACCCCCTATACCTGCAACGTGAATGGCTACGAATGGTATACGGTTCCTGAGTTTATTGTGCCTGCGGGCAGCTCTGCAACTCTTCCCAACAGCACCGCCAATCAAAATACGACCCTTACGTTGAATAGCTTGCAAAATGCAGTGGGTCCGCAACCATGGCAGAATTTCGAAGTCAATTTATCCATCACGAATGTTTGCCATCAGGCGGGTATTGACAATGGTTGTATGCCTACCATGTTGGCAACAGAAGACATCGTGCTGGCTACTTCCGGACCGGCGGTTATCAATCCTCAACCTATTCTCTGCACAACGGGCGCACCGGTTGTTCTGACAAGCACGGCTGGCGCGGGAGTATGGACAGGCACAGGCATTACCAACTCAAGCAATGGAACGTTTAACCCTGCTATCGGCAGTGGCACTTATGCCATCAACTTTGACCCAACCAATCCATGCTTTTCCAACTCAAGTATTAATATCGTGGTGGAAGCCCCTGGCGGTAATGCTCCGATATTTGATTTGACTACGGCATCGCTTTGTGCTGATGCCCCGCCGATCAATGTCTCCGGGGATGCAAGTGAATCGGGAACATTCTCTGGGTCAGGTATCTCATCTGCAGGATTATTTAATCCCACTGGGCTCAGCGGTAATATCACTATCACTTTCACTTCCACCGAGGGATGTCCCGATCAAGTGCAAGATATTATTGTGGTTAACACCTTACCCAATGTAAGTATTACCCAGGGCGCTGCCATCAACTTTTGTTCAGGATCCAATGTGCAGCTCAATGCACAGGGGGCCAATACATATGCCTGGAATAATGCAGCGTCACTCAATAATCCCAATATTGCTAACCCTATTGCCACGCCCGGAGCGACCGTAACCTATACAGTAACTGGCACTAATGCGAATGGTTGTGATGATGTCTCTTCGATTACTCTCACCGAAATCAATAATACAACCCCGCTGGTTACGCCAAATCAGATCGTTTGTGTAAATGCCTCCAACATTACACTAAACTCTAATACCCCCGGTGGCACTTGGACAGGAACTTCCGTTGCTTCCGGTATTTTTAGTCCTGCCGGCGCAGTCATCGGCAACAATGTCCTCACATACACTGTCACTGATAATCCCCTGATAGGCAATTGCTATAATGATGCCACCACGACTATCACCGTTGATGCCTTGCCGAATGTGACTGCAACAGGAACCGCCACGATTTGCGAGGGAGCGGCTACACCTCTGGATGCCAATGGCGCAACCTCTTACTCCTGGAGTCCGACAACCGGTTTAGATGATGCTACAATCGAATCGCCAACCGCCACACCGGCCATTACAACAGCGTATTTGGTAACTGGTACTACCGGAGCATGCACTGATACCATGACAGTTGTTATTACTGTATTACCCATAGTAGATCCTGCCATTACAGCAGTAGATACGCTTTGCAGTAATGGAGCTGCCATTAATCTATCGGTAACGCCAGGTGGTGGTAATTGGAGTGGAGCGCCGGTTGCCGTTCTCAGTGCGGGAGGTAACTTCAATCCATCGCTTGCGGGAGCGGGTAATTATAATCTTACCTATGATGCAGGCGCTCAATGTGTTAATGATGCGACAATTGAATTGGTGGTGGTTGCTGCACCAATTACCGAGGCGGGAACTGCCGTCGATGTGTGTGTCGGTAATGCATACAACATGAACGGCTCAGGCGCAACTAATTATAGCTGGAGTCCAACCACCTATCTTGCTTCGGCCACACTGTCCAATGCTGTTGTCACACCATTAGCCCCGGGTTCAATAACGTATACACTCACAGGAACGGGAGTAGCGGGGTGTCAGTCTACCGACCAGGTAACGCTTGATTTCATTGCTGTAGATTACCCTCAAATTACTCCGGCCGGGCCGTTTTGCACGAGCGATACGCCGGTCAATATGATCGTAGATACACCTGGAGGGTCATGGACGATTGGTGGCATACCCAATATTCCTGGTACGCTAAATCCGAGTCTTATAGCAACTGACACTGCAATGGTTGTGTATAGTCTGGGAAATGTTTGCTCAACACCGGATACCATTTATGTTGAAATTTTCGATCCTACAGACTACCAATTGAATTTGCCTTCGGACGTTTGTATCGACGGACCGATTTACAATTTATCTGATTCGATCACATTCAATGGCTCATTTGTCGGGCCTGGTATTAATAATGGTTTACTTGGCAATTTCAACCCGGCAACGGCAGGTATTGGCAATCATATTATTCAATGTAATATCAACGATGTTTGCACGCTTACCCTCAATGCGAATATTGAGGTGCATGCTCTTCCTATTGTCAATGCGGGAGCCGACGTGCAGGTGTGTTTCGACCAACCGTTCAACTTGAATGCAACGGGTGCGGTCAATTACACTTGGTCGCCGGCCACATACCTAAACACGATAAGCGTATCCAATCCGCAATGCACTCCTACAAATGCAATCACTTATGCGGTTGAGGGCACGGATGCTTTCGGATGCGTAAATAGCGATGATATCAGTATTACTTTATTTGATTTTCCTCAAGTAAGCGTAGACCCGGAATCAATAGTTTGTCCAAATAGTCCTGTTCAACTCAATGCTTCAGGATCGAATGGTTCATTTTCTTGGTCTCCAACCACCAATATCATCGACCAAAACACGGCCACACCGACCGTTCAAATCCCCGCAACCACTGTGTATACGGTAACCCTCACAGATCCATGTGGAATAACTGCGGAGGCGTCGGTTACAGTCCCTGTTGAGCCAATCTATCAAATCATTGTGCCCGCTGAGACTTTCTTCTGTGAGAACAGTTCGGTAATTATCACGGCAATTCCTGGCGGGGTAAACCCTGATTATATATGGACTACACAAAATGGCACTTTGGGTGCCGACTCCATCAGCACACAGATTACAGTATCTGATGCTGGAACCTACACCTTCAATGTAACAACCCCTCTTGGATGCATTTATCAGGAGGATGTATTGGTAGATGAAGTGCCCTTGCCCGTTTTGAATTTGCCAGACACCTCCTTCCTTTGTCTCGGAGAGATTTTGGACTTGTACCCGGGTATATGGGACGAGGTCGATTGGGCAACTGGAGCGAGCAGTGCAACCTTACCCGTAGAGACACCGGGTCTCTATCCTGTCACTGTTACCGAAGATGGCTGTTCATCTAGCGATACCTTTTTGGTGGTTCAGGTGGTTGTTCCCTATTTCAATCTTGGAGTAGATAGAGTCATGTGCGATGGCGATACTATCTATATTACTGCAGATATTTTAGGTGAATGGAATACAGGAATCACAGACTCTACAATTATGGTGGTAGATGAGGGCGATTATGCAATGACCGTATATGTCGGTTCGTGCTCTAGAACCGACTCGGTGCATGTAGAAGAACTTCTTTATCCTACAAGCAACTTGCCTGCGATAGTTACAGGGTGCGACGGTTCTGGTCTTATTCTGGATGCATCAGGCGCAGATATTGAAGAGTATTATTGGTCGACGGGTGACACTTCATCTTCCATTACTGTATTTGACATAGATGAATATGAAGTGCGGGTATCGAATTACTGTGGCACAGAGACCTATAGCACGCAAACACAACTCGAAATATGCGCAAGCAACATTTTTATTCCTAATTCTTTTACACCCGATGGCGACGGAATTAATGATTTCTGGAGAATCTATGCGAGCAATGTGGGCAACATGAGCATCATGATTACGAATCGCACGGGAGAGGTTGTTTTCAAAACAGACGATCCTGAAAAGGCGTGGCTTGGTGACAAGAACGAAGAGCGCTATTATGTAGACGATGGTATCTACTTCTATACCATAATATACAAGGACGAAAATGATGATACCCAAAAATTAACGGGTACGGTTTTGTTGTTGCGCTAATTGCGTGGGTCGATTTTAAGCTTACAGTATCGGGTATATCATTTGTTGATGATGAACTCAATTAACTTTGAAGCCACAATTCAAAACTATGATAGGCCTCTCTAAATCTGAAGAGCTGATAGCGCAAGAGGAACGCTATGGCGCTCACAATTACCATCCGCTTCCAGTTGTATTGGAAAGGGGTAAGGGTGTTCATGTCTGGGACGTTGAAGGAAAGCGATACTTCGATTTTCTTTCGGCATACAGCGCGGTAAATCAGGGTCATGCTCATCCGCGATTACTTCAAGTAATGCAGGATCAGGCGGCCAAAATTGCCCTTACTTCCAGAGCTTTTCATAACAATCAATTAGGGCCGTATGAGCAGTTTATCTGTCAGCTTTTTGGATATGATAAAATGCTTCCGATGAATACAGGCGCGGAGGGTGTTGAAACGGCCATAAAAATTTGTAGAAAGTGGGCTTATGAAAAAAAGGGGATAACGGATGGCAATGCCATTATTATCGTTTGCGAGCATAACTTTCATGGTCGCACATCCACGATAGTTTCATTCTCCACGGATGAAGGATCCCGCAAACACTTTGGTCCATACGGTAATGGCTTCGTTCATGTGCCATATTCAGATACAGCCGCGCTTGAAAGGGCGCTGCAGCAACCTAATGTTGCAGGTTTTCTCATGGAGCCGATTCAAGGTGAGGCAGGTGTGGTAATGCCGCACGACGGATACCTTACAGATGCCAGGAAGCTATGCACCCAATATGGTGTGCTGCTGATTGCCGATGAAATTCAAACAGGTATCGCCCGAACCGGAAAAATGCTAGCATGTGATCATGAGGAAGTAAGGCCGGATATGGTAATTCTTGGAAAAGCTCTTGGTGGTGGCATATATCCGGTGAGCGCTGTTCTTTGTGATGACGCTATCATGGAGTGTATCAAACCGGGAACACATGGCAGCACATTTGGTGGTAATCCCTTGGCAGCAGCAATTGCCGTGGAGGCACTCAAGATTGTCATGGATGAGAGTCTTGCCGACAATGCTGAGAAAATGGGTAAAATTCTCAGAGAAGGTCTCAACAGAATTTCTAAAGAATTCCCCATTATTAAACATGTTAGAGGTCGCGGACTCCTCAACGCGATTGTCATTGATGATAGTCCGGAGAGCGATACGGCATGGAATATTTGTATGTCGTTTATGCATCACGGTCTGCTTGCGAAGCCCACCCATGGTAATATCATTCGCTTTGCACCGCCCCTTGTAATTACCGAGGAAGGTGTTGAAGAGTGTCTATCCATCATTCATACCACCCTGGCTCATTTCAAAAGATGATTGCTGTTCAGGGTATATTGGTTTCAGAAGATTTATTGGAAGAAAAATTCATGTGCGACCTCATCAAATGCAAGGGAGCTTGCTGTGTTGAGGGTGAAAGTGGCGCTCCGGTTTCAATGGATGAGATTGAGACCATTCAAAAAAATTGGTCAGTCTACACCTCTTATTTGGACAAGGAAGGTGTCACCGCTGCGGAAGAACAGCAATTTGGAGTTATGGATGAGGATGGAGAATGGGTGACTCCGCTGATTGGAAAGCATGGCCGATGTGCATTTTCACTTATTGAAAACGGCATTGCGAAATGCGGACTGGAGCAAGCCTATCTCGATGGAAAAGTGGAATGGAGAAAACCAATGTCATGCTTCCTCTATCCTGCCCGAATAATGAAGTTACATGATACATTCGCTGTGAATTATCATCGCTGGAGTATTTGTCGACCTGCATGCGAATGTGGATCGAAAAAAGGTCTTAGAGTCTATCAGTTTTTGAAAGGACCATTGATTCAACAATTTGGCGAGGCATGGTACAATGAACTGGATTACATAGCCAAAGAATGGAACGCAAAGGATAATTGACCTTTGTACGTTAATACTTCGTGCGTTATGGGGTAGATGCTATGGTGCGAAGAACTAATTTTCCCTCATGCCGCGGAGGTTCTGTATCCTACTTATGGGTTATGCATTGTTTGCATCGTTGCACGGAGGTGCGCAAGTCTGGTACCAGGAAATGCAGCTGCAGGACAAAATACACCGACCTGAATCGGAAAAACAATTTGCTTTTCAGAGCATAGGTAATCATTTGCTCATCCAGAATCAGCAGCGGGAAATTGAGTGGATCAGCCAGGGCGAGAAGACTACCGATGAAAGTTTTATGATGGCAGGTATGCATTTTGCTTCATTCGACATTGAAGCTATATGTCTCAATCAAGCCGATACGACACTTTATTTTTCTGCCACACATCGGGGTGGTAAAATGCGAATTTATTCATCCGCCTACCGAAACCATCGATGGACTGCGCCGGTACCTATGTTGTTTTCTTCGCCGAATAGTGACGATCACTACCCTTATTATGACAATGACGATCGAACTTTGTACTTCGCGAGCAGGCGAACAGGTAGTATTGGAGGGCTTGATATTTGGGCTTGCAAGAAGAACTTTGGAGGGTTCGATCAACCAAAGAATTTAGGTCCGGGTGTTAATACACCTATGAATGAAATGCATCCTACGATATGCAAAAAAGATTTGGTGTTCAGTAGTGATCAGGACGTTCAGAACGCAGGGTTTGATTTGCGACTTTCCACTGCCAAGAGCGGTTTCAGCTCTTCGCTATCGCTTCCCGGTAAAATCAATTCATCACGAAATGACCTTCGACTCATACAGGTTTCTGAATACGAATTCATCTTACTGCGCAGGGATCATAAAAAAACCGAAGCGATGGAGTGGTTGTCATTCACACTTGATAAATCACTGCCAGATTATACCTACCGACTCATTCGAAATAATACTCCTGTTCAATTCGCTGGCGTTTTAGTGAGTAGTGGAGGTAGTAATCCGCTCATTCTGGAGTCTGATAGTAATGGTCAATTGCCTATACCTGCCATCAGAACCAAGGATCGTCTTCAAATGAAACTTATTCAAGGACAGGAGCCTTGTGAGTTTCAAGTTTTAAGCCATTCGGGTGAAATTCTTTTCTCCATTCACCTCACCCCTGGGCAAGCCATTTCACTCGAGCCTTTGGATTTGCTTTTCGCCAAGAGTGAACGTTGGTATCCGGGTGATGAGAGTCGAATTTCTCATAACGATCACGATTTGATTTTACCCCAAGGATTCTCCCTCTGCAAGAATGTTTCGGGCGAGCCGATTGCACTCAGCCAGAATCAAGTTGCTATCGAAAAACAGTTTCACCGATGGGATGAATTAATTGCCATAAGCGACCGTTGTGAAAACGAACTGCCGTTGATCCCTGCGAATTTACCTTTACTCAAAAATGAATTGTATCTCACCGGAGGAGGGGTAATTGGCTCGAGTAATGCGCTGGATTGTTGGCGTATCGATCGAATTTATTTTGAATCTTCAAGTGATACCTTGGATGTTACCGCATTAGCACAGTGCAGAATTCTACGAGAGATTTTGATGTTGAATCCCGGACTACAGCTGGAGCTAATCGGTAGTACAGACTTTCACGGAGATGCCGATTTTAATCATCATCTTGGTCTACAAAGAGCTGCAGCAATTAAAACTGAATTGGCCAAAGGCGACATCTCATCATCACGAATATCAACACAATCGCGAGGCGAAATTTGTCAGTGCTCCAGCGATTCACAAGAGATAAAGGAAATCATCGGGCCCGTTTTACGAAGGGTAGATGTCCGCTATCACTGGACCACGCGATGAGACTTATTCTATCAGAATGGGTTTTCTCAAAAACGCAATGTTTTTGAATATTGTCAAAAAAGTAAAGGGCTTGCGCCCTTTACCCTAATCCATCATTTTCGGATACTTTACACCACCCCTTGATCGAGCATTGCGTCGGCCACTTTTACGAAGCCGGCCACATTGGCGCCCTTCACGTAATTCACATAACCACCGTCGTTGCCGTATTTAACACAGGCGGCGTGGATATTCTTCATGATGTCGTGCAAGCGCTGATCTACTTCTTCACGCGACCATGATAGACGCAATGAATTTTGTGACATTTCAAGACCCGAGGTAGCAACACCACCGGCATTTGATGCCTTGCCCGGAGCAAACAACACTTTAGAGTTGATGAACTCTGTAATGGCCTCTGGAGTGGAGGGCATGTTTGCACCTTCAGCCACCGCTGTAACACCATTGGCCACAAGGGCTTTGGCGTCGCTGCCGTTCAATTCATTCTGAGTGGCACAGGGAAGAGCGATATCGCACTTCACGCCCCATGGTGTTTTTCCGGCCACATATTCGCAGCCATATTTATCAGCATACTCCTTGATTCTACCGCGCTTCACATTTTTCAGATCCATGAGGAAGGCGAGTTTCTCAGGGTTGATACCGTCTTTATCATGCACGTAACCGTCGCTATCCGATGCGGTAACAACCTTCGCTCCGAGTTGTGTCGCCTTTTCAATTGCGTATTGAGCAACATTGCCTGAACCACTTACCACAACGGTTTTACCTTTGAAATCCGTTCCTTTGGTAGCAAGCATCTCCGCTGCGAAATAAACGCAGCCATAACCGGTGGCCTCCGGACGAATCAATGATCCACCCCAGTTTCTGCCTTTGCCGGTAAAGACTCCGGTAAATTCATTGCGCAATCTTTTGTACTGACCAAACATGAATCCGATTTCACGGCCACCTACCCCGATATCACCGGCAGGAACGTCGGTGTCAGCGCCAATATGGCGAGAGAGTTCGTTCATGAAACTTTGACAAAATGCCATCACCTCGCGATCACTTTTTCCCTTGGGATCAAAATCGGATCCGCCTTTACCGCCCCCCATGGGCAGTGTAGTGAGTGAGTTCTTGAAGATCTGCTCGAAGCCCAGGAATTTTAGTACTGAAAGATTTACGGTTGGGTGAAAGCGAAGTCCGCCTTTATACGGTCCGATGGCTGAGTTGAATTCAACACGGTATCCGCGGTTGATTTGTACCTCGCCTTTGTCATCCACCCAGGGCACTCTGAACATGATGGTGCGCTCAGGTTCAGCGATGCGTTGCAGCACTTTGGCTTGCTTGTACTTTGGATTTTCTTCGATGTAAGGAATAACCGTTTCGGCTACTTCGTGCACCGCTTGCAAGAACTCGGGTTCATTAGCGTTCTTGGCTTTGATCTCGGCCATAAAGGCATCGATCTGTGCTTGATACTTACTGGACATTTTTTAGGGTTTAAAAATTTGTGGGGGCGAAGATAGGTATGGAGGGATAAATAGGAATGTGAGTTGGGACAATTGGATGTATGTCTGAAACTTACATGATTGAAGTTTATCTCTCAGTCACCAAACCTAGTCAATCGTTCCCGCCGAATCTGCGGTCAATCTTCCCAATTCCTTTAGCTCCTGAGGGGTAAGGTCTCGCCATTTACCCAAGGGTGTATCCAATCGTATATTCATGATACGCACACGCTGCAGTCGCGTGACTTCATAACCGAGATATTCGCACATGCGCCGAATCTGACGATTGAGACCTTGCGTAAGGATGATACGGAAGCTACAGCGACCAATTTGTTCAACCTCGCAAGGCCGTGTAGTCGTGTCAAGAATTGGAATTCCAGATGACATTCTCCTGACAAAACCTTCGTTGATGGGTTTATTGACTGAGACGATGTATTCCTTTTCATGATGATTGCGTGCGCGCAAAATTTTATTCACGATATCACCATCACTGGTGAGCAATATCAACCCCTCACTGGCTTTATCTAATCTTCCCACCGGAAAGATACGCTTGGGATGCTTCACGAAATCAACGATGTTGTTTTTCTCACCACGAACATTGGTGGTACATACTATGCCCACCGGTTTATTGAGAGCGATGTAAACATGCTTTTCACCCGTGGGCTGAATGGATTTTCCATCTACGCGAACATCATCTCCATCCTTCACTTTGGTGCCCATCTCCGGCACCTTGCCATTGATGGTTACGCGACCCTCTTCAATCAGTGTATCTGCCGCCCTTCGAGAGCAGAAGCCAACCTCACTGAGGTATTTGTTGATGCGCGTTTCCATTGGTGCGAAGGTAGCTCTTTCAGTAATTAGGATGAACGGCCTACAGTAACATACACCCTCTATTTTGACTTGATCAAGACAAGAAATACGCACCTTTCTGGATTTTCAGCTGATATGGCTTTCGAGCATCATGCACTTGCATAATACACTCCATCAAACGCTAACTTGAACTATCCAATTTTGTCAACTACAAATGGGGCTAATTTTACACCGTTGAATAGCCTCGAGGAAATACAGCGGCCCGTAGGAAATGAAATGCAATTGTTTGAAGAGCATTTCAAAAATTCTATGAAGAGCGATCATCAGTTGCTCGATAAAATCGCCCATTATATCATCAAGCGCAAGGGCAAGCAGATGCGACCCATGTTTGTTTTCCTCAGTGCAGGAATGTGCGGCAAAATCACGGATTCAACTTACACTGCGGCCTCATTGATTGAGCTATTGCACACCGCCACCCTGGTGCATGACGATGTTGTTGACGATGCAGGTACACGCCGCGGTTTCTTCTCAGTAAATGCCCTATGGAAAAATAAAATTGCAGTATTGGTAGGTGACTATTTGCTTTCACGAGGATTGTTGATGAGTGTAGACCATGGCGAGTTTGACTTGTTGCGTATCGTTTCAAATGCTGTTCGTGAAATGAGTGAAGGGGAGTTATTGCAACAACAAAAGGCACGCCTGCTCAATATAACCGAGCCCGTTTACTTTGAAATCATTCGTCAAAAAACAGCATCACTTATCGCAGCTTGCTGTGAGAGTGGCGGACTTTCTGGCGGTGCTGATGTAAAGCAAAGAAAACTTCTCGCAGATTTTGGACTATACGTGGGTATGGCTTTTCAAATCAAAGATGATTTGTTGGATTATGGTTTCGGCGAAAAAATTGGTAAGCCCATTGGCATTGATATCAAAGAAAGAAAATTGACTCTGCCGTTAATACACGCATTGAGCGTGGCAGATCGTTCGGTTCGAAATGATTTGATTGGTATCGTTCGGCGACATAATACCGATGCAAAAAAGGTGCAATACCTGGTGAATGTGGTGTTAGATCTCGGTGGCATTCAGTATGCAAAGGATAAGATGAACGAATTTGTAGCAACAGCCCAGCAAATTCTCAACGAGTTTGAACCCAGCGATTATCGAAATTCTTTGGCGCAGTTAGTTGATTTTACCATTCAAAGAAAAAAATGAATACGATGAAGTGTTTTTATAGCATGCTCATTGTGGTGCTTTTTTCCTGCGGCGAAAAGCAAGCTGAAAAGCAAGCATTGTTCACACCTCCTGAAGGATCTGTAGAACAGGTCACTTCTACTTTTCCAGATGGCAGTAGCAAGACAGCGGTGTATTACGATGAAAAGTCAAATAAAAAATTAGCTGAGCTAGAGTTCCATCCAAATGGTAAACCCAAAATTCATAAGAAGTTTGATCAGGGTATTCTGAATGGTGAATCGTGGTGTTACTACGACGATGGCAAGCCCTGGAGTTTAAATACGTATGTCAATGGTGAATATCATGGCATATACAAGAATTGGTATCCCAATGGGCAACTTCGTCAGCAGGGATATTATGAAAAGGATTTAGAAACGGGTGAATGGCTGAAATTTTACGAAAATGGCGCCATTGATACCCGGGGAGAATTTCGCGAAGGCAAACAATACGGCATTTGGTTGTCATACAATATGGAGGGCAAATTGATGCGCCAACAGGATTACGGCAAGTAATTCAGTAGTCATTGGTGAATAACTTGCGCCCATGAATTCGATTTCGCCCCTTTACCAAAACCTGGCAAATTCTATTTCGTCAGCTCTGAAAGATTTGTTTGATCTGACTATTTCCGCTGCGGATCTTCAGTTGCAAAAAACGCGCAAGGAATTTTCAGGCAATGTTACACTGGTGGTTTTTCCTATTGCCGGAAAAGCGAGTAAACGCCCCGATGAACTTGCCAATACACTGGGACAACATCTTGCGGAAAATTCAAATATGGTGGCCGGGTTCAATGTGGTCAAAGGTTTTCTGAATCTTGAAATTGCAGTTAGTTACTGGCTTGAATTTTTGTCGAACGAATATTCTCAGCCATCCTCTTGCGCCCACACCAGCGAGCATATCATGGTGGAGTTTGCTTCACCCAATACAAACAAGCCACTGCATCTTGGGCATTTGCGAAACATTTTCCTCGGTGATTCTGTGGCACGAATTCTCGAATGTGCTGGCAACAAAGTAACCCGAGTGCAAATCATCAATGACCGCGGCATTCATATCTGCAAGAGCATGGTGGCTTGGCAAAAATTCGGAAACGGAGAAACGCCTGAATCGAGCGGCATGAAGGGTGATAAACTGGTGGGTAAGTACTATGTTGCCTTCGATAAAGAACATAAACGTCAGCTTCAGGAAATCAACCCTTCTGGTGAGAGCGATGAAACTCCTATTATGCAAGAGGCACGTGAGATGCTGCGATCCTGGGAAAGGGGAGATGCTGAAACCGTTGATCTCTGGCGGATGATGAACGGTTGGGTGTATCAGGGATTTGATGCATCCTACAAGAGGATGAATGTGAGTTTCGATAAACTCTACTACGAGAGTGATACCTATCTGTTGGGTAAAAGGGAAGTTGAAGAGGGCGTAACTCAAGGGATTTTTCAGCGTCGTGATGACAATTCAATTTGGGTCGATCTGACCGATGAGGGCCTTGATCAGAAAGCACTGCTAAGAAAGGATGGCACTGCAATGTATATCACGCAGGATATCGGCACTGCAATACTACGTTTCCGAGAATACGCCGATTTAAGTTACCAGATATATACCGTAGGAAACGAACAGGAATATCACTTTAAGGTATTGTTCAAAGTTCTCAATCGGCTGGGTTTCGAACAAGCTAGGAAGTGTTTCCATTTGAGCTACGGTATGGTTGAGTTGCCCGAAGGTAAAATGAAGAGTAGGGAAGGCACTGTGGTGGATGCCGACGATATCATGCAGGAGATGTCTAACGTAGCAAGGGATGTAGCTGCAGAACAAGGTAAGCTCGAAGGAATCGACGAGGCAGAAAAGAACCAACTCTATAACGTAATCGGAATGGGTGCCCTGAAGTATTTTTTACTCAGGGTAAATCCCGTTAAGAATATGCTTTTCGATCCCAAAGAGAGTATTGATTTCAATGGAAATACCGGACCTTCCATTCAATATACCTATGTGCGAACCTGCGCAATTCTTCGTCGACTTGCCGAGGAAAGCAAGGAGTCAATGCGCTCTGTCGACGTCGCGTATTTCCGAAATGCAACGCTCGAACAAAGTGCACTCGACGTAATCATCAAATTGCATGATTGGCCAACCCTTCTCAATGAAGCGGCCTCCGGTTATGACCCTTCAATCATAGCGGGTTACTCTTATGAGTTGGCCCGAGCATTCAACGCGTTTTATCAAGAGTGTCCTATTCTTCGCGAGACAGATATGGAGAAAAGAAACCTACGACTCGTTATCACAAAGCTCACTGGGTATTACCTGCAACGTTCCATGGCCATTCTTGGAATCGACATGCCGGAAAGGATGTAATTGTGTAAAAAAATATTATTTAGAACAGTTTTTGATAAGAAATTAGCGGCATGAAAATCATCATCGCAGACAGCAGTGTAATTTTTCGTGCGGGGCTTAATGCCATTCTTTCGCAGTATCCCGAATTCACTGTATGCGCAGAGGCATCCACGTCAGATCAATTGAAGCAGATGGTGAGTTCATTCAAGCCAGACCTGGTTTTCATTGATTATGCTTCGACCGACTTTGATATTGATGTAATACCTCTTTGTCTTCGTTTGGTAAAGACTGTTAGATTCATTGCAATCACCGGAGATCAACCGGGACTGAGCATTGCACAGGCGATGCGAGCCGGGATCATTAGTTACATCCGCAAAGATTGTGATATCGCGGAAATCCTTGCCAGTGCGAGAGAAACCCAATCCGGTGAGCGCTTTTTCTGTGGTAAGGTATTGGATACACTCCGTAGAGAATCTATAGATATTAAGGAGTTTGAAAACATGCCCACAGATTGTGGCGCTGTAGTTATCAGTCCGCGCGAACTGGAGATTATAACTTTGATCGCAGAGGGGTACACCAATATCGAAATCGCGGAAAAGCTATATTTATCAACCCATACAGTGAACACACACCGCAAGAATATTCTTGGTAAACTGGGGGTGAATAATACCGCTGCGGTTGTTATGTATGCGGTTAAAACGGGCCTGGTTTCTCCCAATAAATTCTTATTCGCACCTTCACTTTCGGCTTAATTTATTTTTTTCAGAAACCCGCCTAAGCTTGCGGCGGCTTTTATATTTGCCCATGCGGTCTACCGCGAAAAATCTGCTAAATGATAGCATCCGTTCCAATAGCGATTGAAAAAGTCGCAAAGTCCAGAGTACAGGAAGTAAACTGGAACGACCTTGGATTTGGTCGTGTATTCAGTGATCATATGTTGGTAGCTACGTACAAGGAGGGTGCGTGGGAAAGCCCGCGCATTATTCCCTACGGCGCAATTCCCTTCAGTCCTGCTATCAGTGCGTTGCACTACGGACAGGCCATCTTTGAAGGTTTAAAAGCTTTCAGAAATGATCGTGATGAAGTTTTCATCTTCCGTCCGGATCGCAATGCACAACGCCTCAATGTTTCGGCCCGCAGAATGTGCATGGCTGAATTGCCGGAAGAGATTTTTTTGGAAGGGTTGAAAGCTCTCGTGAAGCTCGATCGCTCTTGGATTCCAAAAGGCGAAGGTGAATCTCTTTACATTCGTCCACACCTCTTCGCTATTGATGAGTACGTGGGTGTTAAGCCCAGTGATTCTTATATGTTCGTGATATTTACCTGCCCGGTAGGAAGGTATTACACCACCGAGTTGAAAGTAAAAATCGAAACAGAATACACACGTGCCGTGCGCGGAGGTACAGGTCATGCAAAAGCCGCCGGCAACTACGGTGCCGCTTTATTTCCCACTCAAATTGCAAAGGATGCGGGCTACGATCAGGTTCTTTGGACCGATGGTCAAAATCATGAATACTTTGAAGAGTCAGGAACCATGAATGTGATGTTCATGTCGGGCAATCGCATTTTAACCCCGGCCACCAGTGATTCAATTCTCGACGGAATCACTCGTTCAAGCGTGCTGCAATTGTTGCGCGACTGGAATTATCAGGTTGAAGAACGTAAGGTCAGTGTTGCTGAAATCGTTGACCTGATGAAAGCCGGTAACCTTCACGGTGCATTCGGTATTGGTACAGCCGCAACCATTGCGCCCATCTGCACTATTCAGCATGAAGGAACGAATTACGAGTTGGATGCAGCGAACTACATGCCGTTTTCTGATAGAATCAATACCTACATGGATCGTCTCAAACGAGGTCTTGAAATGGATTCCCATCACTGGAATGTTCGTGTAGAGTAACCCATGGCCAGAAGGGATTTCAACGACATTCAACTCGCTTTTCAGAACAGACCAAACGATTGGAAAAGTCCTGCGCAAGGCGCTGGTGAAGCTCCCTTTCTTCGCGGCCCTTATGCGAGTATGTATAGCATCAGGCCCTGGACCATCAGGCAATACGCAGGTTTCAGTACCGCTGAACAATCGAATGCCTTTTACAGAAGAAATCTTGCCGCAGGTCAGAAAGGTTTGAGCGTGGCTTTTGATCTTGCAACTCATCGTGGTTACGACAGTGATCATCCACGTGTCTTCGGCGATGTAGGTAAGGCCGGTGTAGCTATTGATTCCATTCTTGATATGAAAATTTTATTCGATGGAATTCCCCTCGATGAAATGAGCGTCTCAATGACGATGAATGGTGCCGTTCTTCCCGTCATGGCGTTTTATATCGTGGCTGCAGAAGAACAGGGAGTTAGTGCTGATAAGCTGCAGGGCACAATACAGAATGACATCCTCAAAGAATTCATGGTGCGGAATACGTACATCTATCCGCCCACACCGAGCATGCGAATCGTTTCTGATATCTTCAGATATACGTCACAGCACATGCCTAAATTCAATCCTATTTCGATCAGTGGCTATCACATGCAAGAGGCAGGTGCAACACTCGAACAGGAACTTGCATACACCTTGAGTGATGGTCTTGAATATGTGAAGGCAGGCATCGCTGCAGGTATGACCATAGATGAATTCGCCCCACGTCTGTCATTCTTTTGGGCCGTAGGGATGGATTTTTTCAATGAAATCGCGAAGATGCGCGCAGCCCGAGTTCTTTGGTCAGAGAGTATCGCGAAGTTCAACCCAGCCAACCCAAAGAGTATGGCCCTGCGCACGCATTGTCAAACCAGTGGCTGGAGTCTTACTCGTCAAGATCCATTGAACAATGTTGCCCGCACGTGCTTTGAAGCACTTGCCGCCTCATTCGGTGGCACACAATCATTGCATACAAACGCTCTGGATGAAGCCATAGCATTGCCTACCGACTTCAGCGCGAGAATCGCTCGTAATACGCAATTGTATTTACAAGAAGAAACCGGAATTTGCAGAGCCATCGATCCATGGGGCGGCAGTAAGCGTATCGAAGATCTCACCGAGCGCATGATTGAAGGTGCCAGAAAACTGATGGATGAGGTGGAACAACTGGGTGGTATGACCAAAGCGATCGAAGCAGGTCTTCCGAAATTGCGAATTGAAGAAGCTGCAGCGCGGCGTCAAGCGCGCATCGATAGCGGCCGGGAACATATCATTGGCGTGAATTTGTATACCACCGATGAGGAATATCAAATGGATATTCTTGAAGTTGATAATGCTGCAGTGAGAGAAGCACAGGTAAAACGACTCGCTGAATTGAGAGCAACGCGTGACGAAAACGCGTGCCGTGCATCTCTCGAGGCAATCCAACGTGCAGCCTCTGAGGGCAATGGAAATTTACTCGAGCTTGCAGTTGACGCGGCGCGTAAGAGAGCCTCACTCGGTGAGATATCTCTGGCACTGGAAGAAGTTTTCGGACGATATCAAGCCACGATCAGAAGCGTGAGTGGTGTATATTCGAGTGAGAATATGGAGGATCCTGAATTCAAGAATGCCCGTCAAAAGTCTGATGAATTTGCAGTGATTGCCGGCCGCCGGCCCAGGATTATGATTGCCAAAATGGGGCAAGACGGACATGATCGCGGGGCCAAAGTCATTGCCACATCGTTTGCTGATCTCGGATTCGATGTGGATATGGGGCCTCTGTTTCAGACTCCTGCCGAAGTCGCCAAACAAGCCGTCGAGAATGACGTTCATATCATCGGTGTGTCGTCGTTGGCCGCAGGACACAAAGCACTCATCCCCGCGCTTATGGCGGAGTTACAGCAATGGCGCAGAGAAGACATCCTTGTTGTTGCGGGCGGCGTAATTCCGGATCAGGATCATGAATTTCTCTATGAGGCCGGTTGTGTTGGCATTTTTGGTCCGGGCACTCGAATCAGTGTAGCGGCCATTGAAATTCTGGATGTGCTCATCCAGGGATATAGCGCCGCGGAATAATTCAACTTTCTTTCTTCGCGATTGTTATTAGGCCATGCAATCACGTGTTGTCATCGCCGGTGGTTCGGGAACCGTAGGAAGTTATCTCCAAAAATCGTTTCTCAAGGAGGGCTGGGAAGTTCGCATTATTAGACGCACAGGCGGAGACGCGCAATGGGACAATGAATTGTCTCTGGTCGATGCAATCAATGGATCTAACTTGCTCATCAACCTCGCCGGTAAATCTGTTCAATGTTATTTCAATAAAAAGAATCGAGACGCTTTGCTTACCTCGAGGACCGAAACCACTTCACACCTCAATCGAATCATCGCGAAATGTGACCGTCCGCCACAACTTTGGCTCAATGCCAGTGGCGCATCGATTTACAATGAAAATGAGACCTTTGCTCATGGTGAAGATTCACCTGCCAATGGCAACTCAGTGATGGCTGATGTTGCCAGAAAGTGGGAGGAAGTTTTCTATTCTGAAAAGGTTGATGCCGTAAGAAAAGTTGCCTTGCGAATCTCTTTGGTATTGGATCGTTCGGGTGGCGTGTTGCCTTTATTTTCAGGGCTTGCGAAATTATGGTTAGGAGGAAAACAGGGGAGTGGCAATCAAATGGTTTCATGGATTCACATTCGCGATTTCTATGAAATCTGTAAGTTCATTTACAACCGTCAAGACATAACGGGCTGTGTCAACATGGCGGCACCGCAAGTCATTTCGAACAAAGAATTTATGAGATGCATACGCGTTGGGCATCGCAGAAGCTTCGGATTTCCCGCACCGACGTTTGCGTTGAAATTAGCTGCCCCGGTGATAGGATTCGATACTGAATTAATTCTCAATCATCTTTCTGTTGCGCCGCAGAAATTGATGCAGCATGGATATTCATTTCATTATTCAACAATGCAATCGGCACTGGATGATTTGATATTGTAGTTGCCTAATGAATGAGTAGCTTACCAACTAAGGAGTTTGATCTTTGGCTTGTATCTTATCCTTTTCGTTATATGCTTTTATAGCATTGTCGAGTGCTTCATTTTGAGAACCAATAGCACCAAAGCTTCCACCGGTAAGAAGAGTGCCTAATACCATCCCGGGAGTGATATTGATATTGCTGCCTTGCGAGATGATGGATGACGCCACCAAACCCAAGCCCAGTCCAAGCATGCCAAATTGCATGAATTTGAACTTCTTATAATCCTTTAGGTAAAGCTGACTTGGGATATAGGAGTAGATATCGGATGAAAGATTCTTGTAGTTGATTTTTTTGAGTGAACCATTCGTGAGGTGGTAATAATGCATTTTCTCCCCATTCGCAAAATCTGAGAGCTTGCCGAAATTGGGCAGTGTATCCGCCTGGTAGGTCTTTATCTTGATTCTTTCGTACTGTGATATGAGTCCCTTGCGAACACGCATTGCGTAGGTTTCATTGCCATCGATTTCACTGGCGTTTGCAAAGTATCCATGGGCACTTTTGAAGAATCTGACCTCAGTCGTAGAATAGCTCTTACCGTCTAAATTGAAAGTCGAACCTGCATCACCCTTCTCGTATACTAAAACTTTACCAAGTTCTGTAATCCCGTTTTTCAGAATAACTCCCGAGCGGCTGTCTATTTGTTGCGCATTCATTGAAGAGATGAGCAACAACATCGTTACCGACAGAAAAGAAATTCTATAAAATGTGATAGCCCTTGTTTTTGTTGTAATCATTTCATCATAACATGATGGCAAAGTAATTACAACGCTCAGTCAAATATGCCTTTGGTTATAAAATCTTAGTGGCTTATCAATAAACGAGTTGTGTTTAGCACACCGTTATTGCCGTGTAGAGCTATTTGATAAATTCCAGCAGGCAGTGATTCAACCGATAAAGTAACTTGGTTCAACGAGGTCTGCACATTCAGTTGCAGGGCAGGTTTGCCGCTAATATCGATGACTTCCAAATGGTTGGCCTGGATATTTTCGTTCCATGAAACTTGTATCTCAGAAGATGCAGGATTCGGGAATACTTTGGTTTCCATAACGCTCGCCATTTCATTCACTCGCAGAGCATCGAGACTTGGAATTACGTTAAGAAATACGGGACTCATTGGATAACCGCCGCCGCTCACATAACCCATGCTGTCTACTGTAAACGTAATACATGCCTCAGAGCTGCAACTGTCGGCCGATGTTGCTGTCAGGCAAACTGTATAGGTGCCGGTTGCCGGGTAGGTATTTGTCGGATAGGGCTCATTGGATACGGTTCCATCCCCTAGGTTCCATAGGTAGGTGAATGGCGCCATTCCGGTTGGGTCGAGGTTGAGAATATATACAGTATAAGCAGGGATAGCCGGAAACATGCTATCATTGACGAGTACAATGTTTGGTGAACAAGCAAAGCCACAATTCTCATCCCATGATCCATCACAATCATTGTCAGTAAAATCTCCGCAAATCTCTTCAGCACCCGGGTTTACAGCAGAATTGAAATCATCGCAGTCTACGTCGCTCAGAAAGCCGTCGTAGTCTGCATCGGATGGTGTATCACAATAATTGATTACCACAGAAATAGGCTGGTTGGGCGCCATGTATGTGTAGGCACATGTATAGTCATTCGTGCAATTGTAAATACAAGCCTGCACGTATAGGTAGTACATAGGAATTCCAGCCGGAATGGAATAGGTGAAGCTTCCATCAATCGCAGTCATCAAGGAATCCATTCCCATTGTGCCAGATAAACTATCCGACCACATAATGAAAACCTCAACTGATGCATTTGCATTGATGACCTGTCCGTATAGCATAAGTGAACCTTCGCAATTGCCATCATCTACATAGCCATTGCAGTTATTGTCAATGGAATCACCGCAAATATCCATGGCGTAAGGATTAACTGACGCGTCATTATCATCGCAATCCCCATTATCGGCGGTAAAGCCATCATTATCGGCGTCGCCGCTTGAGCCAAAAACAATATTGAGAAAAGGAAGTGCCCCAGTATTCATACTCAAAACCTGTGACGCACAGGCCTCGGTGCCGCAATTGGGATCGGTAGGGGTTGCGCAAGCAGTTACAAACACAGAACTAACGCCAGTGCTCAATGTTACCGTATACAAGCCGGTCGAAGGATCTGCATTAGCGGTAAATGAGCCATTGACAGTAGAGTCGTTCATGGCGCTGTATGTGCCGCTGATGATGTAGGAGCAATTTCCACCACCTTGAAGTCCAACGTTAAAAGTGAATCCTTGAGCGTTGGAGACTTGAAATGAAAGGGATAAGATACTTAGCGTAAAAAGACGTAACAGTGTTTTCATTGGATAATAGGTTAATGTCTGAATGACTGAAGTTTTAAGGGCGAGGTTGC
>CAZKRL010000019.1:0-9524 GCA_964555295.1 uncultured Comamonadaceae bacterium | reverse complement strand
GCTTCATGTAAATTTATATGATCGATCAATCCGTTAGATTCGCGTTTGGTATAAATTGGTGCCGCCAATTAATGATGAATTGTAGATTAAGGGCCAACCTTTGAAACCGTCTGAGCGCAATCCCTCCGAAGACCTCATACTTCGAAAGAGCAAACGTCTGCATGCCGTGTTGCTCAAGCTGATTGCTGTGTATGCTATCATTTTTTTCATTGTGAACATGCTTGCCGGACAAGTGATTCAGGGAGTTGTAACCTTGGCTGCATTGCCTTCCACCGGAATTGCTTGGATTCTTTTTGTGAAGGGATATTATAAATACTCAAAGATTTGGAATTCGCTTCAAGTTTCAGTTCTCATTTTGTTACTCGAGATGATGGCAGGTGCTGACACCTTCGCTTTTGCCTTTATGATTCCTGTATTCATAGGCAATATGGTGAATTTTCAGAGTAAAGAACGTTCCATTGCTTATGTGCTCTCATCCATTCAATTGTTGATGCTGATTTTTGCTGTAACCACGGATATAAGGATTGGCAGTGAAGAAGCCCAGCACATCAATGACCTGCAACTCGAGCGTGCGCTGAATCTTATCGGCGTGGTGTTTGCCTGTATACTTCAGGTCCATTTTGTTACAAAAGTCAATAATGAAGTGCATTCCAGAAACGTTGAAAACACTAAAATTCTTGATGACAAGAACCGAGAGCTCATGACAACGGTATATACACGCGATAAGATGATGTCGGTGCTAACGCACGACCTTCGGGCACCCATCGCTTCGTTGCAATCAGGCCTGGAGTTAATGAAACTGGATAATACCGACCGACGAAACATGGATTTGATTGCTCGACTGCAAGCAAGAACTGCTGATACGATGGCCTTGCTCAATAATCTTTTGTTATGGTCGAAACAACAAACCAATAAACTACAGTTTTCTCCTGATGTAGTTTCATTGACGGATCTGGCAGATAACATTGAAAGGTTTGGTAAGGTAGTATGTGGGGAAAAGTCGTTACAGTTTAACGTACAGCGCGATTTTGCGGCGGATAGCGTTATGCGTTGCGACAGGAATATGATGGAGGTTATTTTCAGAAATTTAATTTCCAACTCTGTTAAGTTCACTCCATCCGGAGGCAAGGTTGGTGTTGTAATCATTGAATCAGTTAATGAAGTCAAGTTCTGTGTTGAAGATGATGGCATCGGGATGACAGACGCTCAGGTGGCGGCCTATCTCGATGACGTAGGCATTGACGAAGCTGTGCAGAAACAAGGCACCGGTGGTCTCGGACTTCAGCTGGTTAAAGAGTTTGTTAGAATGCATGGCACACAGCTGAAAATTACCTCTACGCCAGGTGATGGATCTAGCTTTTGCTTCACCATGAAATTGAGTTGAGCTCAATTCTATTTGCTTTTCGAAAGTGCTTTCTCCTTTAACCGATTATAGTTTTGACCTTTATTGTCGATGGGCTGATTTTTCTTTCGGCCGATTTAAAGTTGACAAGAATGGACATAATAATTCCGGCAAACGTTACTGATAGTCAAGAATTAAGTAGCAGACAATACGTTCTCGCCATGCAGATTATGCTTAAGGAAGCCTACGAGGCAAGGTGTACTGAGTTTCCTGATGAACAGGATTTAGAAGTGCGAACACACCCGAAATTTCCGCGTTGCATCCTCATTGTGCGAAACGGATTCATCGATCCCGACAGGATTTATTTATGTATTTGGGTCGTCACTCCCTCTTGTTTTCGTTTTAAGATGGGCTTCGAGAATACCACACCTGAGGAGTTATATGAAATTCTTCGAGGGTCTTCACTGATGCCCATGAAGTAGTTTGAACTTTGATATTATGAATAAAAAAAGCCCCGCATAAACGGGGCTTTCATTCTTTCAGAAGGGTTACTGCTTAATGACGAGTTGAGTACTTCTGTGGTTGCCGTCAGAAACGATGACATTGTAAACGCCATTCGGGAGTTCTGCGATGTCGATAAGGGCGGAATTGCGCCCCGAAACAACCTGAAGTAATGAGGTTATGGCGGTGCGACCGGTAATATCCATGATATTCATTTGCACGTATCCGTCTACCTGTGAGTCAAGAATTAAATTCAGTTTGCCGTTGGTGGGGTTCGGGAATATGGAGGCAATCTGAAGTGGCTCGCTCGCATCAGAAACCAGATCTGCGGGTACTTCTGATTCGGTGCCATCTTCACGGAAAGCCGTTGAAGAAATAGAAGCTCTCAAAGTGTAACATGAACTTGCGTTAAAAGCGCCGTTGTAACCATACACCTGCACGCGCCATGTGCCCGTTGTGGTTGTATTATAGTTGATTACTTCAGAGGTCGTTCCTCCATTTTGTGAAATTGCCACTTGTGTTCCGCTGGGGTTGTAAAGACGAACATCGTAATCTGCGGGCAAATTGGTTAGATCAATTCTTATGTTTCTGGCAGAAGTGGTATTCGAAAAACGGAACCAGTCTTTATCGGTGCTATTACCAATCCTTGCAATAATATTCGTGTTTACTGAAATGGTCTTCGCTTGGGAAGAAGTGTTATTAGTTTCATATATGTCCGTACAAGTTGAGGTGGGCGCCGCAGTAGTAAAGGTGGATGCAGTGAACGCACCATTACCGGCAGCACAATTTGCTCGCACCTGCACATTATAAGAGGTGCCTGCGGTAAGCCCGGTGATGCTGTATGAGGTTGTTGCAACATCTACACTCGTGAATGTGGTTGACGATGTGGGTTTGTACTGAACTGTATATGAAGTTGCACCTGTTAGTGCCGACCATGATACATTGGCTGACGTTTGTGTTATGGAGGCCACTGACAAGCCGGTCACATTGCCGCAAATTACAGGTGTTGGTGTGCCACAACCATTGGAGGTCAGAAGAGAGACGCGGGCACCACCGGAAGCAAATAGTGCTTGCATTCTTGCAGCTTGCCCTGTGGAAAACATAAACATACACGCATCATCTGTGTAATCCATATAGTTCATGAACATATCACCATTGGGGCCATTGCTGCATGACACTTTGGGGAAAACAGGACAGCCATAGTTTTCACTTCCCTGATTGGGTGTATCTGAAACCAAGTCAGATCCGGTGCAACCCGTGCCATCATCACCCCAGATGTGATAAAGATTGAGCCAGTGCCCTATCTCATGAGTAGCGGTTCTGCCTTTGTTAAAAGGTGCTGTAGCTGTGCCGGTAGTGCCAAAATATTGATAGTCTACAACAACGCCGTCGGTACTGGCAGATCCACCGGGGAATTGAGCGTATCCGAGAATTCCTCCGCTGATGTCACAGACCCATAAATTCAGGTAACGATTTCTATCCCAAGCATTCGAACCACCTGTGCTCGAGGATTTCACCTGGTCGTTGGTTCCAAATGCTGTTACACTGGTTTGAACTCTAACGACTCCGTTTGTTGCATTGCCGTTTGGGTCAACTGAAGCAAGACAAAAATTGATATTGGCATCTGCTGTGAGATTGGAGAATGCCGATGGAGTATTTGCTACATCCGCATTTAGTCTGCGGAAATCATTATTAAGAACTGTAAGCTGTGACTGTATTTGCGCATCACTGATATTTTCGGTCGTTGTATTCCAAACCACATGCACCACCACCGGGATGGTCACATTCACGCGCTCGCCCTCAGAGTATTGAGTTACGAAATTTCTGGTGAACTCTTCGATTTCCTCGCGATTACGGATGATGGACGGATCATTGATTTCAAGGTTGTGCTGATACTCTGTGGTACCGCAGTTTCTTTGCGAATACAATTGCCCGAGGATGGCAAGAATCGCAATTAGAGTAAGTAATTTTTTTTTCATTTGAATTTTATTTGTTACAGATCTTTGGTTATTGTCGCAAATTAGAATAAGCATGAGGATAACATTTTGAACCGGGAAAAGTTTTTTTCGAAGGCTCTGCCACCATTGTTTGAATTAGTAGCGGTGGTGTTCAGCTTAGCATACACAATACTATATCTAACTGAGTATCGCATTTGCTATTTGTTTGGTTTTATAGGGTCGTTGTTGCTTGCCTTTGTATATCTGCGAGAGAAATTATTTGCGGAGTTTGGCTTACAATGCGTTTATGTTGGTTTAGCTATTTATGGGGGCTATCATCCTTTGGATTGGCATCAGCCCAATCCGTCGCAATGGAATCATTTTTTGATCGTCTCAATTGGAATTTTTATGGTAATTGTCTTGGGTATTTTGCTCAGGCGGTTGAATACATCCGGTTATGTTTGGGCCGACAGTTTCGTAGCCGTTTCAGCAATCATTGGAACTTGGTTGATGGTCACCTATTCAGAGGCCTGTTGGCTCTATCTGCTCGCTTCTAATTGCATTGCCCTATTAATCTGCGTAATGAAAAAACTATTCAGTACTTCCTTTTTGTATTTGGTCTATGTGCTGCTTTCTATTGATGGATACTGGGATTTGCAGATTTCAAATCAAATCAGTCATTGGATAGCACTTCATCTTGGTCTATTATAAATACTGGGCGATTGCGCGAGGCGTCAAGTGTGCGCCATAGGTATTCAGCTATAATTCCCAGCGAAACATTGGTTATTCCGAATCCCAATATGATGGTGCTGTATAGCATTGGCCATCCCAATTCGAGGTCGCCAACCGTAATCTTTCGAATAATGAGGTAGGTTGACCATACAACTCCAAGAAACAATAGAAAGAATCCGGTTAGTGTAAGGAAGCGCAAGGGGGCGTATGAATATGCTACGAATGTGTCAATGAACAACTTTATTTTCTTGGTAAGCGTCCACTTGGATTTTCCTTTATAACGGTGAGCTTTGTCGTAGTTGATTTTATTTTGAGTGAGTCCGAAGCTGAGTATTTGCAGCATAACGGATGAATTGTCTTCGACATGTTTGTTCAATAGTGCTTTTACGCGGCCGTTGATCATGAATACATCAAAGCCACCCTCTGGGTAGTTGGCTGCAGCATATTTTCTTACAAGTTTTGTATAGAATCGAGAAAATAATTTCTCGAAGAGACTCTCATAATAGTCATTTGACCTTACCGCTATTACAACGTCAGCATTGTTGGATTGCATAGACTTTAACGTGTCAGTTATCAGTGTGAGTGGATGCTGGAGGTCGCTGCTGGTTTGGGTAACAATGCTATGTCTTGCAATACTGCAACCCGCTCTGAAGGCAATGTGTGAACCACAATTTTTTGAGAGTTTAATCAGTCTACAGGAATAATTTTCGTGCTTGTAGGATTGAAGTTTGCGGTAAGTGCCGTCAGTGGAACAGTCGTCAACAAAAATGATTTCTAAAGAAATCGCCTTATTCGATTCTCCGAATTCTCCGAGTCGTTTTATCAGCTCATCTAAATTCGGTTCTTCATTGAAACATGGAATAATCACGCTTATACCTGTACGTTCCTCTTTCATCTTATCTGGGTTGATATTAGAATTATTTTCTTGCAATTGTTTTCAGCTCTTTGCAGGGAGTGCCGCCGTATAATGTCCAGGGTTTATAGGTTCCAGGTCGTATCAAGCTATGGGCTCCTACAATGATTCCTTCATTAAGTACTACGTTGGGGAGTACCGTGCAACCCACGCCAATCCACGTGTGCTGATGCATGGTAATTCCGCCGCACTGCAAAGGATAAATGCTTTCTAATTCCGGACTCCACGGACTGTCGCTACTCGTAAGCAGGGTGCAGCGGTGCGCAACGGATGCATTATCGGATATGTGTATTTCTCCGCCGGTTGCTTCGCCGTAAGTGCCATGCGCAACAACAACATTCTTACCGATTCTGATGGGTTTTGTCTCATCAGGTGAATACATGACCACATGGCCTCCAATCTTGGAGTCATCGCCGATGACGATGTTTTTGAGTTCAGCAAAATTTCCAATAGAAACATTGTCACCACAAACTACATTCTCAAGGATGGCAGTAGGCGCGATGCGACAGTTTTTTCCGCTTACGACATTGATTTGACTCATATTTTCGGGCTTGATTGAGTTCGGCAAATCTACAATTATTGAGGGTTCAAAGCTTCGCTGCTCGAGTAAGGGTAGGGCGACAAAATAGAATCTGGCAATAGGTTGTGACATTGCCGAAATTGCTACGCCCGTAATCACAAATCATGATACTGGGCGAAGTGTGCTTTCATTTTGATTCTGGCATTTTGCTCCGTTGGTTTTATTCGATAATAATTCTATAAGGCAGGGTATCGATCATTAAAGTGTAACTGCCTGCAGGTAGATGTTGGAAGTCAACGTTTTGAAGTCCTTGTGTGATAGTGCCTTGTGCAACCGTTTTTGCAGTGATGTCAATCAATCGATACACGAAAGGTTGGTTTGCGTTTGAATGTATCGTAAATGCTCCATTCGAGGGATTGGGGTATATGCTGAAATGCGTGTCTGGCGTGTCGTCAATATCTGCAAGAATTATTTCTAAGCAAACGGTTTCGCCGTTGCAGTCTTCCGCAATTTCAGTTACACACAGTGTTCCGTAGGTTGTCCAAACTACCTCTACCCAATTACCACCTTGCCCGCTGAGAATAAGTCCACCATTGATTGTCCAATTGAATAGATGCTCGGGGTTTCCCGGATATTGATAAAAAAAGGTGTCGTAATTCGCGATGGATTGACCGATAATACTGAACGTTTCAATTACGGTACAAGAACTGTCGTCACAACCAGCAGTGAGGTCGTAGTTACATGCTAACTCGTTTGTGCAGCCGGGGTATATACAGCTCCCATTATCACAGGTTGCCGCGTTCGAATAGTTACATGCCATGAGGTCTGAGCAACCTTCTGCACCATCGCACTCGCCGCACAAGTTAGGTTGTATACATGATGCATCATCACAACCTGCAAGTATGTTGAAATTGCAAGCTGTAGGATCGGTGCATCCGGGGTAGGTGCAGCTACTGTCGGAATTTGTTACAAATGCATTGTAATTGCAGGCCGTTGTATCGGTGCAGCCTGAGGCTTCCAGTGGGTCACAAATCTGATCATTGTCTGCATCATCGATACATGCTCCGTTGCAGTCATAGAATTCATTGGGATAAGCACATGTTCCGTCGTCATTCGTCACTAAGCTATTGTAGTTACACGCCAACGAGTCAGTGCAGCCCGCTGTTTCCAGCTGATCACAAATTCCATCGCTGTCAGAGTCGAAATAACAAACCCCTGTACAATCCAAAATTGAGTCAGAGTATATACAGCTGCCATCGTCGATCAGAACAAAACCATTGAAGTTGCAGGCCAGATTATCTGTGCAACCCGTTTCTTCTAATTCATCACAAATGGAATCTCCGTCGACGTCATGGATGCATATGTTCTGACAATCATAATAGAGCGCCGCATACTGACAACTATTGTCGGATTCAAATACAAATGGATTGAAGTTGCAAGCCAAAGTATCCATGCATCCTATTGTTTCAAGTGCATCGCAGATCCCGTCATTGTCAATATCGAATTGACAATTGCCACTGCAGGTATAATATAGTTCGGGGAAATAGCAGGTGTCGGCGCTCTCAGTTGCCAGTGGGTTGTAATTGCATGCTTGTGGGTTGGTGCAGCCGGTTATTTCAAGTTCATCACAAATGTTGTCGTTATCGACATCTTGCAAACAAAGTCCGCCACAATCGTAATATAGTTCAGCATAGATACATAAATTATTGCTGCAACCTGCATTGGGATCATAGTTGCATGCTCCGAATTCGGTACATCCCGGGTACACACAGCTTCCGTCATTGCAGTTAGCATCGATGTTGAAGTTGCAGGCACTCTCAAAGATGCATCCTGAAATTCCGTATGTGCAGTTTGAATCGTTGACACACGTGGCTGATGGGTTGTAGTTGCACGCGTTAATGTCGCCACAACCAGGAAAGTCGCATGTCAGAATATTGGAGCAGGCAGCATTCACGTCATAATTGCAAGCCCCTAAAACCTGGCATCCCGCCGTTATGCAATTTCCGTCGTCGTCGGTGGCAAGTGAGTTGTAATTGCAAGACAGCACATCAGTGCAACCTGAAACTTCTTGATTGTCACAAACTAAATCTCCATCAATGTCGTCGATACAGTTTCCATCGCAATCGTATCCGTTAACAGGGAATTCACAATTTTCGGAGGAGTCGGTTGCATTGATATTATAGTTGCACGCTGTGCTGTTCATGCAGCCCACAATTTCATAATTGTCGCAAATTCCATCAAGGTCATTATCCTGCAAGCAATTCCCTGAGCAGTCTAAAAATTCTTGAGGGTAAATGCACGCGGATACATCCAGACATGCGGCATCCGTTGAATAATTGCAGGCCATTATGTCACTGCAGCCAGGGTAGAGGCATTGACCTTCACACTGAGCGTTGGGGGCGTAGTTGCATGCACTCGAGTCGGTGCATCCCGGATATACGCATGTTTCATCAGAATCTGTAGCAAATGGGTTGAAGTTGCATGCGTTGCTTTGCTGGCATCCTACTATCTCAAGTGAATCGCAAACCAGGTCGCCATCAGAATCTTGAAGGCAGTTTCCCGCACAATCCAGATACAACAGTGGATATGTACATGTGCTATCATTGCATGTCGCTGATGAGTCATAGTTGCAGGCGGTGCTTTCGGTGCATCCATTTACCCCGCCACAGTTTCCGCAGTTGTCAGGGTATTCGCACGAGTTGTCATTACATCCTGCAAGCGAATTAAAATTACAGGCAGTTGCATCGTTACAGCCGGGAAACACGCATTCATCTGAGGCTTGGAGTACGAATGGATTGAAGTTGCATGCAAGAGTATCTACGCAACCTGCAATTTCAAGTTGGTCGCAGATTTCGTCTTGATCAATATCAAACTGGCAGTTGCCGTCGCAGAAATAAAACTCCTCGGCATAGAAACATGTGTTCGTAGGGTTAGTAGCGAGTGGATTGAAATTACATGCCTGAGGCTCAATACAGCCTGAAACTTCCAATTCATCACAAACAAAGTCTCCATCCGAGTCGTTGATGCATAACCCTGCACAGGTGTAGAATTCTTCTGCGTAAACACATGAGTTGTCACTGCAACCGGCCAATGCATTGTAATTGCAAGCACCGGGTTCAAGGCATCCGGGGTAGATGCATGTTCCGCTATTACAAACGGCGGTGCTATCATAATTGCATGCGCCTTGGAATATACAGCCGGCATTGCCGTAGATACATGTATTGCCGTCATCACATTGGCTGGTGGGACTATAATTGCACGCTTCAGCATCTGAACAAAGTGAATACAAGCAGATGCTATTGTCGATGCAGAGTGCGAGTGAATCATAATTGCATCTGCCCGGAATTCCACATGCCGGATAAATGCAATAGTCAGGATCGCTGCAAATAGCATCAGGTTCATAATTGCATGCAGTAGATATTTTACAACCGGGCATAACGCATGACCCGTTATCACAGGTGGCCGCGGGCTCGAAATTGCACGCATCAGAGTTGGTGCATCCATCGGGCATGTAGCACTCTGATTCACATCCCGCAAGCGGATTATAATTACACGCGGTGGGTTGGTTGCAGCCGGGAT
>CAZKRL010000018.1:44279-49849 GCA_964555295.1 uncultured Comamonadaceae bacterium | reverse complement strand
GGATCATCAACACCGCCTTCCATCAGGTTGTAAAAGTTTTGATAGTCTTCAAAAGATTGTGGCAATTGACTCACATCGGTGAAGTTCAAACCACCCACGCTGCTGGGCGATGCATCAATCATCACACCATCGTCATTGTTGTGGAAACTGTGCCAGATGATATTCATCACAAAGCCGTATTTGTACATGCTGGTGGTATGGTCACTCCAGCTGAGAGAGTCGAGATATGGCGGACTTCCCGGATCGAGATACGTGCGATAAAGGTTGCCATCGCGGTAGTGATCAGTGGCCTGATCTGCGCGCAAGGAAAAAGGGATGACATTGCCCCACTCGTGAGATAGCGCAGGGGTGCCTTCTGTGGGTGAGCACGGTATTATGTTGGGCGGTGTGCTCTGATCGGTACAGACACTGAGATATAGCGGCTGCCAGCGATTGGGATCTTCACAATAGGGGTTGCCCGGATACTGCGCAGCGAGCACACCATTGATGGGGGTGTAATATTGATTCGCGTAATTGTATTGTTGGTTCGAGCCATCTTGCAACGCGAACTCCTGAATTTTTGCAGCGATGTAGTTGCCGAGTTTAGCAGGATCTCCATCGCTGTAATCTGTTGAGGTAATATTTTCATCATATCCGAGACTGTCCATCTGCGCCTCGATATAGCCCAGTATGGTGAGGTAGTTGGCCGCAGGTGCGCCGGAGAGATAGCGATGTTTCAACGTGCGGTACATGGCGTAGCTCATAGCTTCTTCTTGGGCTGCGCGGCGTTCTGCTTCGTTGGTGGGGATGGTGATACCATTGAACGGACAATTGAAATTTCCCCAGGTGTTTCCGAGCAAGAAGGGTTCTGACATGGGGTCATATATCGCCCATGCATCGTACATCGAAAGGGAGCAGTGGAAGAGATTGCGCGCATGCACCGTAGGTCGTGCAACGTGCTTGCGGATGCAGTTCAATTGGGTCTCGTTCCATTGAAGTGGAACGGGTGATTGAGCGAGTGAAGAGTGAAACAAGGTGCATAAAAGAAATATGCCGACAGTAAGTATTATTGTTTTGCTCATGCTACCGCAGATTGAGTTTAGTAGTTTTTGATGCTCAATATTAGCGCAATATTGGAGCATTGTCATGAGTGGAGTTGTTATTATTCTGTTGACAATGACACGGATGTTTCTGGTCGTTGCCGGTTAATTTTGCGCCCCGACGGAATCGCGAGGTAACCACCTTGCTAAAAAAAAAATGCCCAAAGACAGTTCAATCCGCTCGGTTCTCATCATCGGTTCCGGCCCCATCGTAATAGGTCAAGCTTGCGAGTTTGACTACTCAGGATCACAGGCCGCACGGTCGTTGCGTGAGGAAGGAATTGAAGTTACACTCATCAATTCGAACCCCGCCACGATCATGACCGACAAGGTCGTTGCAGATCATGTGTATCTGCTTCCGCTTGAAATTGATAGCATCGTCAAGATTCTGAATGAAAGGAAAATCGATGCAGTATTGCCTACGATGGGTGGACAAACTGCATTGAATCTTGCCATTCAGTGCGATGAAACCGGAATATGGAGTGAATACGGAGTGAAGATGATTGGCGTGGATATTGGTGCAATCAATATCACTGAAAACCGCGAGCTTTTCCGCTCGTTGATGAATGATATCGGTGTTCCTATGGCGCCGCAAAAAACAGCAAAGAGTTTTCTGGAGGGCAAAGAAATCGCGCAAGAATTCGGTTTTCCATTGTGCATTCGTCCGTCATTTACCTTAGGTGGAAGCGGCGCGGCGCTTGTGCATAATAAAGAAGATTTTGATCGACTGCTGGATCGCGGACTTCATCTTTCACCGATTCATGAGGTAATGATAGATAAGGCACTTATCGGATGGAAGGAATATGAACTTGAGCTCTTGCGCGATGCCAACGATAATGTGGTCATCATTTGTTCAATAGAGAACTTTGATCCGCTTGGAATTCACACCGGCGACAGTATCACTGTTGCCCCTGCGATGACACTTGCCGATACTACTTATCAGCGCATGCGTAACATGGCGATTCGAATGATGCGTGCAATAGGGAATTTCGCAGGGGGATGCAACGTGCAGTTTGCAGTAAGTCCGGATGAAAAGGAAGAAATCATTGCCATCGAAATCAACCCGAGAGTTTCTCGCTCATCGGCTTTGGCCAGTAAAGCCACGGGATATCCCATTGCGAAGATCGCGGCCAAACTTGCTATCGGATATTACCTGAGTGAGCTCAAGAATCAGATCACCAAAACCACCTCTGCATTTTTTGAACCCACATTGGACTATGTCATAGTTAAAATACCTCGCTGGAATTTTGATAAGTTCCCCGGCAGCAATCGGGAGCTTGGACTGCAGATGAAAAGTGTTGGAGAGGTAATGGGGATTGGCCGTAATTTTCAGGAGGCGCTTCAAAAGGCATGTCAATCGCTTGAAATCAAACGCAACGGGCTTGGAGCGGATGGCAGAGAAGTTCGTGACCAACATCAATTGCTCAACTCCCTTGAACATCCGGGATGGAATCGTCTATTTCATGTATACGATGCATTGAAGCTTGGCATACCCATGAAGACCGTGCAGGAAAAGACACGAATTGACATTTGGTTTCTCAGACAAATCGAGGAAATGATTCAGCTCGAGCGCCAAATCGAAAAATTTTCGCTGCAAGATTTACCTCCATCTTTACTGAGAGAGGCGAAGCGCATGGGTTATGCCGACAGACAAATTGCGCACCTCGTGCGTTGTCTTGAAAGCGAGGTCTACAAACGCAGAGAATCATTAGGGATTAAGAGAGTCTATAAGCTCGTTGATACCTGTGCGGGAGAGTTTGAGGCAAAGACCCCATACTACTACAGCACATTTGAGCAAGAAAATGAAAGCAAATCTTCTGATCGGAAAAAAGTAGTTGTTTTAGGTAGCGGACCCAATCGTATCGGTCAGGGAATTGAGTTTGATTATTCGTGCGTACATGGTGTGCTTGCCGCAAAGGAATGCGGTTATGAAACCATCATGATCAATTGCAATCCGGAAACCGTTTCAACAGATTTTGATACGGCTGATAAACTCTATTTCGAACCCGTATTTTGGGAACACATTTACGATATTATTCGTCATGAAAATCCGGTTGGAGTTATTGTGCAATTGGGCGGACAAACCGCGTTGAAACTGGCGGAGAAACTTGATAAATATGGCATCCCCATTCTTGGAACAGATTTCAAATCGCTTGACCTGGCAGAAGACCGTGGAAGCTTTTCAACACTCCTGAAAGAATGCGGAATTCCATATCCCGAATTTGGAGTGGTAGAGAGTGCCGAACAGGCCATTACTCTCTCAAGGAAGTTAGGATTTCCGTTGCTTGTTAGACCGAGCTATGTTTTGGGTGGGCAGAAAATGAAGATTGTTATCAACGAGCAAGACCTCGAGCAGCATGTTGTGAATATCCTCAATGATATGCCTGAGAACAAAATCTTGCTGGATCATTTTCTAGAAGGCGCAATCGAGGCAGAGGCCGATGCGATATGCGACGGCGAGTCGGTATACATCATCGGTATCATGCAGCATATTGAGCCCGCAGGTATACACAGCGGCGATTCCACAGCTGTTCTTCCTCCCTTCAATCTCGGAGATTTTATCATCACTCAAATCGAAGAATACACGCGCAGTATTGCTCTTGCACTTAAAACTGTAGGACTCATCAATATACAATTTGCGATACACAAGGATGTTGTTCATGTCATTGAGGCGAATCCTCGCGCATCACGCACGGTGCCGTTTATCGCTAAGGCCTATGATGAACCCTATGTGAATTATGCTGCGAAGGTGATGTTGCGCGAAAAGAAGGTCACCGACTTCAACTTCTCACCGAAACGACAAGGTTATGCGATTAAAATTCCTGTGTTTAGCTACGAGAAATTTCCGGAAGTAAAAAAAGAACTCGGACCAGAAATGAAAAGCACGGGAGAGGCAATTCGCTTCATCAAAGACCTGAGAGATCCATACTTCCGACAAGTATATTCTGAGCGAAATCTTTATTTGAGTAAATAGTCCGTTGCTTGGGCGAAATAAGTTTCGTTGATCTGTCGAGGTATGTTTAAATTAAAAATGTTTTGATATGAGCGAATTCTGTTTTCGGAGTGATTACTTTCACGTTATGAAAATATTGACAACATTTTGTGTTTTTCTCGCCATGCGCGGATTATCTGCCGATATCAGTTTGGTGGTAACATGTGAGCCGAATGCCCCGTTGGTATCAGGAAGTACGTATCGGTTGTATGCTATGATTCCTTTGGATGCTTCACTGCATGTAGTCTATGGCGACACACAGAACCCTCTACAAATCAATGCAAGCAATGGTTTCTATCAGCACCCCTTGGGAGCGAACACTTCCTCAGGAATTCACCCTGCTCTTATCAGTCAGCAAAATGAATTGCGCGCTGATTCCTGGATTACCATCGGTTATGAGAATCAAATCGACAATAACCTGTGGGACGTTGGGCTGGAGTTGATACCCTTCTCACAGGGAGGCAATATTTTTTGTGACAATGGCGGATGGTTTTTGGTTCCTACGGATCAGCGCTCTATGCCCAATCAGCAAGGATTGGTTTTGCTTGGGCAGTTTACAAGTACCGGCATTGTTAGCGGGGTTTTGAATCTTCAGGGCCGCGACGCAAACGGTGTTTGGACTCGTAAGGGATTGTCTTTCAGTTCTGAAAATTGTCTAATACCCGGATGCACCGACACACAATTCAGCAACTACAATCCTTCTGCTCAAATCAATGATGGTTCGTGTATTGGTGAGCGGATATATCCTGCAGAAAGTGCGCCAGTGGGTGGCGATGGATGGTCAGTATTTCCCAACCCTTTGCGTCAGAACCTAATCCATATCCAGTTCAACGGATTTCAATTTCCATTGGCCTCAACGGGTCAACTGGAAATTCGGGATGCAACAGGTAAAGTGATCGTCAGTAGGGTAATTCAATCTGAAAATTTGATCCTCGGAAACAGGCTGACCATCGAGCAGGAATTGTCAGCTGGCGTTTACGAGGTAATACTTCACCAAGGAAAGTATAAAGAGAATAAGAAGCTCGTAGTACAGAAATAGCTCTGGATTAAAATTGCGGCTGAGCATTTGTGCACAAAGCGTCAACATCGCAAAACTTCGCTCTGGGGAATAGGTAATTTTCGGACCTAATCAGCGACTATATGGAATCAACGAATCATTTGGTGTCTCAGGTTCGGAGAGATATTGTGAGAATGGTGCACGCTGTCAATAGCGGACATCCGGGCGGATCTTTGGGTTGTGCGGAGTTTTTCTGTTTGTTGTACAACGAGATTTTGCATCATCAACCAAACAATTGGAATATGAACGGGGCAGGTGAGGATCTGTTCTTTTTGAGTAACGGACATATCTCGCCTGTTTGGTATAGTGTGCTTGCCAGGTGTGGTTATTTCCCGGTGAGCGAACTTGCGACATTTAGAAAATTGAATTCACGGCTGCAGGGCCATCCGACGACACATGAAGGGCTCCCGGGTATTCGGGTTGCGAGTGGTTCACTGGGTCA
>CAZKRL010000018.1:0-44269 GCA_964555295.1 uncultured Comamonadaceae bacterium | reverse complement strand
CAAGGTTTATCCGTTGCTATCGGTGCGGCACAAGCAAAAAAAATCCATGGCGACAAACACATGGTATATACATTACACGGGGATGGTGAGCTGCAAGAAGGTCAGATATGGGAGGCCGCTATGTATGCCGCTCATCATAAAGTAGATAATCTGATCGCTACGGTTGATGTAAATGGTCAGCAAATTGACGGGCCCACAGAATCCGTTATGCAGTTAGGGAATTTAAAAGCCAAGTGGGAATCATTTGGCTGGAAAGTGTTTGAAACCGACGGCAATGATTTGAATGAACTTAGGGCCATTATTCAAATGGCGAAAACATCTGGCCACCGCGGGTTCCCTCAGGTTATTCTGATGAAAACAGTAATGGGGAAAGGCGTTGATTTTATGGAGGGCACCCATAAATGGCACGGTGTAGCCCCCAACGATGCAGAATTGGCAAATGCCTTAACTCAGTTAGAACAAACCTTAGGTGATTATTAATAATCGTTGTTATGCTTGATTTCGAAATAAATGGGTCAAATGATACGCGCAGTGGATTCGGTGCGGGTTTGCTTGAGGCGGGTAAGAGCAATGAAAATGTTGTGGCGTTGTGCGCAGATCTCACGGGGTCTTTGAAAATGGATGCATTTCAAAAGATGTTCCCGCAGCGCTTCTTTCAAACCGGTATCGCGGAGGCGAATATGATGGGAATTGCAGCGGGTTTGACCATTGGTGGACTAATTCCTTTCACCGGAACATTTGCAAATTTCTCAACCGGCAGGGTGTACGATCAAATTCGTCAGAGCATTGCATACAGTCATAAGAATGTGAAAATCTGTGCATCGCATGCGGGTTTGACTTTAGGTGAAGATGGAGCTACTCATCAAATTTTAGAGGATATCGGAATGATGTCGATGTTGCCCCACATGACCGTGATCAACCCCTGTGATTATCATCAAACACTCGCTGCAACTGTTGCTATCGCAGAGTTTCAAGGTCCCGTTTATTTGCGGTTTGGCAGACCTAAGGTGCCTATGTTTACCAGTCAAGCTACACCTTTCGAAATCGGCAAGGCATGGCACATCCATCACGGAAATGATATCACCATTATCTGTACCGGTCACATGGTATGGAAATGCATTGAAGCGGCACGTCTGTTGGAGGCGGAGGGCGTGAGTGTAGACCTTATCAATATCCACACTATCAAGCCGCTTGATCAGAAGGCCATCGTTGATTCAGCAAAGAAAACCGGAAAAGTTATTACTGCCGAAGAACATCAAATCAACGGTGGGTTGGGTGCATTGGTGGCCCAGGTTCTCGCTGTCCATCACCCGACACCTATGGATTTCATTGGAGTCAATGATAGCTTTGGAGAAAGCGGTACGCCCGAGCAGTTAATGGTGAAGTATGGTCTCGATGCCAAGGATGTATACAGAAAATCTAAGGCATTGCTGCAATCAGTATAAAGGTTGTTGAATTCTTGTAAGGTTATCATGATCTGAATTCATCATGCCATGCGGTGATTATCTGCTAATCTTATTTTCGTCTGAATTCATTGGAAAGGAATTTGTGCATGAAGTCAATGAAATCATTTGGTGTTTGATAGAATGAAGTTGACAGGTCCATAATTACTTTCGTCCCATGCGCAGAACTTACCGCGAACATCCTTTGAAATATCTGGTTCGGCAGGCAATTTCCCAGTCGGGTCTGGCCGTCAGATATCAAAATATGGATATCGCCGCGGCCTATCGAGCAGTAGTGGGCGAGGCGATATGGCGCAGAACTCAAAGCGTGAATTTGCGTCAAGGTCATCTTGTAGTGCAAATTGATAGCGCACCGGTTAAGCAAGAATTCATGTTCCAACGCACACGCGTCATGGAACTGCTGAATGAAAAATTGGGCTCAGATGAAGTGCAGTCCATCGAAATTCGTTGACCCAATATTGTTTAACTCTGTGATGTATATGTTAGCTACAACAAATTGCAATAAGTGAAAATACAAAGCATAAAAAGAGGATGGTTTTTTGTTCTCATCCCGATTGTGGTTCTCTTGATGATGGCCGCCTCTGGCAACGATGTAAAGCCCTTGCCTTCGGCAGTGAAAGATATTCCCGGGCATGCATTCTTCATGACCGGCGGCGATTTGCCCAATGGTATCAGTGATATGTTTATTGGGTCTGGTAAATGTGCCGGCTGTCACGGCCTAGATCTCGATAGCACCAATATGCCACTTGCCAACTTGAATGCGCTCGGGTATAACGTGAGCCCCGCAGAAAACTGGCGCGCCACCATGATGGCAAACTCAGCGAAGGATCCGATGTGGCAAGCGAAAGTGGCGCATGAAACCTCTGTGAATCCAGCTCACGCAAATGAACTGGTAAATAAGTGCACCTCTTGCCACGCACCCCTTGGTCGTTTTGAAGCCCAACACGATGGTATCGAAAACTATACAATGACCATGCTTAACTCCGATTCACTCGCCCGCGACGGCGTGAGCTGCATGGCCTGTCACGCACAGCAAATCGAAACAACCGGCCTTCATTTTTCGGGTGAACTTGAATACAACGCTGACACAATTTGGGGGCCGCTTTTCAATATTGGAAAGTCAGACATGCCCATGGCCGATTATATCATGGCCAATTTCGTCGGCGTGGCACCAGTGGCAACGCATAAATTTTCGCAGTCAGAAGTTTGCGCAGGTTGTCACTCTCTCGTTACTCATACTGCAGATCTTCAAGGAAATGCTACCGGTGATAATTTTATCGAACAGGCAACCTATCACGAGTGGCTCAATAGCATTTACAGTATTGAAGACGACAACAATCAAGAGTGTCAGGGTTGTCACATGCCACGACTCGATGAATCTGTAGTTATTGCCTCAGGATATGATTTTCTGCCGGGAAGAAATCCCTTCAGTCAGCATTGGCTTGTTGGAGGTAACACCTTCATGCTTGAACTCATGAAAAATCGTATTGATCAGTTAGGTATTACCGCCAACGAAAATCATTTCGATACGGTTATTACAAGAACCCTTCAAAATCTGCAACAACACTCGGCCACCATTGAAATCAATCAGGGCAATATCGACGCTGATACGGCAAGGTATACAGTGAAGCTCACCAATAAGGCCGGACATAAATTGCCCAGCGGTTATCCGGCTCGTCGCGCCTTTGTTGAATTCATTGCGATGGATGACAATGGCAATGAAATTTTTCACTCCGGTGCTGTCAATTCACAATACGAAGTGGTTGGACAAAACGCCGATTGGGAACCTCACTACGATATAATAACCAATGGTCAGGAACAAGTGCAGATATATGAAATGGTATTAGGTGATGTCAATGGCAACGTTACCACCGTGCTGGAACGGGCTCATCATTCGCTGAAAGACAATCGACTTGTTCCCGCTGGATTCAGTACCCAACATGCCGTTTATGATACCACGGCAATTGTAGGTGTAGACGGTGATAATGATTTCAATCGAGCCAATGGAATTGAAGGATCTGGTAGTGATGAAATCAGCTATCATATACCGCTCAATGGGTACACTGGAACCGTGCATGTATTAGCACGTTTCTTGTACCAGGCTCTTCCCCCCAAATGGAATGCTGAAATGTTTGCAACATCTAATTCTGTAATCGATCAGTTTGAAGAAATGTATTGGGCAGAAGGTCCAGACCCGGTAGAAATGGTAAGCTCAACATTGACATCAGTGGCTGTTGCGCTTGAGCCGAATATACACCCGTATTTGTTGGCGCCCAACCCGACCAGTGATGGGAAGATTGTTGTGAGCGCTGGCACGGAAAAAATAAAAAGTATCAGCATTTATGATGCGAAGGGAAATCTTGTAGGCACTTATTCAACGCCCTCTTCCCATCAGGAAATACTCCTGCCTGCATCCAGTGGTATGTATCTTATTCAGATCAACTCGGATCGCAAGAAGTATCTGGAAAAGGTGATTCGCCGGTAACGTTTTTATTTCGCATTATCCGCGCCAACCCCGCAGAAATTCCTCAGATGACATAACCTTCTTCCCCTCAGGTTGTAGTTGGGTTGCCGCATAACATCCATCACCGCATCGAAACAGGATTTTGCCATCTTGAATTTCATGTTCACCCATGATTTTCCATCCGGGCATCTTTTCTCCGCGCAAAATTTTCAGTGACTTGCCGTTCAATATTGTATAAGCCGATGGATAGGGAGATAAACCTCTGATGTGGTTGTGAATCTCCTGCACACTTAAATGCCAGTGAATCAAACAATCTTCGCGAAATATTTTGGGGGCTCCGGGTAATACTTTAGAATGCATGAGCTGTTCTTGCGGAATTCCTTGATGTTTCCCTTCTGCCAATTCATCTATTACTGATGTCAACAGCCCAGCTCCCACCAACATCATTCTATCATGCAGCTGACCTGCCGTTTCATCATCACCGATTTCAAGCTCTTGTCTACCCAAAACATCACCGGTATCAATCTCTTGCTGAAGCTTGAAAACAGTTAGTCCGGTTCGTTTCTCACCATTCATTACAGCCCTTTGAATGGGCGCTGCGCCGCGATATGCAGGCAATAAGGAAGCATGCAAATTGATCGACCCGAGCGGCGGCATATTCCACACCAACTCGGGCAACATGCGAAAAGCCACAACAACAAACAAATCTGCTTGTAACGATTTTAAACCATCAATAAAATCCGGCGCTTTGAGTTTCTCTGGCTGCAAGACAGGTATGCCGCCATTTACCGCAGCGATTTTAACCGCGCTCTCTTGCAACTTCAGTCCTCGGCCTGCTGGCCGATCGGGTGCTGTAACTACCGCTACAAGATCATGCTTCGAAGCAATAAGACCGTTCAAGCAGGCAACCGCAAAATCGGGTGTGCCCATAAATACAATACGAAGTCTCTTCCTTTCGCTCATCTGAAATTTCTCACAAATCGAAAGCCTTCTCCCACCACCTCCATGATATAGGGTTGATTCTGCAAGGGTGTGATATCTGCATTCAACTTTATTTCTGTTTCGCTTATGGTCTCAATATCCATTGCACATTTCAACGAGCCATCTTCATTTTGCAAACGGCCCTGTATTACAAACGATTTCGGGATAATAAAGAGAACTGATAACCTTTTGTCATTCAGCTCGGGTTCTCCTTTCATCTCTGGATAGGGCGGCATCTTGCGTGCAGGAGAGAGTATGGTCAGCAGTCTCTTGTATAGCGCATATATCAGCGCCGCCACAGCGAAGAGAAGTAAAGTTTGTTGGAGAATTTTCACGTTGCAACTATAATGAAATGATTCCTTCGATTTTTCCAGCCGCGAGATAACGCTCAAAAATCGATTCTGCATTGAGCATCATTTCGTAAATGGTCACACTCACGTAATTGCCCTGGGCTGAATGCCGGTGTCGAAACTCAGCACTTTCACCAAAAATCGTTTTGAGCCGCGTAAGTTTTTCTTCCTGATTTGGCATTACGAATTTGAACATGTATATACTCGGCCATTTGTGAATCTCATTCAGCCGTTGGCGAAGTTGATTGAGGTGTTCTTCATTCATCATCAGAACGACAAACTTACTCTTAGATTCACTCTGCGCCCGGTCAAATAGGTAGGAATTCCGTATTGCCTTCCATTCACATCTTCAACCCACTGATGATTGATGATGTTGTTGTTGCCCAACAAATTGAATATTTCCAGCGCAACATATCCGCTGTCAAATGTTCGACTGAACCAGTTTCTGTTTTTCTTGCCGGGCAATATCAGATCTCGGCTGAAGCCAATATCGGTGCGGATATAACTCCTGGTGCGACTCACATCGAGATAGCGTTCTCCGGTAGGTGGACCAAAAGGAACACCGGTGGCGAAATATGCGGTAACCAGCACCTTATACCAGGGCTTTCGTGGCATCTCATCTTGAAACACCATGCTGAAACTTATGCGCTGATCATTGGGGCGCGGAATGTAACCGGGCGTCTGAAGAATGCTGTCTACCGGAACATTGTCAATCGTAAATCCACCATAAATAGTATCTCCCGCTTGGTTGAGATAGATGTAATAATAATCATCGTTGAGGTCTTCTTCTGTTTTGAGATATGACAACCTGACCCATGACTGCACTCCCTTGATGAGTTCGCCGTTCAGCATGAAGTCGGCTCCGTAAGCATAACCTCTCGCATTGTTCTTAGCGAGATATCGTATGCGCACATTCTCCACTTCATAGGGTATCAGATTGCGTAAATCCTTATAATACAATTCTGAATTAAGCAGGAATGGCCGGCCGAATGCATTGAATCGATAACTCGTTCCAAGGATATAGTGAATGCTCTTTTGAGCGCGTATGTCGGGATTGATTTGTCCCTGATAATTGCGCATCTCACGATAGAATGGCGGCTGATAATAATACCCCACCGCAGCAGTGAGTATCATGTCGCGATATAAGGTGTCTACCGTGCCATCTTTATTTTCCCTCGTGTCTTTCCAAACGGGGGTATAGGCAGCTGAAACGCGGGGTCCACCGACCAGTTGATTATTGAATGACCAGTGATTTCCGCGAATGCCTGCAGTGAGCGCAAGCGTATGTCCGTTTGCCCATTTCCATTTTTTGTCGTCTTGAATAAATGCAGATATCCGTTGCGACAAAACAGAATTTTCCGCTCTGATCACATCGTTCAGTGGGATATTTCGCATGGGCTGAGTCATTCCAAGATCATCGGGCGGTCGCGGTGAAGCGTATCCCGCGCTATCTGTGAGTGACCACTCAGCGAGTTTGTCTGTGATAAGATCTTGCTGGAAATCAGCCCCCCAATTGATGGTGTTTTTCTTTCCTTCATGTGTGATGAAACCCCGCAGCGAAGCATTCAATACCGTAGCGTCAAGGGCGTTTCTCGCGTGATCCAGATATCCTCCAATGCCACGATTTCGCAAGACTTCACCAAACTCATCCGAACCCAGATCACGCTCCAGTTCATCGAGTCGGTATGCGCCCTGAATGTCGAATCGCTCGGTTTCGTATGTGTTGAACGCGCTCACTGTGAGACTGATTTGTGAGGTAGGCGAAGGATTGTATCGCGTTGAAAGAGCACCAAAGAAAGTCTCAAACGCAGTGATTTCCTGACCATCAAATGCTACAGTCAATCGCAAGGCCTCATTGATAGTTCCTACGTCCGTTGTTCTTGTGGTAGGAATGAATTGATAACGATTGTTCTGATAATTCCCGAGAAATGCAAACTCCCAAGGTGAATATTTCTCTGGTTGCCAAGTAAGGTAGGTTTGAATATCGTAGTAGCGTGGTCGGTAATCACCAGCTACATCGAGCGAGTTGAATATATATGCGTTGTTCTTGTATCTCACGCCGCTGTTGTGACTGAATCGTTTGTCCTTCGAGCGACCCCCGAAATGCAGCGATGCACCCAATGCGCCCAGAGTAATATTCCCCACGGTAGAATCAGGTTTTGCATAGGTTACATCGAGCACAGAACTCATACGGTCGCCATATCGTGCACTGAATCCACCCGCGCTGAAAAGTATATTACTTACCATGTCAGGATTGGGGAAGCTCAATCCCTCTTGTTGTCCGGCGCGAACGAGAAACGGTCGATGCACCTGAATGCCGTTTACGTACACCAGGTTTTCATCGAAACTTCCCCCACGAACACTGTAACTACTGCTCAATTCAGAGGCAAAATTCACAGGCATCTGAAGCAGGTATGATTCAATGCCCGGATTGATGGTGGGCAACTTCGTAGCAAGTTTGGTTTCAACTCGCTTAAGCCCTGCCTCACGTTCGGCCCGAATGATAATCTCCTGAGATTTTGCACTGTTGTCGTAGGTGAGATCAAGATATTTTTCTTCTCCGTCCTTCAACGAAAAATTTTTCACCATTGTCTCAGCTCCGATACCCTTGAAATTCAATATGACATCTCCGGCGATCACACGGAGCTTGAATTTGCCATTCTCATCGGTGGCGGTGCCGATATCATTCTGACCTTTCTGCGTGATGATAACACCAATGGCTGCCTTGTTCTCAAGATCAGTAATACGCCCGGAAATGACAGCATATTGTCCATCGCAGAGGAGTGAAAGGCAGAAGAATAAACAAAATCCTACAATTCGCATGAAGGGCGCAAGTTAAGTCGCACCGCGAAACGATTAAGAATTCAATTTCTTGTGTAGCCAAAATGATAAATACTGATTCAATCTCTTACTTTCGAACCTCAAATTCTATGACCTAATCATAATTGTGTGATGAAACATGTAATTCAATTAACCGCCCTGTTTTGTGTGGCGATGATTTCGGCTCCTGTGTGGGCGCAAGAAAAATTATCACTGGAAGAGGCCGTGCTGCAAGGCAGGAAATTTTCACCCCAGTCGCTGCCAATGTTGCAATGGAAAGCAGATGAGGATGCATATACCTATTTGAAAGATGGCGACATGTGGTCAGGCAAACCGGGTAAGACGGCCGATATGAAATACCTCACCGTTGCCGAGCTCAACAACGCTTTAAAGACAGATTGGAAGTCCTTTCCGGCGCATCAATGGGTGGAGCAAAATATTCTTGCTATCGAAAGTGAGTCGTTTTGGAAATACAATGCTGAGAAAAAAGATGGATATAAATGGTTTACACCCGCCGAAGATCAGTCGAATCATACCGCGCATTTGAAAAGCGAAAAAATGGCCTACACGAAGGCGCATAATTTATTTGTAACAGCTGCCGGTAAAGAAACACAGATCACTAAGGAGAAGGAAGGAATTGTGAGCGGACAAAGTGTTTCGCGCAATGAGTATGGCATCAATGGTGGAATTTTCTGGTCGCCCGACGGCAGTAAACTCGCCTTCTATCAAAAAGATGAATCGGCTGTGAGTGATTATCCATTGCCTGATTATAGCGTGCGTCCCGCAGTTTCCAAGACCATCAAATACCCTATGGCAGGTGATAAGAGTGAAAAGATCCGCGTAGGGATTTGGGACGCACAAACCGGCAGCACTGTATTTCTGAAGTTTGATTCAAACTCCGATGATTTTTATGCCACCAATCTTACCTGGAATCCCGAAGGCACGAAGGTGCTTGTTCAATGGCTGAACCGCGCAACCAATTGGATGAAGATGATGCTGTTTGACGCTGCCACAGGCAAGATGGAGAAAGTACTTTTCGAAGAGAAGGATGAGCGCTGGGTAGAACCTTTGTTTCCATCGCATTTCCTGCCCAATAATTCTTCGTTGTTTGTGCACATCAGTGATCGCGATGGCTTCAACAATCTTTATGTCTATGATCTCACGGGCAATTTGCTCCGTAAGTCCAAGGCAACCTTCGAGATTACTGAATTCCTGGGCTTCGATAAGAAGGGTGATAACGCTTATGTTATGGCAACCGGTGAATTTCCTACCGAGGAATTGTGTTATCGTATCTCGATGGCTGATATGGTGTTGAATAAGGTTACAAGTTCACACGGTGTGCATGAATGCAAAGTAGCCGGCAGCGGTAATTATGTTCTCGACCGTTACACCAGTCTTGCTGATCCCGGTAAAATTGATCTTCTCGGCAAAGACGGTATAACGCAAAAGAATTTGTTGACCCCTCAGAATCCTGCGGTTACCAAGAAGATGGGCAAGGCCGAAATTTTTGCCATTCCACTTACGGACGATACCGACGGTTGGTGCAGAATCATCAAGCCATCGGATTTTGACCCCGCGAAGAAATATCCAGTGGTGGTCTATGTATATGGTGGTCCGCATGCGCAAATGGTTACCAATAACTTTTGGGGAGGAGCTTCCTTATGGATGTATCAACTTGCTGAAGAAGGGTATATCATTTTCACCCTCGATAATCGTGGCTCTGCGCACAGAGGAAAAAAATTCCAGCAAGTCATTCACCGCAATCTCGGCACCAACGAACTTGCCGATCAACTGAAAGGTGTCGAATGGCTCAAGTCACAACCCTGGGTCGATGCCACGCGCATGGCAATTCACGGATGGAGCTTCGGTGGTTTTATGACCACCACCATGATGCTCAAATCGCCGGGCACATTTAAGGTGGGGGTGGCAGGTGGCCCGGTTATCGATTGGTCAATGTATGAAGTGATGTATGGTGAAAGATATATGGATACTCCCGCAGAGAATCCAGAGGGCTACAAAAATTCTGACCTTACTAATTATGTCAACAAACTTGAGGGCAAACTATTGATGATTCATGGTGTAGAAGACGATGTGGTGGTGATGCAGCATAATTTGAAATTCCTGAAAGCAGCGGTAGATAATGGAAAGCAGGTAGATTTTTTCGCATACCCCGGTCACGCTCATAATGTTTCAGGTAAAGACCGACTCCATCTAATGACCAAGGTGATTGATTACATAAAAATAAATCTCAAGTGAGCATGTTGAAACGGCTTTTCTATTCAGCACTTGTATCCTTGGCATTGGCCTCTTGCTCATCGGGTCAAAAGACCATATCCAACACCAAGGAAAAGGCGGTTACAGGTGTATTAAAAATCGATACCTCATTTGATCGCACTACTTTGAAAACGAATTTTCAGATTCTTCAATCTTCCATTTCAGGTGATACTTTGTGGATGGATGTTGAATATTCTGGGGGTTGCGCAACCCACTCTTTTGAGCTGAAGTCTAAAGGGCTTTGGATGAAAAGCATGCCACCAAAACTCAATCTTTACCTGATTCATCAGGATGGAGGCGACGGATGCAGAGAAGTAATTCGTGAGAAATTGTCATTTATCATTAATAGCGCGCAATACGGCGGAAAGTCTCGTGTGCGGCTGATACTAAACGAGAACAACAACCAACCTTTGGAATACAATTATTAGTACATGAAAAAATTTATACTTATCGCAGCTGTAATCGCAGCATTTGAATCTCAGTCACAAATCAGTCATGGTGGTCGTCCCTCATTCGCCGACGAGCCACAATGGATTGCTGCAGTCAATGAAATAGTTACTCCGGCCATTCCTTTAGAAGAGTTGAGAGCAGCTGATATGATCACAGATCAATACAAAGACTTGCCTTACCGTTTTGGCTATGAGCATGCTGTTGCCGTTGATATGACAACTGCAGGCACCTGGTCGGATCATAATGGCACAAGATTTTGTCATTTGGCAATCGAATGTCCGGGCGCCTTGGCAATTTCACTGCGCTTTGATTCTTTTAAGCTTCCCAAGGGATCACAACTCTTCATTTCATCGCCTGACGGACGAGAGTTTCTGGGCAGTTTCGACCATCGCAACAACAAATCACACGGTCGACTTGCTTGTGGTTTGATTCAAGGCGAAAGAATTATCATCGAATACAGCGCCCCAACAACACTGGCAGAACAGCCCGCACTTGTAATTGGAGAGATAGTGCATGGCTATCGACCATTCGCGAAAAGTTCCTTCGTTCAAGATGCTCTGCGCGGGCCATTTGGTAGCTCGGGCGCGTGTGAGGTCAATGTAAATTGTCCCGAAGGCGCTGATTGGCAGGTAGAGAAACGTTCAGTTGCTATCATCACTCAAGGCGGTTCAGGTGTATGTACCGGAGCGATGGTAAACAATACAGCCAATGACGGCACACCCTATTTCCTCACAGCAAATCACTGCACGCAGGGCTCAAATACTGGCAATTGGGTATTTTATTTCAATCATGAAAGCGCTGGTTGTAACGGCAGTAATGGACCAACAACAGATTTGATTTCCGGAGCGGATCTCGTGGCCAATAATGCAGGCAGTGATTTTGCACTGTTGTTGCTCAACGATACGCCACCAGCTTCATACAATGTGCAATACGCGGGCTGGGACGCTACAGATGATGAGGCAGCATCTACATCGGCTGTTTGCATTCATCATCCTTCAGGCGATATCAAAAAGATTTCTTTCGAAGACGATGCGCCCTATTTCAGCACAGGCAACGGTGCAGCAGTTTGGTGGATTGATACCTGGGAATTGGGGGTTACAGAGCCGGGCTCGAGTGGATCGCCATTGTTCAATCAAGACCACCGCATCATCGGTCAGCTCTTTGGTGGAGCCAGTGCCTGCAGCGGCGCGCAGGGCAATGGACAGTATGATTTTTACGGCCGTTTCGGAGTAAGCTGGAATACGGGAAACTCAGCACCTACGAGGTTGATTGACTGGCTCGATCCCGCAGGTACTGGTCAATTGGTACTCGACGGCTGGCCAGAAGGCGCAGTGGTATATACAAACGATGCCGGCGTGGGCGCTATCAGCGGTATTGAAGACAATATTTGTGGTGATACCTTTCAGGGGACCTTCAATCTTACAAATAATGGCACTGAAACCTTGACGGCTTGTGAAATTCATTATCAATTGAATAATGGATCTGAGACTGTCATTAACTGGACAGGCTCTTTGGCTCAGAATCAATCAGAGACGATTCAGTTGCCGGTTATGACAGCGGTGAATGGTAGTAATACCCTTACTGTGTCATTGGTTTATGCCACCGATGAGAACGCAGTCAATAATAGCACTTCATTTACCTTCAATGCGATTACTACACCAACCACTTTGTTGAATGTATCGATTTTGTTTGATAATTATCCGGAGGAGACAAGCTGGGAGTTGTTAGATAGTAATGGTGATGTTTTTTTGACTGCTGGTCCGTTTGGTTCTGAAGCCGGTGGAAGTACACTTTCCGAGTCCTATTGTGTGCCATATGGCTGCTACACTTTTGTGATGAACGATAGTTACGGTGATGGAATTTGTTGTGGTTTTTTTACAGGTGACGGTGAATATTCCGTTACGGGCTCTGGTCAAAACACTTTAGTCAGCGGCGGTGAATTTTCTTTTTCAGACAGCTCTGAATTCTGCGTAGAGATTCCTATTCAAATTCAGGATTGGGAAACTACTGAGATGTTCAAATTATTCCCTAACCCGGCGCAAAACTTAATACAACTGAATTCATTTATTCCCATTCGCGAGGTTCATATTACTGATTTAGGCGGACGGAGAATTCTTACACCGCGATTAGCACCGGACCATCTATTAGCTATCGATGGAGTTGCCCCAGGCAATTATATCGTACAAGTAATCTTTATGGATGGCCGTGTAGTTAATGAGAAGCTTATTATTGTTCGCTGATATTTATTGCGCAAAACCATGTGAATAAAACGCTCATTGACCTTGCATTTGTGGGTGTTGTATTCCACGTGGTGAGAATAACTTGCGCTCGTGGATTCGTGGACTCTTTACTCAGAGCAGATTGCTGCAGCGATTGTTGTCATTAGTGGCTTAGGCTGGTTAGTGCAATTGTATTTCGCGCTGAATTATCATATGCGTGCGATCAGAGATGTTGTTTCCGGTAAGGGAGAAACAAAGCCCACTTCTGTGATTGTCTGTGCCCGAAATGAATCTGAGAATCTACTGAGAAATTTGCCGGCATGGCTCTCCCAAATTCACCCGGAGTATGAAGTGATTGTAGTAAATGACTCCAGTTGGGATGATACCGCAGATGTTCTCAAAGCATATGCGCAACAATACCCTGCACTCAAGGTCATTCACATCGACGAAGAGAAGCAGCAAATGCAAGGAAAGAAATTTGCTCTTACTCTGGGGATCAAGGCGGCCAAGCACGACGTTGTATTACTCACCGATGCAGATTGTCTGCCCTGTTCGGAACATTGGGTGAATGGGATGTCGCAGCCCATTTCAGAGGGAAGTAAAATAGTATTAGGGGTTTCTCAATATGATTACAGGGAGGGATGGCTCAATAAATTGATACGATTCGATACCCTCCAAAGCGCGATGCATTATTGCGGTGCAGCACTCGCAGGGAAACCCTATATGGGCGTTGGGAGGAATCTCTGTTACGACAGAGAGTTGTTCTTTAGAATCGGCGGATTCAAATCACATTATCACATCATCGGCGGAGATGATGATTTGTTCATCAATGAGGTGGCTGGAAAAACGAAAATGCAGGTCGTGTTAACGCACGCTAGTCAAACACACTCATTGCCTAAAGAAAGTTTCTCGGCTTGGTTTTTACAGAAGCGACGACACATTGAAACATCATCACGATATCGATTATCCAATAAGATATCTCTCATGCTATGGCCATTAAGTTATTGGATGCTTTTGTTTGCATGGACCGCCTTATTTTTTTCATCGAGTCTTTGGCCGATAATTGTTGGCTTGGCGGTATCCAGATATCTCGTATGCCTTTACAATCTTAGCAAGACGAGAACGGAGTTCAAAACGAGAACGGATTTGATTGCGCTATTTCCCTTGCTGGAATTACAACTACATTTGACCAATATCTCCTTGTATTTTGTGAATCTGGTACAAAAGCCACAGAAATGGAAGTAAACGAAAATCTGTCGTCAAAGGCGCAGTATGATCTCAGTCTGATTCAGCGAGCTCTCAGCTCGTCGGATCAAAAAGCGTATGCCGAGCTCATGAATCGTTATCGCGACTCACTCTATTACACCATGCTGAAGATGGTAGACAATCAAGATGATGCAGATGATCTCACTATCGAAGCTTTTGCTAAGGCATTCAGAAAACTTCCTACCTACACTCCTGATTTCGCATTTTCAACCTGGCTGTTCAAAATCGCTTCCAACAATGCTATCGATTTTATAAGGAGAAAAAGATTGAAGGCGGTTTCTATTGATCGCGGATTTCAAAATGATGACGGCAGCAGGAGCGAGATCAATATTGCCGACAATGTGGGTGATCCATCAGATCACCTTGAAAAGGACGAACGCGTTCAAAAAATGCGCGAGATTGTCGATAAGCTGAAGCCACGCTACAAGCGATTGGTAGAGCTGCGGTATTTTGAAGAGAAGTCGTACGAAGAAATTGCCGAACTGCAATCATTGCCCCTTGGCACTGTCAAAGCCCAACTATTTCGAGCGCGCGATCTGCTTATGCAAATGATGCAAGACAAAAAAGACAATTATTGAATCCCGAAATACTCTGGAAATATTTCCCGCATTTGTCGGAAAAACAGCGTGAGCAATTCATTCAGCTCGGAATCGTATTCGCTGAGATAAATGCCCAAGTCAATTTGATCTCTCGGAAAGACATGGAGGGTTTTTACGAGCGTCACGTGCTGCATAGCTTAGCTATTGCCAAGTATTCTTCATTTGTATCCGGCACCAGAATCATGGATTTGGGCACGGGTGGAGGATTTCCCGGAATCCCTTTGGCGATCATGTTCCCCGACGTGGAGTTTGTTCTGGTGGATTCCATCCGAAAAAAAATTTCTGCCGTCAACCTGATTCAAGAGAATCTGCAGTTACAGAATGTGAACGCGCTTTGTGATAGGGCAGAAAATATCAAGAAACCATTCGATTTTGTGGTCACCCGTGCGGTTGCCACTCTTCCTGTATTATCTGGGTACGTTAGTAAGACGATTAGCCAGAAGCATGTGAATACAATACCCAACGGTATCATTGCACTGAAAGGTGGCGATCTTTCTGAAGAAATCCGCCCGTTTGGTCGCAACTGCATGGTTTTTGCCATTCGCGACTGGTTTTCTGAAACGTTTTTTGAAAGTAAATCAGTGGTGCATTGTGTGAAAAGTTAGGGCTCTCGTGGCGCTGCTCTTCTGCATAAAATCAAATTTGATGCAACCAAATATCTGGAGGATATATCTTTCGTTTTGACAATACAGACACAAACATCCATATCACTATATTCGCGGTGTTGATATATAATAATTCGAATCAATTGACATCAATAATTAATTATTTGAAACGCGAGATTTTTTTGCTCAGAACCATCTGTTGGATGGCTTCTGTTGCTCTAATGACTACCCCCGGTTATTCACAAACAGTTTTGTTCTCTGAAGACTTTAACGTTGGTAGTTCAGCGCAATTCGCCTTGAATACAACAGATTTAGGAGCAGGCAATGCGGTGAATAGTTGGGTCATCAATAACGCCTACGTCGGCGGAAACGGAACCGCCTGCTTGGGTTTGCCGTTTACCATTCCTGATTCACCGTCACAACCAACCGGTATTGCTGGTAATCCGGCGAGTGCATACCTCCACATTGCAAGTAACGACGTCATTGCCAGCGGAATCTTCAACTCATCTTTTGCCCCTTCTGATGGTGGGGTTCTATGTTACCCGGACGAAACGAATTTCGCCAAAATGACCACCGATATTTCAACCGTAGGGTATTCTTCAGTTGCATTGAGTTTTTGGTGGGCTTGTCAGGGTGGAACTACGAATTTCGGTGAGGTCTTTTACAGTATAGACGGTGGTAACAATTGGGTGAATGCCTCTCCAATTACCTTTTCCAATCAACCGACGTGGCAAGAATTCACAATTCAGCAAGGGGTATTTGACGGGCAGGCAACTTTGCGCTTCGCTTTTCGCTTTAATAATACTTTTGATGCTTTTGGCGGCACCCCCGCGGAACCAGCATTTCAAGTTGATGATATTGAAATTACCGGGGTGTCTTCATGTCCTGCCGCGGTGTTGAATAGTCTTTCACCCATTGCATGTCTCAGTTATACAGGTCCCAGCGGAATAGTTTACAGCGAGTCCGGAATCTATGAGGATACGCTTTTCAGTTCTGTTGGATGTGACAGTGTTATTACCACCATCAATCTTACGATAGATTCAACCGGGGTAGATGGTAATGGTATTCATCCTCTGTTAGACGCTACCGTGTTGAGCGACTCTATGTGTTTTGGAGCTCAGGCGGGAAGCATACAGTATGCCGCCTCTGGTGGAGCAGGTCTCCTTTCTATGTTAATTGTCATTGGAAACGATTCTTTATCTGGCGCCACGGTTTTGAGTGCGAATACTTTGAATGGCCTCTCCTGCGATTCTGTTTTCATAACTGCAACAGGAGAGGATGGATGTGTGGCGACTAGCGCACTTTCAATACCGTGTTATGATCCTGTGGGTTTGGAAGCCAACATTGTCTCTGATGAAACGTGTTACCTGAATTATGAGGGTTCTATTGAATTGAATTGCCTCAGTGTAAATCCACCCGTTTCAATTACTTTCAATGGTGAGGTCGTTGGTTGTGGTGATGTTTTTGATAGTTTAAGTTGTGGGAATTATCTCATAACCGCCACCGCCGCAAATGGTTGTGATGCTTTGATCAACAGGAGTATATCTTGTCCGGTCAGCTCATTCGAATTATCAGCGGTAATAGCTTCAAGCATAACAGGTACAATATGTCCGGATTCAGCGGCCTACCTTCTCATAAATTGCCCGCAGAATGTTGTCATTACAGAAATTCAAATCAATGACTCGATCTATCCAAATTGCGCAAATGGTTCGCTGCCTTTGTCATGTGGACAAAATTTGATAACCGTCGTTGAGGCAGGCGGGTGCTACAGAGACACAACCATCGTTGTGGCTTGTTTTGAAATGCCGCAGATAGTTGCAACTGAGTTGACCTCGGAGTCTTGTTATTTGGTATCTGATGGATCAATTGAAGTTACTTGCAGTGGTATTTCTCCGGTTTCTTTGCTTTTCAATGGTCAATCAATATCTTGTAACTCTATAATCGACTCGCTGTCTTGCGGAGAATATGTTATTGAGTACACCAATGCGGAAGGTTGTGTGAGTTCCGATGTAGTTACTATCGCCTGTCCACCGTTTTTCTATGACTTTACTGAAAATCTTAGTTTTAATGGAACACCGCTGTGTGTTGAATCAACCGATGGTGATACGCTTTTCTTTAATCCTGATGCCACCGCGATTGCGCAGATTAGGGTCGATGGAAATATTGTGAATCTTCCGGTAATAGAACCACTGGGATGTGGCGAGCACATTATCGAAGTAACTCAAGTGGGAGGATGTTATCGGGATACAATCATTTCTATACCTTGTATTGAAGAGGCCTTCGTGAATTTGATGAAGGAAAATGATGTTTATTGTTACAATGATTCAACCGGAGCCGCTGCTCTGCTTTGTGACGAAACAGCCTTTGATAGTTTAGAGTTTGATGACGCCCCTGCCATTTGTGGTCAAACTTTTGAGCATCTCGCCTGTGGTCAATATACCGCCATTGGCTATTATGCGGGGGGGTGTGTTGCCTCGGCTACAATCGATATTAGTTGTCCACAGGAAATTGTGTTGGCACTTACCTCAACCGATATTTTATGTTACGGAGATGACAACGGACAAATCAACGGCACCATCACAGGAGGCAATGGCGCGTTTTATAGTGAATGGCGGTTGAACGGTAATCTTGTTGCCGCTATCTCCGAATCTGAAACATTGAATATCAATTTGACCAACCTCGATGGTGGAGACTACGGTGTTTTTATTCTCGATAGCGTGGTAACGATGTCAGGCAACGATAGCACTTGCATTGTAAGAGATACTTTGACGGTGATTGAACCAGATGAATATCTTTTCACCAGGACAATATTAAATGCTACTTGTTACGATTATTGCGACGGGTCCGTTGAGTATGTTGTTTCGGGTGGCACATCACCTTTTGATATTTCAGTTTTTGATACAACGGGTACACCCTCAAACATCAATGCACTTTGTGCAGGTGTCTATTCGGTAGAAATCCTTGACGATAATCAATGTCTACTCACAGATACGGTAGAGATTACAGAGCCGGATTCATTCCAGTTCACATTGAGTGTTGATCCGGTTTCTTGTTTCGGTATTTGCGACGGACTAATCGATATAACGGATGTCTCAGGATCGAATGGCGATTACAGCTATACCATATTCCCCGCAGCAGGCTCATGTGGTTCTTGCACAGGCAATGCCACCGCGTTCACCGATTTGTGTTCAAGTGATTATGTAGTTACAATTCAAGACGTTGCTGGTTGCTTTGTAGACGTCGATGCAAACGTATCCACTCCTCAGCAACTTGAATTGATTGTGAGTAAGTCAAATGTTACGTGCTTTGGTTTAGACAATGGTTGGGTGGCATTATCTTACACCGGTGGAACCCCGCCTGTAACGGCTGATACTATGAATCTTCTCTTGCCTGATACATTGTTTAATCTGGCGCCGCAGTTATATGATTTCGTAATTACAGATAGTTCTGGTTGTACGGCTTTGAATAGTGCTTTGATTTCAGAACCGGCCATCCTCGAGATCGATACGCAGGCTGTGAATGCAGTGTCATGTGGAAATCTCTGCGATGGTTCGATTGTGTACATTCCTCAAGGTGGTACCCCTCCTTACAATTATTTTCTTGCACCCGATGCACTGCAAGGAGCCGCAAACGGAAATATTTTTAATCTCTGCGCCGGCAATTATGAGCTCTTCATCACAGATATTCAAAATTGTACTGACTCCATTGATTTTATTGTCAATACACCAACATTGCTCGAAGTGAATTCTGTGATTGATGCCCCCACTTGTACGGGTATGTTTGACGGTTCGATTCAATTATTGCCGGTGGGAGGTGTGCCTCCCTTGGATCTCAGTTTGTTGAATTTGGAATATGATTTATTCCCGGTCGACTCTGCTACTTATGCTATCAATAATCTCGGTGAAGATTCGCTTGTTTTATTGCTAACCGATGCGGTGAATTGTAGAGTGTACGATACGATATCCGTTGTGCCGGCCATTATAACCGATATGATTCTGAATCTCTTCTCCTCCCCGGAAACCTGCTGGGGCGAAATGAATGGCACCGCAACTGTAGCCGTTACCAATGGAAATCTTCCTATCCATTATGCATGGGATGATCCCAATGCTCAGGGAACACCGACAGCTGTGGGGTTGGGTTCTAATCAGGAATTTACGGTAGTTGTTACAGATGATATAGGTTGTACTCTATCGGGTAGCGTTTTCGTTGAAAATACTGATTCATGTCTCGTGATCACAAATGCAATAACACCCAATGGCGATGGCATCAATGACATCTGGGTCTTAGGTGGATTGGAGTTCTTCACGGATGCGATGATCTATGTGCATAATCGATGGGGGCAGTTGGTGTATTCATCCAAAGGATATAGTAGGCCTTGGGACGGAACGTATTTAGGACGGCCATTGCCAATTGGTGATTACTATTTCAGTATCGAGTTCACTGGAGATAAGGAGAGGATTACGGGTACATTAACCATTAAATATTGAACGGATGAGAAGCATTCTTTTGACATTGGCAGCAGCTCTTCTCTGTCTTGCGACTATAGCCCAACAGGTGCCGAGATATGGTCATTTCGTTTTGAATCCCTATCTGGTAAATCCGGCCTATGCAGGAACAATTGCACAATTTCCGGTCTACCTCACCACACGGAGTCAATGGACCGGTCTTGCGGGCTCTCCCACAAGTGCCATCGCAAGTTCTCATATTTCAGGTCCCCAACATACAGGTATCGGTGGCGTGATTCAATACGATAAATTTGGAGGAGCTTTCACAAGAACTTCTATCGAAGGCACCGGCGCTTATCACATCGATTTGAATAATTATGATGCCGTAAGTTTCGGGCTGAGCCTTGCCGCTGTGCAAAATCGCTTTGATCCTTCGGGTTTAAATGTTCTCAATCAAGATGATCCTGCATTGAATTACATGCAGGCAGAGACTTCGATAAGTCTGGATGCGTCACTTGGATTGATGATTTATGGGTCGGACTATTACTTCGGATTGAGCTCTCCTCAAGTGATGCAAACGAAATGGAGAATGGTTGGGCCCGACAGCTCAAGCAATCGTAACGCCAGGCATTATATGATTATGGGTGGGTATAAATACAAATTGATGCAAGATGTAAATCTTCATGGCGCAGGTCTTATTCGCATGACAGGGGTAACAAGACCGCAGGTTGACGTAAACGTGAGAGGAGAGTATAAGGAAATGTATTTTGCAGGTTTCGGATATCGATACAAGGATGCCGTGTCGATGCTCTTGGGAGGGTATTACTTCAATTTTATGTTGGCCTATAATTTCGAATTCTCAGCTTCGAAGGCACGATACATGAGTCCGTTTACTCACGAGGTAACCTTGGGATATATCATCAAGGGTAAAAGGGCCACCATGGTCAAGCGGAATATCGTGAAGTCGGGTAAGTCAGGTCCGAAGACGCTCAAGTCTCGCCGTAAGTTTAAGTGAACCCATGCGACTGGTCTTGCTATTCTTGTTTGCAAGCAATCATCTGCTTTCACAATTCGATGAATTGGTCATCGAGCGAACCACAAAGAGCAAGAAATATGGTAATACTTACCGTGTTTATGCTGAGCTGAAAAGCGAGTCAGATCAACTAATGGTTGTTTTTGGAGATAAGGATCATCCCATGAGGATTTCCAGTGATAAGCCCTTTTATCAGATGGAGGGCGGAGCAGCGAGCGCCGCAGAATTGGTTAATAACAAAAGAGAGGATGCACTCAGGATGGATTCGTGGATCACTATTTCCTCCGATGATAATTTGCATCCGGCACTTCAGCTGATGGGAATGCAGTTGACAGCTTTTGAAACCACCGGTGGTGAGCTTTCATCAGGTCAAGATGGTGCTTGGTATATCTTACCCAACGTCAAGCAGTCTGCGGTGGGATCTAATAGGCGTGTGTTGCTGGCTCAATTGACAACCAAAGGATCGGTGAGCGGACAATTGAACCTGATGGGTAAAACAAAGGCAGGAGAAAAGTGGATTGAGTATAATATTCCTCTGAATATTAAATAGTCATAGCAGATGAAATCAAATGTCGTGTCTAGCCGCGTATTGATTCGCAGATAGGTTTAGACAGGCCGTCAGCCTCTTCGACATCTCGTTATAATATCTCTTGGTGCGATAGCCCACCACCCATTCAATCCCTTTCGCGGCATTGGTGAGAAAAAATTCATCCGCGGTCAAGAGGTTGTGCGGATTAATTGTGCATTCGTAGACTTTGATTTTTTGCTCGAGCGCAAGGTTGATTACGTTCATGCGCATGGTACCGGCAATACATCCATCCTCAATAGAGGGCGTGTAAAGAACACCGTTGGATACGATGAAGATATTACTGGAAGTTGATTCGATGATAGCAAGCTTAGCGTTTTGAATCAATGATTCATCAAGCGATTTTTCCCTGGCAAATAGAGCCGACATTACATAAAGCTGACTATTCAGGGTTTTGAAAACCGACAGTCTATTGAGATCTTTTCTCATGTCAGGGAATATGTCTACAATCTTCCCTTGGTGGCTCAATTCAAACTCGTTGTTCATCAATTGTTCGGCCTCAATGTAAATGCCAAGATCATCTGACTTTGGCATGTAAAAACCGGCAGATTTTCTGTAGAACGTTACCCGAACTCTGCCGCCTTGCTCAATCTTGTTGCGCTTAATTAAGCCCTGAATCTGATTGCGGAGAACTTCGATCGTGAAATTTTCGGGAGGAAGAATTTTCAGTACGTTCAGTGTGTCAAGAATTCTTGCCATGTGATTTTCCAGGAAGAGCACTTTGCCGCTGAAAACTCGCATAGTTTCGAAGAAACCATCGCCAAACCTGAATGCACGGTTGTCTTTAGCGATGGTCGCTTGGTTTTCACTCACGTATTCGCCACGATGATATACGTAATTCATTGTTCAAGTTTAAGGCAAGGATTCGACATAGCTCAAAAGATTGCCATTTTTTTCCATGAGTATACCGCGAACCCCGGCGGCATTCGCGGCTTCAATATCTCGGTCGCGGTCACCAATCATAACAGATTGCTCAATATCTCCGTCTAAAAGCGCAATGGCCCGCTCAACCCATAACCGCTCCGGCTTTCTGCAAAGCGAGTTGCCATGGTCGGGATGATGAGGTGAATAGAAAATCAAATCAATTTGTCCGCCGCTTTTATGACACTCCGCCCTCAGAAATTCATGAATCTCGCGCACGGTTTCATGGGTATAAAGGCCCTTGGCAATTCCCGCCTGATTCGTGATGATGGCAATTTTGTATCCCTTTTCGTTAGCCAAACGAATGGCATCGGTTACATGAGGTAACAGGATGAATTCCTCTAATGAACAGGTGTAATCACCCGGGTCATGATTGATGACACCGTCTCGGTCGAGTAACAAACATTTATTGCGCTTTTTCACGGTGTAGGGTTTTGTAAGCAATCATCCATGCAAAGCATACGAATATGCCGGCCAGAAAGAACGCAGCACCAGGAAAGTAAAAGGCATTGCCCGAGGTGAAATAGGCAAACATCCCTGCCATCATTGGAGGCCCAAGAATTGCAGTAATACTGATTGTGCTTGTGATGACGCCCTGTAATTCACCTTGTGCATCGGAAGGTGCCGATGACGACATGATCGCCTGCATAGCAGGTCCGTTGATTCCGCCAATGCAATAGGGTATAGATGCCATCAGCATCAAGATGCCATTGGGCGCAAATGCGAACGAAAACAATCCCACTGCGTAGAGACCAAGTCCGATCAATACGGCTCCTCTGTTGCCAATTCTAGAATTGACGATCCGAACAAGTCCGCCTTGTACTATGGCCACCAACATTCCCACCAACATGATCGAAAAACCTACTTGTTTTTCATTCCAGCCAAATTTTAGTATTGAGTAATATTGCCAGTTGGTCATCACCGCTTGTGCAGCGAGATACAGCAGGAAGAAGCTCAGCAGCATGGGTAAAACAACGCGGTATTTGGAAATCTGAACAAAGGCACCCAGAGGATTGGCGCGCTTCCATTCAAAGGGTCGTCTTCTTTCTTTCGGAAGTGATTCTGGTAAAATGAAAAGACCATACAATAGGTTGAGCAGCGATATGATTGCACAGGCGATGAACGGAGCACGCAATCCCCAGCCGGAAAGAAGTCCACCAAGTCCCGGACCAATAATGAAACCTACACCAAAAGCCGCACCCAGCAGGCCAAAAAACTTAGAGCGATTATCCGCGGTGGTGATGTCGGATATGTATGCTGATGCCGTCGTGTAACTCGCACCCATGAGTCCGGCAAGTACACGACCCACAAAGAGCCAAGCCAAATTGGGGGCATAGGCAAGCAACAAAAAATCCATTCCAAAACCAAGCAGTGATAGCAGCAAAACTGGCCTTCTTCCGAAACGGTCGCTCAGGGCGCCCAATACCGGTGAGGCGAGGAACTGCATGGCGGCAAAACTGAACATGAGCCAACCGCCGATGATGGCAGCTTCACTCTCGTTGCATTGTTCCATGTTCATGATGAGCCCCGGAAAAACGGGTATGATGATCCCGATGCTCATGCTGTCGAGAATGGCAGTGACCAAAATGAAATAAACTGCAGGCTTTATTTTATTGCCATCACGGAGATTCATGCGCGGCGAATTTAGTCCTCAGTCATTTGATACATTTGGCAAAACATTCATCAAAATATTTTCCATTGAAATTCACTCTCAGAATTTTGTTCTTGCAATTATTGGGTTGCTGGTTTTTGCTTCAATCACAGAATCTGCTGGCCGCTTTCGAGGTGAAAGCCAATGTTGTTAACGCATCATCAGAAATTCAAGATGGTTCAATTTATCTCACGGTATCTGGTGGTGAAGCGCCCTACCGCTATTACTGGTCACTGAAGCATGTTCCCCTCGATTTCGCTGTGGCAGAAGGGATTGATGAGGGCACGCAAGTAACAGTCATTGTAACGGATGCATTAAATCGCAGCGAGCGCATATCTACTATGGTTCCCGCCGAATCTGTAAGTGAAAGGCTCAATTCAGTATTTATTCCACTGGTGGATTTGTTATCTGCTATTTTGCTTTGGGACCCGTTCTCGGCCATCGGAATCTATGATCCGGTGGTGTATACGAATAATGGTGAGGTATTGCGTCATCCCAACGGTGATGCTGTTGTTCAACATTGTTGGCTGGTAGTTGTCTTGCTCATCGGTGCGGCTTTGTGGTTCACCATTTATTTAGGAGGCATCAACTTTCGCGGATTCAGGCATGGTTTTGATTTGCTCTCGGGTAAATATGCAAGCCAAGCCGACAAAGGCGAGGTAAGTCAGTTTCAGGCATTGTCGGCGGCATTGAGCGGTACGTTGGGACTTGGCAATATCTCCCTGGTAGCAGTGGCTATTGCAGTAGGTGGTCCAGGTGCAACATTCTGGATGATCGTTGCGGGTCTTCTGGGGATGAGCTCAAAGTTTGTGGAATGCACTCTGGGAGTGAAATACAGAAAGATCTCTGCAGACGGTGAAGTAAGCGGCGGTCCGATGTATTATTTATCTCAGGGATTAAACCGAAAGGGCTGGCCTCGCTTAGGTAGGTTTTTGGCGGGTGCATTCGCGGTGATGTGTGTTGGCGGAACATTGGGTGGAGGTAATATGATTCAGGCAAATCAAGCTTTTGCTCAAGTGAAAGAAACACTTGGTGATGATGTGTCAGCCATGGGTTTTGGTATTGCAATGGCGGTGGCCATTGGTGCTGTTATCGCAGGGGGTATCAAAAGCATTGCTGGTCTTACCCAACGACTCATTCCCGCTGCCGTGGTGGTTTATGTAGTGTTTGCGCTGATAATTATCGGCATGAATATCACGAGAGTAGGGGAGGCGTTTGTTTCCATATTCAATGGGGCCTTCCAACCCGATGCAATGAAAGGCGGATTCATCGGAGTTATGATGATGGGCTTTCGTAGAGCTAGTTTTTCTAACGAAGCAGGCATTGGTTCTGCAAGTATTGCGCACAGTGCAAGCAAAACCAACAAGCCCGTGAGCGAGGGCTTTGTTGCATTGCTCGAGCCGTTTATCGATACGGTTGTGGTTTGCACAATGACAGCGTTGGTGTTGGTCTTTACGGGCTATGCAGATAACCCTGATGGTCTCACTGGGTCGGCGCTTACCAACGCAGCTTTTACCTCCGTTTTCCCTTGGTTCGATTGGATTTTGATGATTGCCATTATTGTTTTCGCTTATGCCACGATGATTTCTTGGAGCTATTATGGCATGAAATCTTGGTCGTATCTGTTGGGTGAAAAGTGGTATATCAAGCAGAGTTTTAATCTGTTGTTCGTTATCTGCACTGTCATTGGAACGGTAAGCAGTCTCGGCGCTGTGGTGGATTTTTCCGACATGATGATTTTGGGAATGGCCTTCCCCAATCTCATCGGTTTATTTATGCTGCAGTCAGAGGTCAAGGCAGATATGAAAACGTATTGGGATGAGTTAAGAGGGCGTTGAAACGGACACAGCACATTTTAGCACCGGAGCGCATACCGATAAACATTCTTCGGAAAAGTTGATTTTGTGTATTTTTACCCAAAACCAAAACCCATGACAAGAGGTATTCTTCTCAGTACGTTAGTTTTATTAGGATTAGGTGATGTCTGCCGTGCACAAATCACGGTAAATAATAGTGTGCAATTGGATTCTGTATTACAAGTGCTGTTGGGTTCAGGGGTGCAGTTTTCAAACGCAACTTTTAGTGGCGATGCCAATCAGAGAGGAACCTTTTTGAATCCGAACACGGGTGTCATGGGTTTAGGCGCAGGAGTTATATTGGCTACGGGAGATGTGCTCAATGCCATCGGACCGAATAATGCCTCCTCTTCTTCCATAGGCGGTGGAAATTCGGGTGCCTCAGATCCCGATCTCGATGCTTTGGATGGTTTTTCGCATAATGACGCTGCCATTCTCGAATTCGATTTCGTGGCAACTGGTACAACCATGAATTTCCAATACGTTTTCGCATCAGAAGAATATCCTGAATATACGGGCGCCGGTGGATGCGGTAACGTAAGCGATGTATTCGGTTTTTTTCTTTCAGGGCCCGGTATTACAGGAACATTCAGCAACAATGCCATCAATGTCGCCTTGATTCCAAATAGCAATCAGTTTGTTTCTATTGCAAATCTCAACGCCGGCTGCGATGGACTCGCACTGCCCGGTGATGAGTTCTGTAATTTTTGCGAGTATTACATCAATAATGGTGATGGATTCACCGATCCGTTTAATGCTGATCCAATGTACCTGCAGTATGATGGTTATACCGTTGTGCTGAACGCTACCTATGAAGGCTTGCAGTGCGGTGAAACCTATCACATCAAACTTGCCTTGGCAGATGTGAGCGATACGGCCTTTGATTCTGCTGTTTTTTTGAAGGAGAGCAGTTTCGATATTGGCGGCTCATTTACGATCAATCCGAGTTTGCCGATTGCCGGAAATCCAACAGCCATGAATGAAGGATGCGGTGTAGTCAATATCGCAATCAATAATCCTTCTTGTAATGCAGGGGATACATTGGTGATGGCTCTGTCATACGGCGGCACTGCCATTGAGGGCGCCGATTATCTCGGGGCTGATAGTCTGCCGCTACCCGATACCATAGTCTTTACCGGCGCATTGGATACACTGGTGATGATTGTTTTTCCTGATGGTCAAGTAGAGGGTGCTGAGACGTTCACCATCACTAGTTCTTATGTAAGTATTGAAGGCGATACTATCACTGAAACAGCGGCGATTCAAATTTTTGATTACACATTCCCGGAGGTTACGACAGCGAATCTTGTAATTTGTGAGGAGGATATTCAAGCCGTAGCACAGGTTGAATTTGGACTGGAACCATATGTTTATTTCTGGGATACATTTGGGGATACCGCTACTTCAGTAATCACTTATCTGCCGGCGGATAGTGGTCAACATACCTTGTACATTTCTGATTACTGCGGCATTTCGGATTCTATCAATTTCAATGTGTCTTACGTTCATCCTATCGAACCTACTACCGATACAAGTATTTGTGATGCTATTCTGCCGATTCAAATTTCCGCTGCCTCTCAAATGAATTCTGGCTTGGTGTATGATTGGACGCGCAACGGGTCTAACTATTCCAATGAGCCGGTGGCTGAAATTACAACCGCAGGCATCTATGTGCTCAATGTGTCAGAATCGGCATGTGATCGTTCTAATACGGCTACTTTTAACATTGGAGAATTTTTACAGTTGCAAGGCGAGGAACTATCGCCGTGTGACGCATTATATTCTGATGAAAATCCACTCGTGGTTTCCCTCGATGGAGAGGGGCTCTCGCAACCATTGATTTGGATTTGGCAAATAGCAGATACTATATATTCCAACACTGCAGAGGCGGCTTTTGTTACCATGGCGGATAATGGGGTTTTTGAGGTTACTGCGACACAGGATTTTTCTCAGACTGGCTGCAACCGGAGCGCAAGCGCCGAGGTGCAAATTGAAATGAGTCCCTGCGATATCGTAATTCCAAATGTTTTCACTCCCAACGGTGATGGAAAAAATGATAGTTTCCTGGGTCAATATGATGCGCTCAATTCTGGCGTCGATGTAAAACTCACGGTGTTCAATCGCTGGGGTAATGTGGTCTATGAGAATGAAAGGTACAAAGGCGATTGGAAGGCAAGTGATGTGCCCGATGGCACCTATTATTATACATTGAAAGTATCAGGTGCCTTGGATGCAAGAGATTCACATGGTTATGTGACAATTCTTCGAAACGAATAAGGATTTGTCGGCCTGCAGGAGTTCAGTTTTTTCTTCCTTGAAGCGCAAGAACTATTTCCATCAACGGCTGAGTATTCATCTTAAGGTCATTCAAAATATTTAAGGAATTCATAGCGCTCTGAAAATATTCATCCGATTTAGCGCTAACATATCGGGATGAATCATACCGATCGTAGATTTCCAATACGCGTTGGATTTTGTCTGTGCCGCTGAGTTCAAAACTATTTCCAAGAAGTAACTCTCGCTCCTTCCCTTGGCACAGGGATAATGCATGAATCGAGAGTAAGGTTTTTTTATTTGCCAGTATATCTCCGCCCACTTGCTTACCGGTTACTGCCGGGTTGCCATATGTGTCGAGATAGTCATCTTGCAGTTGAAAGCTCATTCCAAGTGCAATCGCAAAATCATACATCGTCTTGCGTTCAGATTCATTTGCACCGCCGCAGATGGCACCTATTTCTGCAGCAGCACCGAGAAGCACAGATGTTTTCAGACGAATCATTTCAAGGTATTCGCTCTCAGAAACATCAGAGCGCTGCTGAAAGTCCATGTCTTGTTGCTGTCCTCGACATACATCCAATGCAACACGATTGAATACGCTCAGCAGCGCAGGAAGCTGGTCTGCATTTGTCTTGCACATGAGTTCATATGATCGAATCATCATGGCATCACCACTCAAAATCGCAACGTCGTTATTCCACTTCTCATGCACCGTTGGCATACCACGGCGTATGGGGGCATGATCCATGATATCATCATGCATCAGTGTGAAATTGTGAAATACCTCAATGGCAAGCGCAGGATGTATGGCCGCCTCTATGTTGGCTGAAAATGTTTGTGCAGCCACCAACGTAATGAGCGGACGAATTCTTTTGCCTCCCAGGCCCAACAGATAATTGACGGGCTGCATGATGGAATCATCTTTGCCCTCTTCGCAAAATGTATCTAACCCTTTTTGAATTAGAGCCGATAATTCCGTAATGGATTTCATCTTTATTGACCTGCTTTAAGTTGATTGAGAATGTAATTGCCATACCCGCTCTTGATGAGGGGTTGGGCAATCTGCTCAAGCTCCTGATCTGTAATGAATCCCATTCTCCATGCTACTTCTTCAATACAAGCAATTTTTAATCCTTGCCTTTCTTCAATCACTTGAACATATTGCCCCGCCTGCATCAATGAAGTGAATGTGCCCGTATCAAGCCATGCTGTTCCGCGATCCATTTTTTGTACGTGAAGTCGACCTTGTCTGAGGTATTCTTTATTTACATCGGTGATTTCATATTCACCTCTCGCACTTGGCTGAAGATTCGCAGCAATATCAATAACATCGTTGTCATAAAAATACAAACCGGGAACTGCATAATTGCTTTTGGGTTGTTGCGGTTTTTCTTCAATGCTAATAGCCTTGCCATCTTTGTCAAATTCTACCACCCCATATCTCTCGGGGTCGTGAACATGACAGGCATAGACTAGGCCACCATCAACCTCAGTATTCTCGCGCAAAATTTTTCCGAATCCCTTGCCATAAAAAATATTGTCGCCCAACACCAATGCTGATTTGTCATTACCAATAAAAGGCGCTCCCAATACAAAGGCCTGAGCAAGGCCGTTGGGTACTTCTTGAACAACATAGTTGAAGTTACATCCAATCCTTTCACCATCGCCAAGTAACCGTTGAAACCCACCAATATCTTGTGGCGTGGAAATAATTAATATATCTCTGATACCAGCGAGCATCAGTGTGGATAGAGGATAGTAAATCATCGGTTTATCATACACCGGCATCAGCTGTTTGCTAACGGCTATTGTCAGCGGATAAAGCCTCGTTCCGCTGCCTCCTGCTAAGATGATTCCTTTCATTGTTCAGTTGTTGTAGGTTGTTCTAACTTTCGTATTTCCCAGTCACTGTATTGTAAATCATCTTCTTCATCGAGCATATGAAAAAATGGTTCGGCGAAAGATTTCGTTGTGATTTGTTTTTGTAATGTCAGGAGCAATGCGGGTAGAACTAATAAGTTGGTCACCATCGCCACGAGCAGCGTAACTGCTGTAAGCACGCCCAAAGCTCTGGTTCCCTCAAACTCAGAAGCGGCAAAGCAACCAAATCCAAACAAAAGAACCAATGAAGTGTACACCATGCTCGCACCCGTTTCACGAATCGCTAATAGCGCCGATTCGCGTATTTGCCAGTTTCTGAATTTCAACTCTTGGCGGTATTTGGCTAGATAGTGTATGGTATTGTCTACGGTAATTCCCAAGGCAATGCTGAACACCAATATGGTTGATGGCTTTAATGGTATTCCCGCAAATCCCATTATACCCGCAGTAATGATCTGTGGAATGATATTGGGTATAAATGATATGAGTACCATGCGTGCACTCCAGAACATAAATGCCATCATAATCGAAATGATGATAACGCCAAAGAGCAAGCTGCTGAATAAATCTCCAACGAGATAGTTGGTGCCCTCGAGAAACACAATGGAAGTTCCCGTGAGGGTGACGTCGTATTTCTCAGGATTGAATATGCTGTCAATCTTGGGTTTGATCTGCTCCATCAAATGGTCCATGTCACGCGTACCGATATCCGCCACCTGTGCTGTAATCCGCGTCATTTGCTTGGTCGAATCAAGAAACGCCTTTTGCACTTTTTCGCCCGCTGCTTTATTGCCCTTGAGGTATTCTGCAATAAAGGGTTGTTCGTCACGACTCATCAGTGAGTAAAAGGATGAGTCGCCATCATAATACGCTTGCTTGATATACTTACCCGCATCTACTACAGAAAGCGATTTTGAAAAAGGATGCAAGAGCGTATCACTCAGTTGCAGTTGAAAGCTTCTCAATGTGTCTTGGAGTTCTTCAATCTTCGCGAGATTTTTGTCTTTGGTAATCTGTCCCTTTTTCTTGCAGTCGACCATTATTTCAAATGGCATAACACCATTGAATTTGGTTTCAAACCATCGCAAATCTTGTATTACCCTGTCGCTGTCGGGAATGTCATCAACGATGTTTCCTGTGGTATGCATTTGAGAAATCCCAAACAACCCCAGGGCTGTCAACAAGCCAGTTGCAATGTAAATTTTTGGACGGTGATAAAGCGCTAGACGCACGAGTTGATCAAGTCCTTTTTCCAGCCAGGCAGAGTTTAAATGCCCAAGATGCCGCTCGGTTGGCGGTGGTAAAAAACTATACATCACCGGGAAAATGATGAGCGACAAAAAGAATGCGAGCATGCAGTTGAGGCTCGCGATCACACCAAAATGTTTCAACAAATCACTGGAGGTGAAAATAAAGGTGGCAAAGCCTACGGCAGTTGTTGCATTGATCATAAACGCCGCCGCTCCTGCCTTTTGCACCACTCGGGCAAGTGCTCTGGTTTTGTTTTGATATCGCTGATATTCCTGATGATATTTCGTAACGAGGTAGATACAATTGGGCACAGTGGTAACAATCATGAGGGGCGGTATCAGTCCCATCAATGCGGTGATGGGGTAGTTGAATAGCGCAATACTTCCCATCGCAATCAACACAGCTACCGTAACTACTGACATGACTACCAAGGTCACCTTAAAACTGCGAAAGAATAGTAGCAGTAGAACTGTGCATATGATCCCCGCGAGCATGGTGAAAAAGCGCAATTCGTTTTTCACTTTCATCGACATCACCGTGCGGATGTAGGGCATCCCGGTAACATAGGTTTTAATTCCGGTGCGGGACGTGAAAGCATCGGTTAATGAAAGCATCTGTTGCACTCCGTCGCCGCGATACTCTGAGTTGAATAATCCTGCATTGACAAACACCATCATCAGACCCGCGTCAGATTCTGTTTTGTAGAGTAAGTCTCTGTAAAATGGCAAGGCATACAGTCTTCCCTTGAGACTGTCAAGTTCCTCTTGGCTTTTGATTTCCCTCGGGAAAATTTGCCTGAATTTGAAAGTTTGTAGTGATGTGTCTTTTACGAGATCGTAGCAATTTCCCATAGAGAAGATGCTGTCTACCATATCAGAGGGTACGCCTTCAACATCCACCTGAACGCGTCGGAGATCATCGATTAGCGCTTGCCATTGCCGGAAATTTTCAAGCTTCCAAATATTCGCGTCGTTGTAGCCAATAGCAAGAATGCTGCCGTCTTCACCGAATTGATTCAGGAACTTTTGATACTCTACAAAGGTGCTGTCATCTTCAGGCAGCACGCCACCGAACTTGTAGCTCATTTTGGCCTCTCGCGACTTCCATCCCATAAACAGGGTGATTGCAAGCATTAGGATGCCCAGCAGAATTCGCTGTCGGAGAATAAAGGAAGAGATAGATGCCCACATTGGGCGCAATTTAATTCGCTATCGGCAAAGCCACCAATCGAATGTAAAAGCGGTGTCGATGAATGTGATGGAGAATTGTGAACTGTTATTAAAACTCCGCATTCAATGGGGTTCTAGGGAAAGGAATAACATCTCTGATATTGGTCATGCCTGTAACCAGCATCATCAATCGCTCAAAGCCCAAACCGAACCCGGCATGCACGCACGTACCGAATTTTCGGGTTTCGAGGTACCACCAGATGTGATCCTCAGGAATGGAAAAGCGCTTGCATTTCTCGAGCAAAACGTCATATCGCTCTTCTCGCTGTGATCCTCCTATAATTTCGCCAATGCCCGGTACGAGTATGTCCATCGCCGCCACAGTTTCTCGACCTTGTTCGTCTTTCTCATTGAGCCGCATATAAAAGGCCTTGATCGCCGCGGGGTAGCCCGTGATGATTACGGGCTTTTGAAAATGTTGTTCTACAAGATATCGTTCGTGCTCGCTTTGCATATCAATTCCCCATTCAACCGGGTACTTGAATTTCTTCTTCTTATATGCGGGTGATTGTATCAGAATGTCAATGGCCTCAGTGTAGGTAATGCGCACGAACTCGTTTTCATGTATGTGCTTCAAGCGGTCGAGCAGGGGAGAGGTCTGTCGCTCCTGCATGGGTTTCTGTTTGTCTTCATTGATTTCGCGCTCATGCAGAAATTGAAGGTCGCTTGCCGCATGTTTCATCACGTATTCAATACAGTATTTGAGGCATGCTTCCCCAAGGTCCATATTGTCATGAATATCATTGAACGCCACTTCTGGCTCTATCATCCAGAACTCTGCAAGATGTCTACTGGTATTGGAATTTTCTGCGCGGAACGTAGGGCCAAAGGTGTAGACTTTGCCCAATGCCAAGGCGGCTAGTTCTGCCTCAAGCTGGCCACTCACCGTTAGGTTGGCGGGTTTACCGAAAAAATCTTGTGTCGCATCAACTTTTCCAGTTGCTGCAATTTGGTCAAGGTTGAGGTTGGTAACTCTGAACATTTCTCCGGCTCCCTCTGCATCGCTGCCTGTGATGATGGGTGAATGCAGATAATAAAATCCGCGCTCATTGAAGAAAGAATGTATTGCATAGGCCAGGTGATGGCGTATCCGAAATACTGCTGCAAAGGTGTTGGTGCGGAATCGCAAGTGGGCTTTCTCCCGCAGGAATTCGAGAGAGTGTCGCTTCATTTGAATGGGATATTCATCCGGACTACAATCACCGAGCAGTGTGAGTTTGTCGCAGATCAACTCAATGCTTTGGCCTTTGCCAAGACTCGCTTGCAAGGTGCCTTCAGCATGAATGGCGGCCCCCGTTTGAAGTCGCTTGAAGATGTCACCCGTATTCAAATCTGCATTTACAACCACCTGGAGGTTGTCGATGCATGAACCGTCGTTGAGTGCAATGAACTGATCATTGCGAAAGGTGCGAACCCAACCGGAAATGCCTACATGACTCCCAATGGCATTCTTCTTTAAAATATCGTAAATAGTATCGCGCATACATGTAATTCTGTGGCGCAAATGTAAATCGCACGAGGCCCGAAAACGGACGATCTGTTATGGGAATTGCAATCAGGTGTTCGAGGCCGTATCGCTCTCTACAACTCCGTCACGCATTCTCACGATACGCTTTGCCATTCGGGCAATGTCTTCTTCGTGGGTAACTACGACGATGGTATTGCCGGCTTGATGAATGGCCTCAAAGAGAGCCATGATTTCATGACTGGTTTTTGTGTCGAGATTACCCGTGGGTTCATCGGCAAGAATGATGGAGGGTTTATTGACAAGTGCACGGGCCACTGCAACGCGCTGTCTCTGCCCGCCGGAGAGTTCATTGGGTTTGTGCATCATCCTTTCACCAAGGCCCACTTGGGTGAGCGCTTCTTCAGCGCGCGCATTTCTTTTTTGCCTCGAAATGCCGGCATAAACCAATGGCAGGGCCACATTCTCCAATGCAGTATATCGTGGCAAGAGGTTAAACGTTTGAAAAACAAACCCAATTTCTTTGTTGCGAATTTCGGCCAGAGTATTGTCTTCCATACCTGCCACATCAGGTCCGTTGAGTTTGTAACTGCCTGAACTCGGAGTGTCAAGGCAACCTAAAATATTCATCAAAGTACTTTTTCCTGAACCCGATGGACCCATCAGTGCTACATACTCATTTTTGTAAATGTCGAGGTCTACTCCATTGAGCGCTTTGATAGTCTCACCGCCGATGGTGTAGAATTTTGTCAGTGCGCGTATTTCAATGACTTTTTCCAATGTTGCGAAGGTAGTGTCTGTAATAGAATAATTTCTACTAATTTCCCCATGTGATTAGGCTGATAACCCCTTTATGGATGTTTGTTGTTATGGTCTTGTTGCCCGAATTGTCCTTGGGGCAGTACACGGTCAATAATGCGGTAAATGCGGTTGATGGTGTGCCCAATATTTTATTAGGGGGTGGTGTGACTTACAGCGGCTTGGTCTTTAGTGGTAACAATTCTCAAATTGGCGGGTTTACCTGTAATGGAAATTGTAATCTCGGTATTTCCTCTGGTTTAGTTATCGGAACCGGAAATGTGAATGGTTCTGGCGGTCCCAATAATTCTGCGGGTTTTAGTTTGGGACCACCTGCAGGTATAGACAATACAACAGATCCGGATTTGGACCTACTGACGGCAAGTGATTTGAATAATGTTGCACGTCTAGAATTTGATTTTGTTCCAACGGGTGATAGCATAACTTTTAATTTCGCCTTTGGCTCTGAGGAGTATCCGGAGTATTCCAATGATCCGCTATTCAATGATGTTTTTGGGTTTTTTCTGAGTGGTCCAGGTATAGTGGGGCCATTCCAGAATGCAGCAGTTAATATCGCGGTGCTTCCCAACGGACTGCCAATTACAATCAATAACGTGAATCCATTCAATAATGCGCAGTATTACAATACCAATAACGGTAATGCAATTCAAGCGGATGGATTTACTGATGTATTGACAGCTTTTGCGAATGTTGAATGCGGAGAGACGTATCATATCAAAATTGTAATCGCAGATGCCTTCGATGATCTTTGGGATTCGTGGGTGTTTCTTGAGGCCAATAGCTTCGAGAGCAATCAATTGGCCCTCAATTATGTTACCCCTGTAATTCCTTCATCTGGAGGTGGGATTCTCGAAGGGTGCTCATCGGCTGAATTGAATTTTTCTCGAACTGGCAATCTGAATCAGCCCTACACCATTCAGCACGATTTATCCGGCTCCGCGACGTTGGGGTCAGATTATGTGCTTAACCCATCTTCATGGACGTTCCAGCCGGGACAGACGGATCTATCGATAGAAATCAATGCCTTGGCAGATGGTATTGTTGAAGGTAACGAGCAAATCATATTGACTTATCTGGCCAATGGATGTGTGGGTTCTGATGTTGTCCAGATGATTGAGATTTCAGAATTACTGCCGCTCTCTGTCTCCAATTTTGATGTTGTTATTCCATGCAATGAACAAGCCGTTCTAACTCCTATGCCTTCGGGTGGTACCGGTCTATACGAATACTCTTGGCCGGATGGTTCTCATCTTAACAGTTTAACTGTCCTTGATCCTTTCGATAATCAGGTAGTTGATTTGATCATTTCAGATACGTGTGGAGTGGAATCTATCACTGTTAGTGCTGCTATAACTTTTATTCAACAAGATGATCTTGCTCTTGATGTAGTAAACTTCGGCGCTCCCTTTTGTGGTGAAATTATCTCACTCAGTGCCACTGGATCGGGTGGTTTGCCCCCTTACAGTTTTTCTTGGTTTACCGAGTCTAACCTTCTCTCTTCATCGTCTTCCCTGAATCTTCAGCTCGTTAGTGATTCTTCCATATCCGTTACGCTAACGGATCAGTGTGATGCACAAATTTCTTTAGATACAATAGTAGCACCTCAAGTGGAAATTTTGGGAGTGAATCTGGGCAATGATATCATCGGTGATTGCCTGACGGAAATTTCGCTTTCTTCCGTGGTCACACCGAATTACGGTGGACTCCTGTATCAGTGGAATTATGATGGGGATATGGAATCGTCGGCCCCAACTCTTGAAATTACAACAGGTATATCCATGAGTGTAACCTTAAATGTTTCAGATCAATGTGGTAATGCAGGAAATGATATCATTGAAATTATAATACCGGATCCCGAGATTGTCGTTGATGCAGGTGGTGACATTGAGGGTAACTGTCTTGGGAATTATATGTTTACCGCAACCGTAAATGGGAGTGTCGGAAACGTAAACTACCAATGGCTTCAAAATGATTTGGTGGTCGCGAATGAACAAAACTATGATGTACCAACCTCTGTTTCTTCTGAGTATGTTGTGGTTGCATCCGATGAATGCGGCGGTATGTCTGCCGATACGGTTCTTTTTGTTTTATCGGAGGATGCTGTGAATATAGATATTGTTTCAGATACCACTGTCAGCTGTATTACCAATTTGTTGCTCGCGCCAATTGTAAGCGGTGGAGTGGGTCAGTATACTTTTGAGTGGAGTAATGAGAGTGGTGTTGTATTGTCTAATAATTCATCCTATTCTTCCCTTTACTCAAGTGCAGTTAGTAATATCACAGTTGAAGTCACGGATGAATGTGGCCATTCTTCTTCCTCTGCGATAACGGTGAATATTCCACCTGTTCCGGTATTTGTTCAACTTCCTGAGGATACGGCAACCAATTGTATTACCTCTCTCAATTTAATGCCGGTTATTTCCGGTGGTATCGGAGTATACTCTTTTGAATGGGTTGATGAGTCAGGAAATATCCTTTCTCAAAACGTGGGGTATGAGTCCTTGTATACTGAAGATCAAATGGTAACTTTTTCTGTGTCGGATGAATGCGGAAATTCTTCAACAGAAACCACGATGGTTAACCTTATTAATTCTACAATTTCCGTTATGCTTCCCTCGGATACATCAACTGATTGCCTCACTTTGATGGAGTTGCAGCCAATTGTCAGCGGAGGTATTGGTAATTATTCATTTATCTGGAGTAACTCATTAGGCTCAGTAATGTCCAATGCTGAATTGTACTCAGGATATTTTGCTCAATCGGAAAATATTGAGCTCGAGGTAACGGATGAATGCGGTGGTTCGGCCTCACACAGTATAGCTATCTCAATACCAGATATTCCTATTAGCATCGGTCTAACGAATGATACAGTAGGCGATTGTATAACCCCTATGGAACTAATTCCTCAAGTCACTGGTGGGGTAGGAGTTTATAGTTTTGAATGGATGGATGTTTTAGGGAATACCTTAAGCTTCGACTCTGTTTTCATTGAAGTTTTATCGGCGTCACAAATTGTAAACTTTTCAGTAGTTGATGAATGTGGAAATTTGGCTTCGCAATCCGTTTCTGTGCAACTGCCGGAAGAGCCGGTGGGTATAGCTTTGGTTTCTGATACTACAACGAATTGCATTAGTGTTATGAATCTGCTCCCGATAGTTTCTGGTGGGATTGGCAGCTATTCGTACTCATGGCAAAATAGCAATGGATTTATTTTGGGAGATGAGGCCGTATTGAGTGCACTGTTTAATTCTGATACTTCTGTTACTCTTGAGGTAAATGATGAATGTGGCAATTCTGCCGAAGCATCTACCCATATCCATGTGCCGCCGGTAACGGTTAATCTGACCGCAATCTCGGATACTTCGACCGATTGTATCACACCACTTACTCTTGATGTTGTTGCATCCGGTGGGGTGGGGCTATATACTTTTCAGTGGCTGAATTCTTCTACCGGGGCAATTAACGATGGTCAGAGTTATACAGATATATATACCGCTAGTACCCTTGTAGAGATTATTGTTTTAGATGAATGTTCCAATGAAGCCACCACCGAAATTTTAGTTGACGTTCCTCCTGTTCCAATCGAAATATCTGATATATCTGATATAATCACCACTTGTATTGATCCCGTTGAGATTACACCGCAAGTGTCAGGCGGTGTCGGAAATTACCTATACCAATGGACAGTGGGGGGATCCCTGATTTCCAACGATAACGTTTTGAATGAGATTGTTGAAGCGTCGTCATTTGTAACACTTGTGGCATCCGATCTCTGCGGTAATTCTTCGGAAGAACTCTTCTTTGTCTCTGTTCCACCAGTACCTGTAAATGTAGAATTAGGGGAAAATATCGTTACCGATTGTATTTCCTCTAACAGTCTTATTCCCTTCGTTTCTGGCGGTATTGGAGGTTATGAATATAGTTGGTCCGACAATGCGGGATATGTGGGCAACACGCCTACCATAGATTATGTTGCAGCTTCTAATGCGAGCATTCAATTAATAGTTACTGATCAGTGCGGCAACTCTGCTGCCGATGTGATGTCAATCCTTGTTCCTGCTGTACCGGTTTATGTAAGCTGTTTCGACGATACAACTGTATGTCGTGGTGATATGATTTATCTCAATGCCGATGCGGCTGGCGGTGTAGGGCAACTCAATTATGTATGGACAGGTTTCGAAACACTCGGAAATACACCACCGATTTTTCCAGAGAACGATAGTAATGTATTCGAGGTTATTGTAACGGATCAATGTGGGAATTCGGGTTCTGATAGTTACAAGGTTTTTGTGACTTCAGTTGAGCCATTATTTGATGTCATAACCGAGGATAATATTGACTATGTGTTTCTGAATGTATCAGATGATGCCGATGAGGTGAATTGGAGTTTCTCTACTGGGGAGTCATTCGGCAACTTACACGAAGTCTCCTATTTCAACAGTTCTGCAGATGTATGGAGTGTAACGCTAACCGCCATTAGAGAAAATGGCTGTAGAAGGTCCATTACCCGCGAGTTTCGACCGGCCTCAGTGATCTATGTGCCTAATACCTTTACTCCTGATGGGGATGGTATCAATGATGTATTTATGCCTGTAGGTATCGATATAAGCAATTATTCGTGTAAGATTTTTAATCGTTTCGGTGAGTTGATTTATCAAACCAATGACTTATCTATAGCGTGGGCCGGGGGCGCTAAAGACAGCGAATACTATGTGCAAAGTGGTTTATACTATTATGTGATTGATGCCATGGATGGCAAAGGAGAAGTATATCATCTTGAGGGCAATGTTTTAATCGCTCGATAAAGGGTAGATTGTATTTTGATATTTACGTTCTCTCAAATAACCGAAATTTGACAAAACAGAATTGATATGGAAACCACCCTGATTCTATCGAATGTGGATGTAATGAATAAAATCCGACGAATTGCCTATGAAATGCGTGAGAGATTTTTGGGATGCAATCAATTGGTATTTGTGGCTATTAAAGGCGAGGGCTCAGTAGTTTCCGAACTCATTAAGGCAGAACTACAATCGATATCTGATATTCACGTATCAAGCATGATCGCTCATATCGATAAAAGAAAACCGGACATGAGCAAGGTAAGATTAGAAACCAATCCAGAGGAGATAATCGGCAGCATTTGCGTAGTAATTGATGATGTCATCAATTCGGGCAGAACCCTTATGTACGTTTGTTCATCAATAATTGCAAAGAATCCCAAACAACTTACGACTGCAGTTATTATTGATAGATTCCATAGAACCTATCCAATCAAAGCAGATTTTGTTGGGGTTACTCTTTCAACCAACATCAAGGAGCATGTCAATTTGAAAAGCTCCACCGATGGCTTATCAGTTTGGCTGGAAGGATAATCTTATCGCTTTTTTTTTACCAATGCCTTCTTAATCGGTGCCGATTTCTTCTTGACTTGTACAGATGATTTGCTAGACTTAGACGATTTAATAAATTGATTTAATTCAGACATCAACTGCTTAATCTGAGTTTGCAAACTCTTGATCGTTTCTGCCTGTTGTTTAATCGTCTGTTGAGGATTGCTTGCTGACTTTCCCAGCGGCTTTGTAAAAACCGGTGAATTGTTCAATGCGTATTCGATGATATTCGATAACGGTTCACCTTCGTAATGACGATGCACCAGCTGAATCAAATCCACATTCAGGATTTCATTCAGGTGCATGATCATGTAGGGTCTCATGCTGCCTGCCAGAATACGTTGATTAAAATTGGAAGGCGATGTGTCTAACTCCATCGCCAGCTGTCTCTGCGATACTTTTTTAGCATCGATAAGCGCCATCAGTACCTTACTGAACGCTTCTTGTTGTTTCTCTCTCACTTCCATAACGGCAAATGTGATGTCATTCGCTCAGTAAAGTGTACATTTATTACACTAAATTACTCTGTGCCAATAAATTACCTTAATTAATGTATCGGCCAATTGATCTAGTGGGACAAGGCCAAAATCGAATCAGCTACCACTTCAGGCGATAGGTCGCCATTAACTATCGATTCGGCGCTCTCATAAAATGTTCCCCGTTCATGGATATGTTTGGCGATGTAGTTCAATTTTTCGGTGTCACTCAACCTGGAAAGTAAGGGTCGTCGACTCGATGCGCCTTTTAACCGCTCAAATAATATTTCTGCAGAGCATTTCAAATAAACTGTTTTTCCGGCCTCTTTCATCAGATTCATACTATCAAAGAAACATGGAGTACCACCCCCTGTAGCTACAACACAATTCGTCTGTTCGTTCAATAGATGGTGCAGACATTCTCTTTCGTGCATCCGAAAGGCCTGCTCACCATGATGAAAAAAAATCTCTGGTATGGATCGCCCGAAACTCTTTTCAATGCGTTTATCCAGATCAATAAAATCGAGTTTCATTTTCTCAGCGAGAGTTCGACCTACAGTGGTCTTGCCGCTTCCCATATATCCCACTAAAAATATCTTCATCGGTGCTAATGTAAAAGACGTCGTGACAATTTGTTGGTTGAATCATCAATTTATATGGCGTTTTGTCGCAAGGAGTTTCATTTTTCAGCCATAATTGCTGCTAATTATAACTGGCAGCGGTATTGATGGCCTCGAAGAAAAACAATTTATGGATTTATGGAAATTTACGTTGAAGGCCCAAGAGGTTGTTCAACATGCACAGCAAATTATGCTCGATCATCAGCATCAAGTGATGGAGAATGACCATGTGATGTTGTCTATTCTTGCGGTCGATGATCATATTACGCCATTTCTCCTGAAGCGATTACAGCTCGATCAAAACCGCATCAAGTCTGAACTACTTACCCAAATGAAATCACTGCCGAAAGTGCAGGGTGGAAATATCAGTTTATCTCCGGAGACCAATGAAACGTTTAATAGGGCAATCAAGCTATCTCGCGAAAACGGCGATGATTTTATTGCCATAGAGCACCTACTTCTCGCCATTGTTGAGGGTCGTGGCAAAGCATCGCAATTGATAAAATCAATGGGCGCCAGTAGCAAGGATCTAAGGTCGGCTATCGATGATTTACGAAAAGGAAGTAAGGTCACTTCAAGCTCGCACGAGAATACCTATAATTCCCTTGAGAAATTTGCCAAAAACCTGAATCGTCTGGCAGCCGATGGCAAGTTGGATCCGGTGATCGGTCGGGATGATGAAATCCGACGCGTAATGCAAATTCTTACGCGTAGAACGAAAAACAACCCCCTCATTATTGGCGAACCTGGAACTGGTAAAACTGCCATTGCAGAAGGAATTGCCCATCGTATCATCGATGGTGATGTGCCTGAAAATCTCAAATCAAAACAGGTTTTTTCGCTGGATATGGCCGCACTTATAGCGGGTGCTAAATACAAGGGAGAATTCGAAGAACGCCTGAAATCTGTTGTCAATGAGGTGCAAAAGAGTGAAGGTGAAATCATTCTTTTTATTGATGAAATACATACCCTCGTTGGCGCTGGTGGCGGCGATGGAGCTATGGATGCCGCCAATATTTTGAAACCGGCACTGGCACGCGGTGAGCTCAGGTCAATCGGGGCCACTACCTTGAATGAGTACCAGAAGTATTTTGAAAAAGATAAGGCGCTTGAACGTCGATTTCAGAAAGTCATGATCGATGAGCCCGACAGGGAAGCAGCCATTTCTATTCTGCGCGGTCTGAAAGAGAAATATGAAAATCATCATAAAGTGCAAATCAAGGATGATGCAATTATTGCAGCGGTTGAATTATCGCAACGATATATCACCGATAGATTTTTACCCGATAAGGCCATCGACTTGATAGACGAGGCCGCGTCGAAATTGAGAATGGAAATCAACTCTAAACCGATGGAACTGGATGAGTTGGAGCGTCGCATCATGCAGTTGGAAATTGAACGGGAGGCCATCAAACGTGAAGGTGATGAAATCAAGCAAAACGAATTGAATTCTGAAATTGCAGAACTCTCCAGTCAGCGAAATGAGTTTGCTGCTAAATGGCAGAGTGAGAAGGATTTGGTAGATTCAATTCAGCAGGCGAAGCAGCAGATCGAGAGTTTGCGCTTGCAATCTGAACAGGCAGAGCGCGAAGGAAATTACGGACTTGTTGCGGAAATTCGATATGGTAGGATGAAGGAACAGGAAGAGAAAATTTCCAACTCGCGGCAGCAACTTACGGAGCTTCAAGCAACCAGTAAATTGCTCAAAGAGGAGGTGGATCCTGAAGAAATTGCGGATGTGGTTTCGCGGTGGACAGGTATTCCGGTAAAGGCGCTGGTTGAGAGTGAAAGAAGCAAGTTGCTTAGACTGGAATATGAACTGGGAAAAAGGGTCCTGGGTCAGGAGGAGGCAATTGTCGCAGTGAGTGATGCTGTGCGCCGAAATCGCGCTGGACTAGGTGATGATAAGCGCCCGATCGGGTCATTCATATTTCTTGGCACTACGGGTGTCGGTAAGACCGAATTGGCCAAGGCACTCAGCGAATATTTGTTTAATGATGAGAATGCCATGACGAGAATTGACATGAGCGAGTACCAGGAATCACATAGTGTTAGCAGACTGGTAGGCGCTCCTCCGGGGTACATTGGCTACGATGAAGGAGGTCAGCTTACAGAAGCAGTGAGGCGAAAGCCCTATTCGGTACTGCTTTTGGATGAAATCGAAAAGGCACATCCCGATGTTTTCAATTTGCTCTTACAAGTTTTAGATGATGGCCGACTAACCGATTCGAAGGGTAGGTTGGTAAACTTTAGAAATACGATAGTAATAATGACCAGTAATCTGGGTGCACAAATCATCCAAGACCGTTACGAAAGAGCAGATGATGTGCATAATTTGGATTTGCATGAGCAAACAAAGGCAGAGGTGACACATGTCTTGCGTTCACAATTGCGACCTGAGTTTTTGAATCGTATCGACGAGATTATCATGTTTACCCCGCTGGGCAAAGAACAGGTGAGGGGTATTGTGAAACTTCAGCTTCGCCTGCTGGGTCATCGACTTTCGCAACAAGACATTCATTTGAAAATCACGCCTGATGCGATGAGTTACTTGTCGGAAAAAGGATTTGATCCGCAATACGGTGCAAGGCCCGTAAAACGTGTGATTCAGAAAGAGGTCCTCAATGAATTATCGCGTTATATGCTCTCAGGAAAGGTCGATAAATCTATGTTGCTGGTGATGGATGTTTTTGATGGTCAGGTAGTATTTCGTAAAGAGGTTCCGGAAGAGGTTTTGATTGCTATAGAATAATTTTTTCGAAAAATGAAACATTGACAGAACTACCCTCGTTATACCTACATCATTTGGTTTTTGGTTAAGGTTAATTGGTTAAGGTTAGGCAACACCCCTGCAACGGCGGGGGTTTTCCTTTTT
>CAZKRL010000017.1:0-50037 GCA_964555295.1 uncultured Comamonadaceae bacterium | reverse complement strand
CCAAAATACGTTCTACTGTGCAGGGCACCGCAGAACGTCCACGTTTATCAGTATTCCGCAGTAATAAGCAGATATATGCTCAGCTGATCGATGATCAGAAGGGTGTAACCATTATCGCCGCGGCATCAAACGTAATGAAAGAAGCCCAGAATGTGGCAAAGTTGGATCAAGCTAAGATGGTTGGAAAGACTATCGCTGAACGCGCCAAAGCGGCGGGAATCAGTGAAGTGGTTTTCGACCGTGGCGGATACCTTTACCATGGCCGGGTGAAATCGCTTGCGGAAGCAGCAAGAGAAGCAGGACTCAAATTCTAACCATACCAATAGATGTCAGAAAAAAGAACGGTTCGCTCAAGCGAAACAGAATTAAAAGACAAGCTGGTTGCGGTAAATCGCGTGACCAAGGTAACCAAAGGCGGACGTACATTCGGGTTTGCAGCCATCGTGGTTGTAGGCAACGAGAAGGGCGTTGTTGGCCACGGTTTAGGCAAGTCGAAAGAAGTTGCCGAGGCTGTTACCAAGGCTACTGAAGATGCCAAGAAAAACCTCATTCAGGTTCCTGTGCACAAGGGTACCATCCCGCATGAGCAAGCAGGTAAATACGGCGGAGCACGTGTTTTCATCAAGCCAGCCTCTCACGGAACCGGAGTAATCGCCGGTGGTGCGATGCGCGCGGTGTTGGAATCTGCAGGTGTAACGGACGTATTGGCAAAATCCAAAGGTTCATCCAATCCACACAACGTGGTGAAGGCAACACTGGATGCACTCTCTCGTCTGCGCAGCGCTCAAGAGATCGCCCGCATGCGTGGCATCCCGGTAGATAAAGTGTATAACGGATAATCCTCAAAGAAATAAAGTCATGGCAAAAGTGATTATTACCCAAATGAAGAGCGCAATCGACAGGCCCGCCCGTCAAAAGGCCACCATTCAGGCGCTCGGAATCAAGAAGCTCTATGTTCCCGTAGAAAAGGAGCTTACCCCTAATATCGCCGGTATGATCAGAGCGGTAGGGCACATGCTAAAAGTTGAATACAAGTAAAACGAGCTGATAAGTTCAAAGAACGATGAAACTAAATACATTGAAACCGGCCTCAGGATCGGTAACCACCAGAAAGCGAGTAGGTCGCGGTCCGGGCTCAGGATTAGGAGAAACTTCTGGTCGTGGACATAAGGGTGCAGGACAACGTTCAGGCACCAAGCGTAAGATTGGTTTTGAAGGTGGACAAATGCCATTGCAGCGTCGTCTGCCAAAGTTTGGCTTCCGCAACATCAACAGAGTTGAATACAAAGGCATCAACCTCGATTTGTTGCAGACACTCTCAGACAAACTCTCTGTTTCTGAAATCACGCATGAAATTCTTGTCAGCAATGGAATTTGCGCCAAGAAGGATTTGGTGAAAATTCTGGGTCGCGGAGAACTCAAAAGCAAATTGAAAGTTAGTGCTCACGGATTTTCTGCAACAGCAAAGGCCGCTATCGAAAAGGCCGGAGGAGAAGCAGTAACACTTTAAAGAAGACATGAAAGTATTTTACCAACGCTTAAAAGACATCTGGAATCACGACGAGCTTCGCCGTAAAATCATCTTTACGCTGATGTTGTTGTTGGTGTACCGTGTGGGTTCGTTTATCGTACTCCCTGGGGTGGATTCAAAACAGCTCGATGCAGGAGCGCAAGGAGGTCTCCTCGGTTTCCTCGGTATATTCACCGGCGGTGCCTTTAGCCGGGCCTCCATCTTTGCCCTCGGTATCATGCCTTACATCAGTGCATCTATTATTGTGCAGTTGTTGGGGCTTGCTGTTCCTTCCATCACGAAACTTCAGCGCGAAGGTGAAAGCGGAAGAAAGAAAATCAATCAGTACACCCGAATGCTTACTATTGCAATCGGTTTGGTGCAAGCTCCGGGATATATCAAGAGCACGTTGCCAGCGGGCGCCTATCCTGACAGCTTCAGTTGGTTGATTTCAGCAGTGATTATTCTTACTTGCTCAACCCTCTTCGTGATGTGGTTGGGTGAGAAAATCACCGACAAAGGAATCGGAAATGGTATTTCGCTGATCATCATGACAGGTATCATATCGGATATCCCCAAGGGTTTCATTAGCGAATGGAAGTCGCAGTCTGCATTCATTTTCCTGATTGAGCTTGCCATTCTCCTGATTGTTGTGGGAGTTGCAATTGCAGTGATACAAGCAGTGCGTCGTATTCCTGTTCAAATGGCGAAAATGGCCGCCGGCGGTGGTCATATGCCTCAAGGTGAGGGAGCAAGATCGTATATCCCGCTGCGTGTGAACTCTGCTGGTGTAATGCCAATCATCTTTGCACAGGCCATCATGTTCGTGCCGCTCTATTTGCGCAGCACTGAAACTTTCCAGGACAGTGAAATCCTCGCGAGTCTCACCAATATTCAGGGATGGGGGTACAATATTTTGTTGTTCTGTTCTATCATTCTCTTCACGTTTTTCTACACTGCGATTGTTACCAATCCGCAGCAAATTGCGGATGACCTCAAGAGAAACGGAAATTTTGTACCGGGTGTAAAACCAGGTAAACCAACGGCTGAATTCATTGACAATGTGCTTTCCAGAATCACTCTGCCAGGCGGAATGTTTGTGGGCGCCATAGCTATCCTGCCGGCATTGGTGATGATGGTTGGATTGATTAAGACACAGCAGTTTTCGATCTTCTTCGGTGGTACATCGTTGTTGATCACAGTGGGAGTTATTCTTGATTTGTTGCAACAGATCGAGACGCATTTATTGTCCAGACATTATGACGGGTTGATGAAATCCGGCAGGGTGCGCGGACGAACCACTACTGCGCTAAGCTCGGGTTACTCTGCCTAATGGCCGGGAAACCGATTTTGAAAACGGAGGATGAGATAAGCCTCATCCGAAAGAGTTCTTTACTTATTGGAGAGACTTTGGCGATGCTTGCGCCGAGAGTGCAACCGGGTGTAACAACCCTGGAGCTCAATGCGTGGGCAGAGACTTTCATTAGAGACCATGGCGCGGTTCCCGGCTTTCTTGGATACAAGGGCTACGGGTTTTCCATCTGCGCCAGTGTCAATGAGGCCGTAGTGCATGGTGTGCCCAACTCATCGCCGTTGAATAACGGTGATATCGTATCGGTGGACATCGGCATCATTAAAGATGGTTACTGGGGAGATTCGGCCTACACCTTCGCGGTGGGGGAAATCAGTCTGGAGCTGGCAGAATTGATGAAGGTAACCCAGCGGTGTTTGGAGCTGGCTATCGAGCAATCGGTGGTAGGCAAAAGAATCGGTGATGTTTCCGCAGCGGTGCAAACTGAGGCAGAAGCTCATGGATATGGTGTGGTGCGAGATCTTGTGGGACATGGAGTGGGTAAGAATTTGCATGAACCACCTGAGGTACCAAATTATGGTCGACGGGGCAATGGGGTGATGCTGACGGAAGGTATGGTCATCGCTATCGAACCGATGATCAATCTGGGAACGGCGCGTGTGCGGCAGTTAAAAGATGGGTGGACAGTGGTAAGTGCAGATGGTAAGCCCAGCGCGCATTTCGAACACACTGTAGCAGTGAGGAAGGGAAAGGCTGAAGTGTTGTCCAGTTTTGAAATGATTGAAAAGGCCCTCGGGCAAAAGGTGTTGATATAGTTGAATAGAATAAAGAAAGGTAATTAAATGGCAAAACAATCTTCCATCGAGTTAGATGGTGTGATCACAGAGGCTCTCTCCAATGCGATGTTCCGAGTGGAGCTAGAGAATGGTCACATGATCACGGCTCACATCTCCGGAAAGATGCGTATGCACTACATACGGATACTCCCCGGTGATAAGGTGAAGGTGGAGATGTCGCCATATGATTTGACAAAAGGAAGAATTAGTTTTAGATATAAATAAACGGTCATAAACCGAAAAAACGAAACGAGATGAAAGTAAGAGCATCTATTAAAAAGCGCAGCGCGGACTGCAAGATTGTAAGCCGCAAGGGAAAGCTGTATGTAATCAACAAGAAGAACCCGAAATTCAAACAACGTCAAGGTTAATCCAAATAACAAAACAATACAATGGCTAGGATAGCAGGTATAGACTTACCCCGTAACAAGAGAGGCGAAATCGGTCTCACATACATTTTCGGTATCGGAAGAAGCACGGCGCGCCGTATTCTCGAAACTGCCGGAGTAAGCTACGATAAGAAGGTGCAAGAGTGGAATGACGCTGAACTCGGAAAGATCAGAGGTTTTATTACCGAAGAGCTGAAGGTGGAAGGTGAACTTCGCTCGGAGGTGCAGCTCAGTATCAAGCGTTTGATGGATATTGGATGCTACCGCGGAATTCGTCACCGCTCAGGTTTGCCGGTAAGAGGTCAGAGTACCAAGAACAACTCTCGTACCCGCAAAGGAAAGCGTAAGACAGTGGCCAACAAGAAGAAGGTAACCAAGTAAGGGTAACTAATAAAACTGAAAATACCCGTTAGGGCAAAACCATAAAAACCATATATAATGGCGAAAGTTGAAAAAAAGAAGAAGAAAAATGTGGCCATCGAGGCAGTAGGCCAGGCGCACGTTCAGTCTACCTTCAACAATATCATTGTGAGTCTCACAAATAATTCCGGTCAGGTGATCTCATGGTCGTCTGCAGGTAAGATGGGCTTCAAGGGTTCAAAGAAAAACACTCCGTATGCCGCGCAGTTGGCTGCAGAGCAAGCGGCCCGTGAGGCAATGGATCTCGGTCTCCGCAAGGTGAAGGTATTTGTGAAAGGTCCGGGTGCAGGGAGAGAATCTGCCATCCGTACGATTCACAACACCGGTATCGAGGTGCTTGAGATTGTGGATATCACCCCCATGCCGCACAACGGTTGTCGTCCACCAAAACGTAGAAGAATCTAAATTTATAATCAACAGAAATGGCAAGATATACAGGCCCAAAGTCAAAGATTGCGAGGAAGTTTCGTGAACCTATTTACGGTCCGGATAAGAATCTGGAAAAGAGGAATTACCCTCCCGGAATGCATGGTCCTAACAAGCGTCGCGGTAAGCAGTCAGAATATTCCGTGCAGCTGATGGAGAAGCAGAAGGCGAAGTACACCTATGGTATTCTCGAGAGACAGTTTGAGAACCTTTACAAGAAGGCCTCTGCTCGTCAGGGTGTAACAGGTGAGATTCTTTTGGGATTGTGCGAGTCACGTCTCGATAATACCGTGTATCGCCTCGGTCTTGCAGCCAGCCGCATGGGCGCCCGTCAATTGGTGGGTCACAGCCACATAACTGTAAACGGACAGGTAGTGAATATTCCTTCCTATACCCTCAGAGCCGGTGATCGCGTAGCAGTGCGCGAACGCTCCAAGTCTCTGCCTACAGTAACCATGGCTCTTGCCAACAGAAAGCGTTACGACTGGTTAGATTGGAACGATGCAGAGAAACAAGGTGTATTCCTCAATATGCCCGAAAGAGCGCAGATTCCGGAGAATATCCGTGAGCAGTTGATTGTGGAATTGTACTCTAAGTAATCCTGCTGATAACAGAGAATATAAACGAACAAAAAGTAAATATTATCCATGGCAATAATTGATTTCGTAAAACCTGATAAGGTGATCATGCTCGAAGGAGATGATTTCAATGGTTCATTTGAATTTCGTCCGCTTGAGCCCGGATTCGGTATCACAATCGGTAATGCGCTGCGCCGTATTCTGCTGTCTTCATTAGAAGGTTTTGCAATTACCTCCGTGAAGATTGAAGGTGTAGAACACGAGTTCTCAACCGTGAAAGGCGTTGTAGAAGATGTAACCGAGATGGTGCTGAACCTCAAGCAGGTTCGTTTGAAGCGTCAGATCGATAGCACTGACTACGAGAAGCTGGTAATCACCATCGGCGGTCAGGATCAATTCAAAGCAGGCGATATCAGCAATTTCACAACGGCTTTCCAAGTGTTGAATCCCGATCTCGTGATTTGCAACATGGACCCTAAAGTGAAGTTGAATATCACAATCACAATCGGTCGCGGTCGCGGTTATCGTCCGGCTGAAGAGAACAAAACTTCTTCTGCACCCATCGGCACTATCGCTATCGACAGCATCTTCACACCGATTAAGAATGTAAAGTTCAGCGTAGAGAACTTCCGTGTGGAGCAAAAGACCGACTACGAAAAGTTATTGGTTGAAATCCAGGGCGATGGTTCTATCACGCCAAAAGATGCATTGCAGGAAGCCGCAAAGATTCTGATTCACCACTTCATGTTGTTCAGCGAGGAGCGTATTACGCTCGAGCAGGAGGCCAAGAAAGAGGTGGATGATTTCGATGAAACTTCGATGCACATGCGTCAGCTCCTCAAGACGAAGCTGGTGGATATGGACTTGAGCGTACGTGCATTGAACTGCCTCAAGGCCGCGGATATCGATACACTGGGCGACCTCGTTGCATTCAACAAAAACGATTTGTTGAAGTTCCGCAACTTCGGTAAGAAATCTCTCACTGAGTTGGAAGAGCTTGTGGAAGGTAAGGGCCTTCAGTTCGGGATGAACGTGGGAAAATATAAACTGGACAGAGACTAAAACTCTCAGTACATAAACTGAATTGATATGAGACACGGAAGAAAAGTAAATCATCTGAGCCGCAGGTCGGAGCACCGCGCTGCATTGCTCAGTAACATGGCTTGCTCATTGATTGAGAGCAAGCGCATCAATACCACACTCGCTAAGGCCAAGGCGTTGAGAGTGTATATTGAGCCATTGATTACCAAATCCAAGACCGATAGCACGCACAGCAGAAGAACGGTTTTCAGCTACCTCAAAAACAAGGAGGCAGTTTCTGAACTATTCCGTGAAGTAGCTCCGAAGATTGCAGATCGTCCGGGCGGCTATGTGCGTATCATTAAAACGGGCAACCGTCATGGCGACAACTCTGAGATGGCGATGATTGAGTTGGTGGATTTCAACACCATCTATGGCAATGAGGCCGCGAAAGCAGCTACTGCCAAAAAGCGTACACGTCGCAGCACTGCCAAGAAGAAGGCAGAAGATGGCGCAGAGGCACCTGCAGCAGAAGGCGCAGACGCTACTGAAGCAAAGCCCAAAGCAACAAGACGTAAAAAGAAAGAGGATTGATTTGTGTGGTGATTTTACAGTCTCGGGCTGCCCTCAAGGCAGCCCGAGCTGTTTATAACAGTGCGGTGGAATAGGGAAGTGGCAGGACAGGCGTTGCGTTTATATTTTGAATTAGGCGACGTGGAGTCATTTTTCTGAGGGGTTAAAGGTTATGTTGGGTTCTCCTTTGCAAGGTGCTTTCAAGGGGATCAAATGCAAAACCCATCTGTTGGGCTGTACACAATTAAGCAATCGCGTTCATTTGTATTGCATATATTTGACGCAGTCTTACATCGTAATGAAAAAAATCATTTCCTTGATGTCGCTGCTCTTACTCTGTCTGTTGGTATTTGGACAGACGGAAGCAGTGAGCTCTTCGTATCAGTTTAGTATTAAAAAGAAAATGGAGCCACCATTGCTGAAGATGGTAGCCAATTCCGTTGAGCTTATTGACCCCAATGGTAACAATGCCATTGATGGCAAGGAAAGCTGTCAGATTCGCTTCGAAATAAAAAATGAGGGCTACGGTGATGCAAATGGACTTCGCCTGAAAGTAAACAGTAAGCAAAAGGACACCGATCTGAATTTTGAATCTGACGCCGGAATCCCGGTAATTAAAAAAAATGAGTCCTCATATGTGGTATTCCCTGTGAGTGCTGGTCAAAACGTGAAGGACCAAATTGTGGATTTCGTAATCAGTGTTTACGAACCTAACGGATTTGGTTTGGATGAATTCACAATGCAGGTACAAACCTTCGCTGCGCGCCTGCCTAAACTTGATGTGGTTGATCAACATGTAACCTCTAAGTCAGGCAAATTGATTCGTAAGGAAGCCTTCGAATTGAGCTTGCTTGTACAGAATATCGGACAAGGTATATCAATGGATGCTACGGTGAATTTAATTCTCCCGGAGAATACGGTATTACTTTCAGGTAATCCGCAAGTACAGTTTCAACGACTGGCTCCCAATGCATCGCAATTGGTCAAATACGAATTGATTTTAAATCAACTTTTTTCGGGTACAGAAATTCCCGTAAAGGTTGAGATGCGCGACGCGAGCGGACAAACCTATCAATGGTCAAAATCATTTAAGTTGGAACAACCAACGGCCTCTGCCAGTATCGCTCTAACCGCTCAAGCGCCCGTGGCAACAGCGATCAACGCGGGCAGTCTGAGAAGTGACGTAGATAAGGACATTCCGCAAGGTGTGGCCACAAATCCTAAGCGTTATGCGATCTGTATAGGCAACGAACATTATGCGGCAAATTCAACGGGACTCACTGCGGAGGTAGATGTGCCTTATGCTATCAATGATGCCAATATATTCGCCGAATATGCTAAGACAACCCTCGGTGTTCCTGCGGGTAATGTTCTCGTTGTTACGGATGGCACCAAGGCGAGAATGTCGCAGGAATTGAATAAGATTGAGAGGTGGATGGAACTTGATAAAGGGGAGGCTGAGGTGATTTTCTATTATAGCGGTCATGGTTTACCTGAAGAGGGAACCAATACACCTTATCTCATTCCGGTGGATGTGAGCGGAACGAATGCCAGTGATGGGCTCGCACTCTCAGAGGTCTACAATAGATTGAGTAAGTTTTCATCGCGTAAGGTTACGGTAATTTTGGATGCTTGTTTTAGCGGTGGCGCAAGGGCGGGCGAACTGGTTGCCATGAAGGGTATCAAAATCGTTCAGCGCATAGATGGTGTTCCTGCCAACCTTGTTGTGCTTGCATCAAGCTCAGGTAATGAGGCAAGTGCTGTGTATCATGAAAAACAACATGGATATTTCACCTATTTTTTATTAAGATGGATCAAGGAAAATCGTGCCCAGGGCAATTTTTCGGAAATGATGGAATATGTAAAGGATAATGTAGCCCGAGAGGTGGTACGAATTGGCAAATCACAAACACCACAAATGCTTACCGGACGAGATGTATTGGATGACGCAAAAGATTATGATTGGGATTGATAGCCCAACGATGCTGAATTTGTTGCGCACCGGCATTTGCGTGTCATTGAGTTTTTTCATGACAAATGTTGTAGCTGTTGCTCAGGCAGTAAGGCAAATACGCGCGCAACAAAATGGCACTGCAATAGAAATAACTTACGAGCTAGAGACGGATAAGAAGGTATGTACTCGGCTGTCGTTTAGTCCTGATGGCGGATACCAATGGATGCGCATTGAAAACGGTCTTAGTGGAGATATTGGCTTTGATCAATCGGCCGGTAGTAAAAAGGTGGTATGGAATGTCTTGCAAACCTTTGATGAGTTTGACAAGCCGAATGTGAAATTCAAGGTGGAAATCATCGATGCTGACATCTCGCATTGGAGTTTCAAATATTCTGGCAAGATGAGCAGGAACTTAAACAGTAGTTTTTATGGTCCAATAGAGAGTCATCTGAAATCATTGGAATATCCTATAGGCAGATTTGATGTCAGAGAGAGCAGGAACGACCGCATGACGCGTTTAACAATAACGGACTTTCATTGTACTACAGGCCCGGGAAACGCGGCGTACTCCCTTTTGTTGCCGGGGTTGGGGTCTCTGAAGGTGACAGGAGGCAGGAAGGGCTGGAGCCGCTTGTTAGGTTTTGCGGTGTGCGCCGGAGTTGGTATTTATAGTTACGGCAATTTTCGGAAGCAATATGATGCCTACGAAATTGCGACAACTGAGCCCGATGCAACAAGCACTTATCAGGCCGCAACAAAGTTCAGTCGACTGGCGATATGTTCATTCGGTCTATCCTTCGGTATTGGATTGTACGATGGTTGGCTCACCTTTAAGAAAGGAATCGAAAACAAAAAATTAGCCAACCGCAACAAGGATCTTTATGAGGGCAACGGCAAGATCATATTTGAGGGGAAAATCTCGGCTAAATAAGCATGAAGAGACGGGTAGTAAAAAATATCTTTGGAAGGAAACATGGAAATGGTATCGTTGCCACGCAGATTCGATGCTGTTTACGCAATATGAGATCATCAGTATAAATGAAGCACCAACCAACCCTTATCATTAAATTTTTGTGGATAGCCATCTGCTTGTGCTCCGGTTTGTCATGTGATTTGCGCTGGAAACTGGAAGAGTTGCAACGGCCGCCCGTAGTGAAGACAGGTGCTGTAAGTAATATCCGCAACACCAAGGTCACGATTGGAGGTATTGTTGAATGGGATGGTGATGCACCTCTCTCTGAACGGGGTATATGCTTTGGTACAGGTCCTTCGCCCACCATTGCAAGCGGCAAAGTGGCAGGGGGAAGTGCGGAAGGAGAGTATGCAGTGCAGGTCAACGGACTGCTGCGTAATACCACTTATTTTGCTCGCGCTTATGCCGCTAATGAAGTGGGAATTTCCTATGGGGCGAGCATTGAGTTCACCACAACAGATGTGCTGGATACCATTCCTTCAGTTACAACTGCACAAGTCACTAATATCAATGTGAATTCTGCTACTTTAGGAGGTGAGGTTACATCTGATGGCGGTAATGACATCATGGTTCGAGGCGTTTGCTGGTCCACAGAGCAGGGGCCGGATACCTCAGATATGGTATTAAACTCCGCAGGGGGTGCCGGTAGTTTCTCGCTACCCGTGAAGGGCCTAACTGAAAATACGACATACTTCGTTCGTGCTTATGCAGTCAACGACATGGGTATTGCATATGGCAATCAAGTGTCCTTTCAGACTCCCCTAATGGGTGCACCCTTGGTAGTAACTTTAGAGTCTACACAAGTATTAGCCACGTCTGCCGCTCTATCAGGCAATGTATCCTCTGAAGGCCTCACAAGCGTAACTGAAAGAGGTGTGTGTTACTCCACAACGCCTGGGGCAAGTCTTAGCAATTCTCATTGTATTTCAGGTTCCGGCGTTGGTGTATTCTCATGTATAGTCGACGGCCTTGTAGAGGCAACCACCTATTATGCCAGAGCTTATGCAACCAATAGCGTTTCTACTACCTATGGCAACGAAGTAATGTTTACGACGTTTCAAAATGCACAGGTGTCATCACTTCACTGCAGTAGCTATTCTCTCAATGTTTCGCCTATTGTGGGCGTTCCTATAATTCACGCAATACTTACCATACCATACACCGCGGGTAACGGTGGTGCCTATGAATCACAAACGTTTGTCTCAACCGGTGTGAGTGGAATGACAGCTGTCCTCGACGCTGGAACACTTCTGCAGGGTGATGGATCAATCACTTTGATTGTGTCGGGTAATCCGCAATCCTCTGGAGCTGCAAGCTTTAATCTATTGCTCGCTGGTCAGAACTGTAATTTGCTAATCCCAATTGTTGCAGGTGTAGTTTCTTCCATTAATTGCTCTGCACCGCAAGTTACGGGCACTTTTGTCAATGGTTTTGCACTATCCGACGGATCAATAGTGATCTCTTACACGGGTGGTAATGGCGGCGCATACAACTCTATAAGCAGCAATTCTACTGGTGTAACCGGCCTTTCTGCAACCATTGCATCTGGCAACTTTGTCAATGGAAACGGCACCCTTATTTTCAACCTTTCAGGAACCCCGAATGGCAGCGGTAACGCATCATTTGCTATCAGCATTGGAGGTCAGTCGTGCAATATCGTTGTGCCCATCGGTGCAAGCTCAGTTAGTTCGTTGAATTGTAATGGTGCTGAAATTGAAGGTGATTTTGTAGCGGGCTTAACACTGAGTGGCGCCTCTCTATCGATACCCTATTCAGGAGGTAATTTAGGGTCATATCCCGCACAAAATATCAGCTCCACGGGTGTTACAGGATTGACAGCGAGCATGCCGGCAGGTAATTTCTTTGCCTCCGGTAATCTTGTTTTCTCTATCACCGGCACTCCCAATAGCAGCGGTAACGCCTCATTTGCTATCAGTATTGGCGGGCAGTCATGCACCATTTTGTTATCCGTCGCTGCAAGCGCGGTCACCGCGTTGAATTGCAATGGCGCCGTTCTGGTAGGTGATTTGGTAGAGGGTTTGCCCGTTAGCGGCGCATCAGTAACACTCCCCTATTCTGGCGGTAATTTGGGCTCATATTCTGCACAAAGTATCAATTCTACCGGTGTTTCAGGATTGACAGCGACCATACCGGCCGGTAATTTCTTTGCCTCCGGTAATCTTGTTTTCTCTATCACCGGCACTCCCAATAGCAGCGGTAACGCCTCATTTGCTATCAGTATTGGCGGGCAGTCATGCACCATTTTGTTATCCGTCGCTGCAAGCGCGGTCACCGCGTTGAATTGCAATGGCGCCGTTCTGGTAGGTTATTTGGCAGAGGGTTTGCCCGTTAGCGGCGCATCAGTAACACTCCCCTATACTGGGGGTAATTTGGGCTCATATTCTGCACAAAGTATTAATTCTACAGGTGTTACAGGATTGACAGCGAGCATACCGGCAGGTAATTTCGCTGCCTCCGGTAATCTTGTTTTTTCTATCACCGGCACACCCAATAGCATCGGTAACGCCGTTTTTGTTGTAAGTATCGGCGGGCAGTCGTGCACTGCCAGCGTTTTAGTTCTCCCTCCCAACACGTTCCACACATGCGGAGCCCAATACGTGCATAACCCGAATCTCACGTATGGCAGTATGACTGACCAGCAGGGCAATATTTACAAGACGATTGTCATTGGCACCCAAGAGTGGATGGCAGAGAACCTAAACACGAATACCTACCGCAATGGTGAAGTTATTCCTTCGGCAAATTCAAATGCATGGTGGAGCAACACCACACAAGGTATGTTGGCTTATTACAACAACGATGAGAACAATGCATGTCCTTATGGTAAGTTGTACAATTGGTACGCATGCGTTGACTCCCGAGGTTTATGTCCCGCGGGCTGGCATGTGCCGAGTGATGAAGAATGGAGCACTATGATTAACTATATAGATCCGAGTGCTGATGGGGGATATACCGCGCCGAATGTGGCGGGCATAGCAATGAGGAGCGCCGGTACTATAGAGGGTGGTGATGGATATTGGGATGAAGGAAGTGTAGAGGGGACCAACATCAGCGGCTTCTCAGCTCTCCCGGGTGGTTGCCGCTGGATAGATGGAGATTACTTCAACATGGGCCTCGACGGCTACTGGTGGAGCAGTACCCAGTACGATTCCGGCAGCGCGTATGGCCGGAGGCTGTACGGCCCCTACGCCACTGACTCCTTCGGCCCCGCTAACTTCGGTTGGAGCGTCCGCTGCCTGAGGGATTAAATTTTACAAATCGTTTGAATAAAACGATTTGTTACTGCTCCGGTCCTGCAAGGCCGGAGCTTTTAAAGGCCTTGCGGGGGGGGGGATTTTCTTAAAGAGGTTCCGCGGCGCAGCTCCGAATTTTTTTCGGACGTGCGGTGAATAATTACAACATTTGCCGCATTTGTGCGGAGAATAGTGCCTGCGCTTTCTGAAACATCTATCTATCGAAGCGGATGATTCTACATAGCCCTGAGATTTTTCGCAAATGGCGGCTCATGAGTCCGAACTCTAAATCCATGTTCTACAAAGCACTTCAAGCTCATCTCTGCCAAGGATTTCAGGTCTTATCTTGAATGAGATGATTCTACATACAAGATTGCATGATTCTCTGGTATGTGCTCCATCAAAGTTGTAGTAGAAACGCGGACCAGTCCATGAGCTGCCTGCGTGAAGGACTTTGAGGGTGCATAACAAGAACCTGATGGCTCTATTTCCCTTTGGCGTCTTCCGTGAATGTGCCCTGGGTCTGAATTCTAAACTACCTATTTCCCTATGATAACAAAAGATTTTCTTTGACGGTTGGCACCGGAGACAAATTCGGCACTGTAAAAGCCATCTGCCAGCTTCGGTGAGATACTCAACATCTGCTTCCCGTTACAATTCAAAGTGGCTACCTGTTGTCCAGCGGCATCGCGCAGAATAATGATATCCATACTGCCACTCCAACGAAAATTTAACGTCTCAGTAGCCGGGTTCGGATATATATCGTTGGTATAGAGTGATTCATTTGACTCTATGCCTACAACAGTGATTTCAACCTCGGTTGGTTCGGATAAACAAGTGAAACTTTGCTTGCGTATTTGCCAGTTATAGAAGTAGTAGTAATAACCAGTACCATTGGTGCTGCCATAAATTTCACCGATATCACCGATAGAATATGGGTAGGCGAGACCAGCGTTTGTTCTGAACAGGTTGTTCTCCGCACAACCAATAGAGAGGGCGTTTCCTGCGGGCACGTCGAAGTTGAGCGTTATTACGTTTTCGCCGAGATCACAGTCAACAATCAATTCTTGAATTACAGCGTTGCTCGCATCGAAAAGCTGAATGGTGCGAGGTCCCGCGCTTGAAGTAGAAGGCACATTCACAGTAACCTGTTCTAGAGTAAATGGCTCGGTAGCATTAAAGAAAAGCACACCGCCCGTAGACGGTAAACCACCTGAGTTGATGTTGTATGTAAGCATACCACCCACCTGTGCCTCGCCGCCATAGGTGGTTTCACTCTGCACCCAATAACTTGTATTGTTTGTAATTACGGGGGTTGTGAAGGTGCTGCCGCTACCTACAGAGTTGGTTAAATCTGATGAGTCGTACCATTGAAGATTCTCACCTGCCGCCACAAGGGTCGCTGTGGAGTTCGCATTGACTGTAATATCATTTGCTACCGGAGCGGGTGCTGAGAGGATTTCAACGTGGATCATTTCACTGGTATAGAACACTCCCGAACATTGTCCGGATACCTGCACATAATAATCTCCGGTCTCTGAAACCACGATGCTCTGGCCGTTAGATCCTTCACTCCACTCATAAGTTGCGGCCGCGCTGGAGGTAAGTATTACCTCTTCGCCCTCACAGGCAACAGATTCACCAATCATTTGAATGGTCGGAAGCGACTCTTCAATCACTGTAACTACTATGTTATTCGAAACTGCGGCACATCCTGATGCATCAAAGGCAACTACGTAATACGATCCAGATTCGGTAACTTCCAATGTCGAGGTGTTAGCGCCTGTGTTCCATGTATAGGTGCTTGCTGAAGGAGCTGTGAGAATAACTGATTGCCCTGGGCAAATTTCAGTAGCGCCTGATGCCGCAATCGCGATCGGCGGATTCATACACGAGGCCTCCAGTATATAGTGTGTTTGATCAATCGCAGGGTTGTTGATGGTGGTTACTTGCTGACTAGGCCATTTGATTATCACCTGATCAACGCTGGTAAATGATCCAAGTCCAAAATGCTCGCTCAGCGTAGAACCGGGACTAAAGCTTTCGCCCGATCTCACCTCTCTGACTTGCATTCCAAAATCTCCATAAATCTCAATACGGGCTCCAAGAGCGCTGCGATTGGATACGATGCCCTCAAGATTGAACTTGATGTAGTGGTTCTGATTGCCATCGTTCATCCAAAGAGAGTTTCCACTGATGGCATCCATGTATCCGTCGTTGTTGAAATCTCCAATTCCTGCGCGGGTAAAGCCCGTTGATGCACCCGCCGTGAAAGTGCCATCTCCGTTATTCCAGTACCAGTTAGTTGCCATCTCGGAGTACACATCCACATATCCGTTATTGTCAAAATCCCATGCATCTGCATTCCATGCCCCTAAGTCTTCTGCATTGATTCCGGTGCTTGCGATGATATCAGTGAATGTGCCATCGCCATTATTCCTCATGAATTTATTGGCAGGACCTCCAGGCACATCACCGCTGTAGTGATTCACAATGAAGGCATCGAAATCACCGTCGTTGTCGAAGTCTTCAAAACAAGTTACCCAACTCTGATTGCCATCGTTGAGATTGGCCTCGGCACCGGCTTCAGTGAACGTGCCATCCCCATTGTTTTTATAGAGTAGATTGATCCTTTGCGCATCGCCCCAAGCAGCACCACCTCTGCATTTGGTAATGTATAGATCCTGATCCCAATCATTGTCATAATCTACCCAAATGGCTGCGTAATTCCCACCAACGTCGAGGGTTTGGATCAAGGAAAAGTCTAGGACAAGCTCACCGTTGACATTTCTGTAGGGGTGACATTGATCTACATCATGATTGGCGAATGCATCGAGGTTGCCGTCATTGTCAATATCGGCAAACGTGGTGCGTTGCGTAAAAATATATTCTGGGTGAGCGACCTCGGTGTATCCGGTGCCGCTATCATTGGCATATACGAAAGAAACGGCATTCCCGGCACCGAGACATAAATCATTGTAACCATTTGCGTCGATGTCTGCTGCACAGATGCTCCAGCTGGGAAGATTTACAATTGCCATGGGATAAAATGCACCCTGAAAACCACCGCCCGGCTGCTGATAATCGATATATATGCCATCTGCCGCGACTCGCACGATATCATCCAAATGATCGCCATTCATGTCTGAAGCGAGATTGCCATAAGACCCATTCACCGGTTGCAGCAGACTCGCCATATTGGTGAAGGTTACCTGAGCATTGCAAATTATCGGTGCGATGATTGCAAGCGAGAGTATAATTTTTTTCATACGGTTGAGGTTTTGAAAGTTGGGTTGAAATTAACGGAATACGATAAATGATCCTTTGAAAACTTTATTTTCTAACTCAAAGACAGATTTGGTTCGAATGAGATAGTAGTAAATTTCATCACTGATGTAATATCCATTTCCTTCGAAATCACCAAGCCAGGCCTCCTGAATATCTTCTGTATGGAATATCGGCTGCCCCCACTTATTAAAGATCGTCATTTCAAACTGAGTCGTGTCAACAGCGTTGCCTTGTACCAGGAAGACGTCATTGACACCATCGTTGTTTGGGGTGAAGGCATTGGGTATAAATAAATTGAACTCCTGCTCTTTGAAATGTGCGATAACGGTATCACTTCGGGTGAATCGCAGTCTAATATTCTTTTCTGTTTCCTCCGGAAATGGATTCGCGTATTTCACTTCCCAATGAGAAAAATCGTAGTACTCATTGGCGTCAGCCAGGAAATCTAATGCAATGAAAGTTTCCAATTCCACCAATGTGTTATCTGTAGTAATGAAATTACCTCCGGTGAAAAAATTTCTTTCAAATTGCACGGTTCCTGTATTTCGGGGTTCAACGAGCACAGCAACGGAAGCATGAGGTGTGGTGGTGAAGATGGCTGTAATCGTTCCGGCCTCTTGAAGTGCCAATAAAATTTGTGGTGTCAAACTGTCGGGACTGATGCTGTTTCCGTTGATTTCCCAATGGGAGAAGACGGTCCAGGGATCTTGCGAAAGCGCGCTGATGGAGTAACTCAAGCCGGCTTCCCAATCGAAGATTGTGATCGGATTTTCAAGCGTATCTCCTTCCACAATTATCAGAACAGGCTGCGTGTTATCGAACTCGACTTGCACAATGTAATGCTCAGTGTATGTATAAACTGCTATGATACTGTCAGAGGCACACGCAGTAAAATCAATCACACTCGCATCGGCAGTAGGAATGATTTCTCCGGATAAATTCTCCCAGTGATCGAAGGTGTACCAGTCGTTTGCCGACGCTTGCAGTGAGATGGTATCACCCGGCGTCAAATTGTAGTTGAACGGGAATATGAACTGATCAACATTTTCCACTTGAATCGAACCTGCACCGGGAAGGGAAGGAAGAATGGTGATGGTTGCGGGGCCTCCGTCGGGCTGAACAAAGTGAGCAACAATAGTCACGTCCGAGGAAATGTCAACATAGGTGTCGGGTGAATTGGCATCACCAATGACTCCAGTGCCTGAGGTAATCTCCCAGCCGGCAAAATTTCCACAGGTCAATCCATCCGATTCGGCATGGAGTGCAATCTGCGCCCCACCGAAGTAAGTGCCGCTGAAAGGTGTATTGTTGTTATCCAAGGAGACGTCTGCAAATTCAATGGCTCCTGTACCTTCAATTTCTACTGAGACCTGATAAGCCGTTACGTTATAGCAGTTCTCAATGCCACCAATTACGGTGCTATTACAGCGTGCAAGAATGAAGTCTCGGATTTCTTGAACACTGTTGAGCCAACTATTATAATCTCCTCCCCATCGCTGCACCTGTCGCTCCATCTCTGGATCTATTACTGCTATCATGCTGTCGAGGACGTAGAGCATCTGGTCGCATGAGAAGATGGTATTCGATAAGGTGGCGTATCGCTGGATATAATCCCCAAAGAAACTCTCATTGTCAAAGAGTGCATTGAGCACGGGTATATGACCTTGACCTCCAACATCGCCCATCGCATCGATCTGACACGGATCAGCATTGGGTTGTGTTGATGGAACTCCCGTGTAATTGACATAGTGGCCAAACGATGCATCATTGTCCCACAAAGCATACCGCCATCTTCTTGCATCGCCATTAGGATTTCGCCCCCGCCACCAGGCTGTATTCCAATTGAGCCAGTCGGTACAAACCACATAACCGTTCAAGATGAAATAATCTATTAAGCTCATGTGATTGTATTGCGTAAGCACATAATCATAATTCGCCGCAACGGTCATGTCATTGCCGGTGATAAAACCCACCAATGTATTCCAGTCAGTTGCAGAACCGTATTCATTCCACGTGCCACCCCAGGTCTTGATGAAGTCGACAAAGCCGTCGCCCTGATCATAATAATAATCCGTATAGTCGATATCATCCACCTTTTCACGTACATCATACACTCCCCAATACGCTCCGTTGATGTATACTACACAGGATTCAACTTTTCTTTCGTCGAGATGTAAGTTTCCAATCTCAGAGAGTTTGTGTACATACGCGTCACGAATGTGTGCGCCACCTGAGAAGGGGTAATTGTCATTTGCGGCTGCTTTGAAAATCAACCTTTCATAAGAAGGCCTGTCACTGGAAGAGAACACGGGAAATTCGACCTCATTATCATAGCCCATAGCATCGCGGGTGATGTAATCGAAACCACGTTGATCATACGCATTAGAATCATTGCCGTGTTCATTGGAGTCACCGGTAGCTTCAGCAATAAAATCCCCTTGAGGAGTGAAGAACTCAATATGTGTCAATTCACCACCGCCCCATCCCCAGCTCCCATCGCTGAGGGTTGATCCTGATATACTCACCATCATCACTTGGTGAATGTCATTACCAAAGAAGTAGGTGTTAGTTTCTATAAAACTGGGTAGGATATTCGGATCCGAAGAGTATGCAATCGCGCGCAGCACGGCGGTTGCGCTGATTGCCACAGGCCCGGAATAAGCAATCGAAGCATTCGTGGGCTCAGACCCATCGAGGGTATAGTAAATCTGATCGCCGGGGGTTGCGGAGATGCTCACATTGATAGGGCCGCTCTGCCATCCCGCCTGAATGCTCAAAATCGGGGTTGCGGCGTAGGAGGTAAATATGCTCGCGGGTGTATTGGGTGCATCTGCAGTGGGAGAAGTTATTATTCCCATTTGAGCGGCGCCGTCGGTGAGTCGACCATAACTGTGATTCGCCTGGAATGAGCCGATTACAGAAAGGTTGTAAGATTCAATAATAGAACCTGAGGAGTTACTGAAAATGATTGACTCTCCATCGGTTTGTGTAACTCTAAACTGTGTATTCAAGAAGCCAAACATATTGGGGTCATAATTGCCAGCACCGGAGAGCAGAACAACGAGCCTGGCCGATGGGCTGATGATGGTATTGGCCGGGAACTGCCATTTCATGGGATTGGCAGGGTCATCGCTCAGCCAATAGCCACCGATGTTTTGATTACTCGCACTGGTATTGTATAATTCAATCCAGTCTTCATTGTCGCCCGGGTTGAAGTCGCTATAATTCGCAACACAAAACTCGTTGATGACAACTTGAGCATGCGCATTGTTGGCGCCTATGAGAAGCGCCATGACGACAAAAATTTTCTTGTGTAAACTCAATACAGATCTATTTCAGTGAAGACAATATTAGCTTTATTCGGGTTGCGCAAAAGATTAAATTACCTTGGTTGACAGAATTCGAAGTATTTTAGACTATCGCCCGATATTCCATTTCTGTGAAAGATGTGAATGAAGTCGCGCAGTAATACATCGGGCTCCAATATTGCTTTGCCGTAATAATCTTTGTAAGAAGCGTCACACCTGAATAGAATTGGATTGTTTTCTTTTGATAATGCCAGAATATTTTGCGCCCACTCATTCCTTCCGAACTCAATGGTTCCCATATAATTTGCCTTTGCTGCGATTTCAATCATTTGCTCTTTATCAAGTCTAATGTTGGATGAACCCTTGCTATCTTCAAAGTAATATTTAGCACCTGCATCTCTGATCAATTGAGCAATAAAGCTATTGCCAGGCGGTGCGTAGAACGCTTCACCATCAAACGTTCCAAAAAAAACGAGCGGGGTATTCTGTTGTGAAACGGCTATGGTTTCCTTATACCGCCTTTCAATGCCATTAAAGATGGAGTCTGCCATCACATAACGGTTCAATAAGACGCCGAACAATTTGATCCATTCTGCCCGTCCGAGCGGATGCTCTTCAAGATATTCCGTAACCTGCACACATCCAATTCCCGCATCAAGCATGTCTTGACAGGTGTTTCCGCCGAAAGGGTATGTAAAAAATAGCTCTGGTGCAGATTTAATCAATAGTTCCCTATCCATAACCTCACCTTGTGTCAAATGGGTGATGTTGTGATTTTGAATAGACGAGTTGATTTCGGGGTAATGACGACATTCGGAAAAACCCGTAGCAACGAGATATTGATTGCATTTGAGGGCATCGATATAGGGGATATGTGTTGTGGAAAGACAACCGATACGCTCAATATGTCGGTATTTCCAATGAATTACCTCAGATCTATACGATTGATTTTCTTCGGGATGGGAAAGATAGATATGAAATGTGGTGTCGTTATCCTGTTGTATGGAAACTGCTGTTGCGTATTTCATCAGATCTCCCCTTATCTCTGAGTCGCTGGTTTTGCTTGTGCTCTCGCAAGAAAAACAAGTGACTAAAAAAAATATGATTAGGTAAAACCTATGTTTCAGGTGCATTTTGGAGGATTGAATTGTATTCTTGGCAATAATTGGTTAAGGTTATCGTTCGGAAAAAAAATCACAATAAAACGCACAAAAAGTTAGCTTATGGCAGACTCTACATCACTCAAGAAAATCAATGGTCGTAAATCTGGTGAGCGCAAAATGTCGCTGTCGGATAATTCCAAACCTTCCGCAAATGTAATTGGTTTTCTTCTCTCTTACAGTTCGGCTTTTCAGGCATTCCCATTGAGCAGGGGACAAGTCAGAGGCGCGGTAATGAACTAAACAATATTGGTTTTTTCAGATAACTCGACGAGGCATATCTTCAGTTTGGGAAGGACTTTGGGCTTCGTCTTGATCTGATATCTTATCTTAGTTAAGAAAGAATTCCTACATCTAATTCCTTTTTTGCGGTTGCACGACCGGAAAGTGTTCCGTTATTTTTACGAAAAAAAAGTATGCGATTTATATTATTATCGATGGTTGTGTGGTTCGCCGCAGGCAATGCATACAGTCAAGTTGCTGCTGCTTGCGTTTTCTCTGAAATGGGTGAGAAGTTTGTGCTCTATTTGAATAGTGAGCCCATGAACGCTGTGGCTAAATCGAATGTTAAGGTGAGCGGTTTAACGTCTGAGTTTTATCAGGCCCGCATCGATTTTGAAGATGCGAGTTTGCAGGATTGTTCGATCTCGAATTTTGCCGTTCAATTCAATTCGGAGGTCACGTATGTGGTGAAGAAAAACAAAAAAGGTGAGTATGTAATAAGATTCCATTCTCAGAGTGAGGGTGGTGCGGTAGACGATATTGGCAACGATGGTTTGGATGAGGGAAGAAGAATTGCTGATGTGGATAATCAAGAGGGCAACGCACCTTCTTCGGTTGATAGGGTTGGTGGCAGCGGCAATTCCACGAGCGTGACAACCACCACGACCAGAACCACAAGCTCCCAAGGAGTTACACAGCCGAAGGGTGAGTCGGTGAATGTTGGTATGAATATAAACGGGGTGAGCATGGGGATCAATATGAATATTTCTGACGATGATGTGTCCAGTGGCTCATCAACTACCACAGTAACCCAACAAACTACAACAACGTCACATTCTTCTTCTACAGGAGTGACCCATCAGGGGAATGCGAGTCAGGCATCGCATAACGGAAGTGCTTCGAATGATTGTCGATATCCAATGTCCAGTGGTTCATTCAGCACAGCAAAGGAAAGTATCAACTCCAAGTCGTTCGAGGATTCTAAAATGACGGTTGCAAAGCAAGTAACCAAAGCAAATTGTCTTTCTTGCAATCAAATAAAGGAAGTCATGTCGCTTTTCTCCTTTGAAGAAAGTAAGCTTGCATACGCGAAATACGCCTACGACTACTGTTATAACAAGGCTGATTACTACACGATCAACGATGCATTCTCATTTGAATCTTCAATTGATGATCTCAGCAAATACATTGAGAGTAAATAAATTGACTCTGGTTATAAGGCAATCCATTTTCTATTTGCTAGTCATCCTTTTGGTTGCTTGTAAGGGGAGTGGCTATTATACTAAGTTGGGAAAGAAGCAAGAGGCCGGAGGCTTATTAATGGAGGCTTCGAGTAGTTATTACACGGCTGTTCAGAAAAATCGGAGTAATGTTGAAGCGCAAATTGGATTGAAACGCACCGGGCAACATGTTTTGAATGGTATGCTTTTGGAATTCACTCAGCAAAAGAGTTTCGGTACCCCAAAAACTGCAGTAGAATCATATGAATCAGCCATAAAATATAAGTCCAAAGTGCAAGCGCTTGGCGTAGGTCTCGATATACCCGAAATGTATGTTCTTGATTTCAATAACAGTAAAGACGAGTATTTGCATGAGTTGTATTCAAGCGGATCGTCATTACTGGAAGAGGGTAAATTTGACCAGGCGAAATTGAAGTTTGATGAAATCAAAAGGTTGCAGCCAGATTTCAAGGATGCACAGGATCTCGGTAATATCGCATTTATGGAGCCGTTGTATCAGAAAGGGGTTGCGGCTATGGAATTGTCACATTATCGGGAGGGATATGATAATTTCTTAAAAGTAGTAAACACAAAATCAGGATACAAGGACGCCAAAGTCCTCAAAGATGAGTGTCTCTCAAAGGGTATGTATTCCATTGCTATGGTTGCCTTTGAGAGTGCATCGGGAAACTTGGAGCCTGCCGTAAATGTTTCCGCATATTCGCTTTCTGCCCTTTTAGCAATCAATGACCCGTTCTTGAGGATAGTAGACAGATCGAGTATGAATGATGTTCTGAAAGAACAGAAACTTCAATTATCGGGCTCTATAGATGCTAATACGGCGGTGCAGGTTGGAGAGCTAACGGGTGCACAGGCATTGCTCACGGGCAATGTCTTGAGTCATACAAATAGTCAAGGTAATTTGCGCTCATTGCAGAAGAATGGATTCGCGGCTTATCAGGAAAAATTGAAGCAGCCCGACGGCAAATTCACCTATCAAACGAGCTATAGACCGGTGACATACACTGAATATTACCAGGAGAACACGAGTAGTATTGGATTTCAGTACAAGCTGATTGACCTTAGATCAGGCCAGATAATATCAACCGATATTATTCGCCTTGATTTGAAGGATGAGGTTTTGTATGTTAAATACGATGGTGATCCGAGGGATTTATATCCGCGTGGAGCAAACGGTGGGCCGAACCTTAATGTTGCAGATAAAAGGGCTCTTATGAGTTTGTGTAATTCCCGACAGGACATCAAGACAACGCAAAGGCTATCCAAGGAAATGTTCGAATCTGTTGGTGGGCAGGTGGCTATCGCTATTAGCACCAAAATGAAAGAACTAGTAAAATGAATTTGAGGTTGGGTGTTTTTATTCTTTGTGCTTCCTTGCTTAATGCTTGTGGAGCGGAAAAGCATACATCCGGTATCCATCGACGAGAGGTTGTTTCACCCCCGGAATGGGTCAGTCAGCGTCCTAATGATATTTCTTCGTTCATCGGCATTGGTTCGTGCAATAAAAAGACGCAACCTCTAGAGTTCCAGAGTATCGCCAAAAAAAACGCTTTGAATGATTTAGCCACTGAGATTAGTGTGAGAGTTCAGGGTGCGACAATCATGAATACACAAGAAAAAAATAAGTCATTCAGCGAAGATTTCTTATCGAGTGTAAAAACTACAACGGACGAGAAGATTGAGGATTTTGAGGTCGCGGGTGTTTGGGAAAATGATCATGAGTATTGGGTTTTTTATCGACTCAACAAAGAACGGTATTATTCGAAAAGACGTGATAAGAAAAGGCAGGCACTTAGCTCTGGATACGATTATTTGGAGAAGGGTTCCTCAGCGGCTGAATCAGGAAATATCGCCAGTGCTTTCGATTTGTATATGCATGGTCTGTTTGCTATAAAAGAATATTGGACAGAACCTAATGAAATGGAGTCCCCGATGGGAAAAATATTTTTGGATAATGAAATCATGAAAGCCATGCAGACTCTTTTCGAATCATTGCGTTTTGAGGTTGGAGCTGACAAGGTGATGCTTGATTCGAAAAATAAATTTCGTGATGAGTTGATTGTTAAAGTTAAAAGCGGTGATAACGCTGCTCGTTCTCTGGCGGTAATTTATGAATACGAGCAGGAGTCTTTTATGAAGCCAAAGACGCAATTCACATCAGAATTGGGTGAGGTTCGAATTACGGTGGAAAAGGTCTCGCCGAAAAGTAACACGAATCAATTGAGAATATCAGTCGACCCTGAGTTGTTTCTTGCAGAGGATCTCGACAAACCATTGCAGAGATCCCTGTTAAAGGGCATTCGCGGTCAGCAAGTTGTCGTTCCGATTATATTCGTTCCACCAACTTTTTATATGTCGGTAAACGATAATGGAAATAATACGCTTTCACTGAAAAATACCGTTATGAGCGAAATTCAAAAAAGAGGATTCCGAACCTCCGCTATTGAGAAGGAATCCAACTATTCGGTGAGTGTTCAATCGATTCTCAAGCCAGGAGGGAAATCTGATGATTTCGTTTTTGCATTCGTTGATTTGACGGTAGAATTAAGGGAGAATATTTCTGGAGAAATTCGTTATGCTGAGGTGTTAAACGGAATCAAGGGAGTTGGTATCAATGAGTTAGGGGCGACAAATGATGCCTTCAAAAAAGCGGGAGTGAAATTGGAGCAGCAAATCATTCCCATTATGCTTCAACGGATTTTTTAACTTTTAACGCGGTATATTTGTTGACACAGAAATGTATAACTTTACAAAAAAAAAATATGAATTACACTAAACTCTTATTCGTTTGCGCCGCTATAGGGGCGTCAACACTTGTTGCTTGCGGTAAAAAGAAAAAAGTTGCCGATACACCAAAGCCTGCCGGTGAAACTTTAATCAATGAATATTGCTCAGGCAGTGAATACAGAAGCACCGCAGAAGCTTTCAGAGCAACGGCTACTGGTGAGAGCATGGATCGCGAGACAGCGAAGAAGAAGGCAAGATCCAATGCAAATACCGAATTGGCCAAAAGTCTCTCAACTACAATGAAAATCGTAGGTGACAACTACGTTAACTCTACAGAGTTCAATAATAAGGAAGAAGTTACAGAGACGTTCCAGGAAATGGCCAGAACAGTGGTTGATCAAGAGCTTAGAGGGGCAATTGAAATTTGTGAAAAACTGACGCAGCGCGGCGATGGTGTTTTCGTAAGTTACGTTGCCATTGAGTTGAGCGGTCAAAAAATTGCAGACTCATACAGCAAAGGTCTCTCTCAAAATGAGAAAATCAAGGCAGACTACAACTACGAAAAGTTCAAGGATACCTTTGAAAAAGAAATGGAAAAATTCAGTTCAGGAAAATAATTCTTTGGCTGTAAGTAAAAGATTGGGGGCTTCATTGCCCCCTTTTTGTTTTATGCTATCCAAGCAATTCTACAATTTGCTCTGGGCTCAATGGTTTGCTCGCGAAATCTTTAACAAGGGGATTGGCTTTGGATCTCTTAAGGTCGTTTTCATCCAGTGTTGAGGAAAGAACATAAATGGCCGAATTTTTAAACTGATGATTTGGTATAGACTGCATTATTTCCAGAACTTGAAACCCATCCATCTCGGGCATTCGTATGTCGAGATAAATAGCATTGTAAACGACATCGCTATGGGTTTTTAGGTGTTCTATCCATTCAATACCTGAGCTGAACTGCTCGATAATCGCATTGGGGTATTGCCGTATAATCATTTCTCGATGTAAGAAGTTGAAGATATCATCATCATCAATCAATGCAACCCTTTTGCTCATGTTCCAAATGTAAACAAAATTGTGATGAGCAAAATGCAGGCGAATTCAGGTAAGGTGGGGTAGTAATATGAGAATTAATTTGGTTTATTTCCTTGGCGAATGGATATCGGTAATTAGGTTTGTCTTGAATTAACCATCTTAACTAATGACCAGACTTTTTTGCCTGTTGGCTGTATTCGTCGCGGCCTCGTATTCATTGGCTCAAAATCCACAGAGGACTTGTCCTTCTGATGTGAAAAACAATCAGCTCCTTGAGACAGATCCTGTTTTTCACAGGAGCTTTCAAAACATGGAACGAATCTTACGTCAGAGGGAGACGGCACCCTATCAAAATGATAGAATTGACGGTGTGCTTACAATACCCGTTGTCGTTCACGTAATTCATTTAGGTGAACCTGTGGGCACGGGTTCCAATATTAGTGAGGCCCAGGTACAATCGGCTATTACAGCTCTAAATCAGGATTTCAGGCGATTGCCTGGCTCGAATGGATTTGGCAATGGTGTAGATGTTGAGCTGGAATTTTGTCTGGCCTCGAGAAATCCCCAAAATCAATCTACAAATGGTATTGTTAGAGTTAATGGTTCGTCGGTGCCAAATTATTCGACGCAGGGTATTACTGCCAATGGTACTATCGGTGCCTCTGAGTCAGCGGTTAAAGCGTTGTCTACCTGGCCACGCGCTTCATATATGAACATTTGGGTAGTTAGTGAAATTGAGAATAATAATGGTGGTGCGGGTATACAGGGATATGCTTATTTCCCGTTCAATAGTCCGTTGGATGGCGTTGTGGTTCAGTATCGTGCCTTTGGAACTACGGGCACATTAAATTCCTTTACGGATGCTAATCGCACACTTACGCATGAAGTAGGACATTACCTCAACCTTTATCACACTTTTGAAAATACATCCAGTTGCAGTCCTTCCGGCGCATGCGAAACCCAAGGTGATCGCGTTTGTGATACGCCACCTACAGTTCAGAACTCATCATGCTCAAGTCCTACTTGTTCAGGCGCGCAGGTAGCGAATTATATGGATTACACCCCTGAAACTTGCCAGAACATGTTTACGGCGGGGCAAAAATTGCGCATGCGCACGGCTCTTGAAACTCAACGAGGAAGTATACTCAATTCTCTTGGATGTGTTCCGGTAAATGCTCTCGACATTGGCGTGAGTGCAATACTTGATCCGGTGGATACCGTATGTGAGGGCAATTTGACCCCAGTGGCGGTTGTATACAACTACGGCAGTCAGACCATTACAAGTTTAAATCTGAATTACAGTCTCAATGGTGGTGCCACGAATACAGTTGCGTGGACGGGCACCATTAACTCGGGCGCTTCAGTGAATGTGAACTTGCCTGCAATAAACCTTTCAACAGGAAGTCAATCGATAACTGTTTTCACCAATAGCCCTAATGGAGGGGCAGATGAAAATGCTACCAACAACTCGAGTAGTTCAAATTTCTTTGTAGCCCAGGGAGCAAGCGCAATTGTTTCCATTATTCTGGATGATTGGGGCTCTGAAACTACATGGAATGTTTCAGGATCTCAAGGTATCGTTGCCTCGGGTGGTCCATATCAAAATCAAGCGCAAGGAGCAACCGTGAGCGAAAGGTTTTGCTTGGCAACAAATTGCGCCGTGGCTTGTCCTTCATCCGGCGGAACGGGTTGTAACTACAGTTTTAATGTGTTTGATTCGTTCGGTGATGGTCAAGGGTATCAAACTGGAAGTATTTCATTGACAACGGCAGCTGGCGTTACAACTTTTTCAAATAATTGGGGAACCACCCAATCTGTAAGTTTCTGCGCAGGTGCTTCGGCCGGAACTGGAGGAAGCTCAATACCGGATGCTAATTTTAATATTCAGGACAATACAGTTTGCCCCGGAACTCAGGTAGATTTCACCAATACAAGTACAAACAATCCTACCTCATACAGCTGGACATTCGAAGGCGGAACTCCCGCAACCTCGTCCGCATCAAACCCTCAAAATATTGTATGGAATACCCCGGGCACGTATGATGTGACCTTGACTGTTACCAATTCGGCGGGAAGTGATACCTATTTGTGTAGCAACTGTATGACGGTTTATGCTCCTCCTACTGTGAGTCTAACGGGTACCAATCCGGCTTGCAATGGTCAAAGCAGCGGTAGCATCAATTCCACAGTTTCAGGCACAGGTCCATTTACTTATTTGTGGAGCAACGGCGCCACCACAGCCAATGTATCAAATCTTGCAGCCGGAAGTTACAGCGTGACGGTTACCAGTTCTGCAGGATGTACCTCAGTCGGCTCGGCTACTTTGGCGAATCCGGCACTACTTGCTGTAACAGCATCGTCTGTAAATCCAACATGCAGTAATAGCTCCAACGGTAGTGTTTCAACCACCGTTTCTGGCGGAACTGGTAATAAGACTTATCTGTGGTCACCTACGAACGCAACTACTTCCTCAATCAGCAACTTGTTGGCTGGAACATATAGCGTTACTGTCACTGATTCAAGGGGTTGTGTTGCATCGGCTTCGTCAACACTTATCGCCCCTGCGGCGATAACTCTCAATTATAGTGTAACCAACGTGTCGTGCTTTGGTGGTAGTAACGGCAGTATCAGCGGATCTGCCTCGGGTGGCACGGGTTCGTTGAGTTACCAATGGACTCCGGGTAATGCAAACACTCCATCCATAAGTAATCTGGCAGGTAGTAGTTATTCATTGTTAGTTACGGATGGCTTGGGATGCACAAAAAGTCAGACCTATTCAATAACGACTCCAAGTGCAATCGTTATTTCAGGGACAGTTACAAATCCTAATTGTCCGAATAGCAACGGAAGTATATCTGTGAGCGCCTCTGGAGGTACCGGTAATAAAACTTTTTCATGGAATACAGGGACAACTGGCTCAACCATTTCAGTTGGAACAGGAAGTTATTTTGTCACGGCTACTGATGCCAACAGTTGTACAACCACACAGGCTTTTACCGTAACGGCACCTACAGCACTTTCTATTGTGTCGAATGTTGTTCAACCCAGTTGTAATGGTTTAAGCAATGGAAGCATATCATTGAGTTTACCCGGATCAGTGGGCGCAGTTACATATAACTGGGGTGGAGGAATTACGGGGGCCAATCGAACAGGGCTCCCTGCAGGTAGTTATTCTGTTACAGCAACCTATGGTGTCGGCTGTACGGTATCCTCCACTTTTACGCTCGTCCAACCTGCAGTTTTGACGTCAGCTGTAGTATCCACGTCCAATCCAACGTGCAGCGGTGGAAACAATGGATCGATTGTAGTTACAGCCACAGGAGGTGTTGCTCCTTATGTATACAATTGGGGCGTAGGTGTAAGTGGTGCGGTAATACAAAATATTGGCGCTGGAGATTACACTGTAAATATCACCGATGCCAACGGTTGTGCTTCCAACGGAGTTTATTCGCTCAGCAATCCACCCGCTATAGATCTCATTGGAGTAGTTACCGATGCGCAGTGTGGTGAATTGAATGGCGCAATTGATGTCACCGTTATTAACGCAACCGGGAATGTTACATTTGGTTGGGTAGGAACGAATGCACAAGGCAGCAATCCTTCAGGACTTGCTCCGGGAAATTATCTTTTGAATGTTACTGATGCCAATGGATGTGTGGGTTCTGAAACGTTTTCGGTTCAAACTCCGGGGAATATTCAGCTTTCTGCTTCTTCAATTGACGCGTCATGCAGTAATGTAGCCAATGGGACGATAGATCTTCAGATAATCGGTGGTACATCACCATACAATGTTTTATGGAATAATGGCTCGACTCAGACCTCACTATCTTCTTTGGCTGTTGGGGATTACGTGGTTTCTGTCTCTGATGCAGACAGTTGTTCTGTTTCAGGTGTTTATACTGTGGGTGCCCAGTACGCTGTGAATCTATCGCTCAGTACGGTGAATCCGCTTTGTAATGGCCAGAGTGATGGAAGCGCAACAGCTTTATTAAATGGCGCCGTAGGTGAGGTTTCTTATCAGTGGTCCAATGGTAACAATGGTCCAACAGCCACCAGTCTCAATGGAGGTGCCTTATATACCGTCACGGGTACAGATGCGAATGGATGTTCAGCGACCGGTTCGGTCAATCTTATTTCTCCACCGGCCATTGTGGTGAGCTCATCTTTCACGCCACCAAGTTGTGGCGGTGAGAATAATGGTATAGTATTCTTTTCAGTTACCGGTGGTTCGGGTGCTTTCACTTATCTATGGGACGATGGCGTTGTGGTCGCCCCGCTTGGAGACGGCGATAATCCACCATCTCCAGTTACAAGTTTGGCTCCAGGTAATTATGTTCTAACTGTATCCGATGCCAATGGATGCGACGTTGTAAGAGAATTCCAGTTGATTGCTCCTTCCCAGATAACAGTGGATGCGAATATTAGCCAAGTAAGCTGCAATGGACTGAGTGATGGTGCAATTCAGCTAACCGTAATGGGTGGTAATGGAACACCTAGTATTGTTTGGTCAAATGGTCAGGTAGGTTCAATGATAGATTCGTTAGTGGCAGGAGATTATACCGTTACTATTACCGACGTGAATAATTGTGGTGTAACCCGATTTTATTCCTTGGTGGATCCGCAGGCATTGGTTGTGAACCTTTCTGGCTCAGACCCATTGTGTAATGGTGGTAACAACGGTCAGATAATCTCTTCAGTCAGCGGGGGCGTTGGAGGTTATATGTATGATTGGTCAAATGGATCTGATGGCTCAATTATTTCTAATCTCACTTCAGGATTCTACAATCTCGTGGTGCAGGATGATAACGGTTGCACGGCAGAGGCATTTGTTGAATTGTCACAACCAGCAGCAATCGAAATTCAGATTGCTTCACAAGATGCTCTTTGTGACGGTTCTGTTTTGGGATCGGTTAGTGCGACTTACTCCGGCGGCACAGCTCCAATTAGCTACTCATGGGGAGATATTTCAGGAGCGCCCCTGAATAGAACTAATCTTGGTGCAGGTCTTTATACGATTACGGTAACTGATGCTAACGAATGTGTTGCTTCTGCAACAGGTGCAGTGTATTCATTGTCTGGTGCTACGGTTGAAATTTTGTCTTTTTCTGGACCGAGCTGTTATAATGGAAACAACGGAATTATTGAAGTTTCAGTCAGTGGAGGTGAAGGTACTCCTGTCATAAGTTGGCTTAAGAATAATGTTCTGCTACCTGGTTTGGATACAACATCATATTTTGACCTGTCAGCGGGTAGCTATCGAGTTGTAGCAACAGATGCTTTGAACTGTAGTGCCTATGCTGAAGTGATTTTGGAGAATCCATTGGCAATAACGGGCGATATTTCTGTAATCCAGGAGGTTTCATGTTTTGGTGATGCTGATGGAATCCTTTCTGCAAGTGCAACAGGTGGCACCGGAGAACTCACATTCAATTGGACGGCTGAAGGTTCTTCACCGGTTATTGAAAATTTATCGGCAGGTGTTTACAGTCTCTCAATATCGGATGAATCGGGTTGTTCTGTGATGTATGATTTCACTTTGACACAACCCGAGATACTTACGCAAAATGCATTGGTCACTGATCTTTCTTGCTATGGCACATCGGATGGCTCTATTGAGATTTTTGCTGACGGTGGTACCGCTCCGTACACATACTTATGGAACGATGTTAATGGAAGCGCAACATTGTCTGATTTGGTGGCGGGTACTTATAGCGTTGTACTTCAGGATGCGAGAAATTGTTTGAGCTCATCCGATATTGTCATTTCAGAGCCCAGTGCTTTAGAAATATCGATGACTTCCGGCCCTTTAATCTGTTACGGTGCATCGACAGGCGTGCTCAGCGTATCGGCCAATGGCGCAACTCCTCCTTATCAGTATTTGTGGTCAGGTCCGATAGAAATCACGGATGATTCGCAAGCTGAGTTGTTTGATTTACCTGCGGGTGACTATGTGGTAGAAGTAATGGATGCCAATGGCTGTTCAGCAATCGCCGGTGGTTCAATCAGCGAATCCGATCTTATTGTTGTAAACGCGGATATTGTCGATGCAACATGTCTCAATCCATTGGGCAGTGCAAGCGCCACGGTCTATGGTGGTACAAGTCCTTATAGCGTTGGTTGGTACAACTCAGCCGGTGATTTGATTTCAAACTTGGATTCGGTCGAAAATTTGGCACCAGGAGATTATTCAATCATCGTATCAGATTTCTATGATTGTCCAGGTTTGGTGAGCTTTGGTATATCGGAGGATGTCAATCTCAATATTTCACTCCAGACCAATAATATTAGTTGCTTTGGTAATGCCGACGGAGCTATTACAGCAGTATTGTTGAATGGTGTTGCGCCTTATCAATATGATTGGAGTAATGGAGCTTATACAGCGGTGAATTCCGGACTCTCAGAAGGAGAATATTTTGTAACTGTTACGGATGCGTCTGGCTGTTCAAACAGTGCATCGGCCACATTGACTATGCCCGGTTTGATTACTGCTTATATCGATTCAACCAGTAATGCAACATGTAATGGGTCTAGCAATGGCTATGCATCGGTTGTGGTTGTTGGCGGCACAGCTCCGTTTTATTACTTGTGGAATAATGAGTTTTTTGGACCAGTCCGCAATGATCTCTCCGCTGATACATTCGAAATTATTGTAACTGATGATATGGGTTGCAGTGTATCGCTTAACGATGTAATTATTTCAGAACCAAGCGCTATTGAAGTAACAATTGAATCTGCCGATCAATCATGTGTTGCAGAAAATGGCTCAATCACACTTTCGGTCAACGGGGGTTTAGCGCCCTATGATGCGGTCTGGAATAATGGAGAAAATGGTTTGGCAATCTTTAATTTGACATCCGGTAATTATTCGGCCATCCTAACAGATGCTAATGGTTGTGAAGTGGATGTGAATCAGATGTTGGATACATACTGTTACGAAACACAACTAACTGCCCAGTATTGCTCAACCCCGCCCGCGTCGGTTTCATTACAAGATAATATCCAGTGTGGTTTTATTGAGGGTGCGACTACTTATACTTGGTTTTTTTACAATAACGGACTAATGCTTGGTTCAGCTAACAGTACATCAACGATTTTTCCTGTGGCGAATATTCCGGGTGTTTTCCCAGGTGCTCTTATTGGAGTAAAGGTGAATGTTGTAGTGGAGGGTTTGGAATACTCCGGTAACTCAGATTGTTACATACAAATCGAATCGCTTGAAACTACGCAGCTGTTGGCAGAGGATTGCAATGCGGTTATCAGCGACTCTTCTTACGTATTGAATTGTGAGCCAATGCAAGACGCTACTCAATATTCATGGATCATTGAGGGTTCTTCAGTCTTAGATACGATATACACTGCTGATGCTCTTTTAGTCATTTCAGATATATCAGACCTTGAAGCCAACCAAAGCTATACTGTTACCATTTCATACTACACTGCAGATGGGTTCGCCAGTGAGCCAGGAGATCCTTGCACAATAACTATGCTTATCAATACAGACACGTCGACTGCGGTGAATCGACCTATTGATATCCGTGAGTTTATGCTTTACCCTAATCCTGGTGATGGAATTTCATTGGTTGTGAAAAATGCGCCTGACAATGGGAAGATGCGTGTATGCGATACGGCAGGCAGAACGCTATACACTTTCGAAACAAGACCTGCTTCATTGGGTGCGCAACAATCATATACGATGCCTTACGAATTGCCTCAAGGTGTCTATATAATTGGTTTTGACAACGGAATTACACGTTCATGGGTGGTGAGGTAGTTATTGCGTTTATCTCATTTTTAATGCCTCGTTGTGTTTTTCGAAATTGTGACTTAATTATGTAGTTCAAATCGATTTATAAGTTATGAGAAACCTGGTCTGTGTATTGCTTATATGGATGGGAGGGGCTTACGAATCATCAGGTCAAATGCAGCTTTTGAAACTGGATGACGGACTTGCCATTAACTACAAATGGGAGAAAGGAAAAAGCGACGAACAATTGTTGTTGATCGAAGTGATTAACAACAATGATGTAGCGGTTGACTTTGAAATGACATTATTTCTAATGAAAGGAATAAAGGTTTTGGAATCAACCGGTAAAATGAGTCTTTGCGTTGGTGCAGGTAAAAGTCTGAAACCTAAAATCAGTGGTTTGGTTTTTGACGTTAAAACCCCAAAGGATCAAATTGATTCGATTGATCTCGATGACTTGAATATTGTAAAGGCTGACAGAAAGAATTGTCACCTTTAAGGGTTTAGGGAAATTGAACGAGAACAGAATGACAATCATTTATGACGGTAGGTGTGGTTTTTGCAGAACTTTTGTGAAGTGGTTGCATAGAAGATCTTTTACTGAAGAAATACGATTGCTGTCTTCACATGAGCCAAGGGGATTGCATTGTATCGCAGATAATAATTTGCACAATCTATGTGAGACCTCCGTAGTGGTAATCTGCCATAATGAAGTTCATATAAAGTCGGATGCTGTGATAAGGGTCTTCAGGAATATAAAGGGCTTTTGGAATTTGGCTAAATATTTAGTTTGGGTGCCGAAATCGTTGAGAGACAGAATCTATGATTGGGTGGCACGCAATCGCGGTTGTATCGGTAACAGCTGTGTGGTCCGGTAATAATTTCGTTGGATCTGGAATCCATTTCGTAAGGGATTGAATACTTAAATTGCGCTGGTAAACTTGTTCTATGGCTTTAACTGAAGATTTCAATCGTAATGAAGATAAAATGATGCAGCAGGTGGATGCACTTCGACGAAAGTTGGAGAAAATCTATGAGGGTGGAGGTAAAGCACGAATACAAAAGGAACACGAAAAGGGAAAATTATTCGTAAGAGAACGGCTGAATAAGCTTTTTGATTTGAATCGACCAAGAATCGAGGTGGGAGCATTTGCAGCTGATGGGATGTACCAAGAGCATGGCGGTTGCCCTTCTGCAGGGGTTGTGGTGGAGATAGGGTACGTGTCAGGCCGCCAGTGTATCGTGGTAGCAAATGACGCAACCGTTAAGGCGGGCGCATGGTTTCCAATGACAGGTAAAAAGAATTTACGGGCGCAGGAGATTGCTATTGAAAACCGATTACCAATTATTTATCTGGTTGATAGTGCCGGAGTCTTTCTTCCTATGCAAGATGAGATATTTCCTGATAAGGAACATTTCGGTAGAATCTTTAGGAACAATGCAATCATGAGTTCGATGGGGATACCGCAAATTGCTGCAATCATGGGAAGTTGTGTTGCGGGTGGAGCCTATTTGCCCATCATGAGTGACGAGGCACTGATTGTAGACAAAACAGGTAGTATTTTCTTGGCAGGTTCTTATTTGGTCAAGGCGGCAGTAGGTGAGAATATTGATAATGAAACCTTGGGTGGCGCTACGACCCATTGCGAAATTTCCGGAGTTACAGATTACAAGGCCAAAGATGATGATGATGCTTTATTGCGTTTGAGAGAAATTATGAAGTCGCTTGGGAAAAAGGGCATTAGTGCTGGTTTCGATCGCATTGAGCCCAAGAGTCCTGACTTTGATGCAAAGGAGATGTATGGCATTTTTCCTGATGATAGAGTCAAGCCCTATCGTGTAGAAGACGTCATTCTTAGAATTATTGATGCTGGCGGTTACACAGAATATAAGCCCGATTATGGTAAAACCATCTTCTGTGCAACCGCACGTATCGATGGTTGGAGTGTGGGAATTGTTGCCAATCAACGATTGATGGTGAAGAGCAAAAAGGATGGAATGCAAATCGGCGGGGTGATATATAATGATAGCGCAGATAAGGCAGCACGGTTTATTATGAATTGCAACCAGCGGAATATTCCACTGGTTTTTTTTCAGGATGTAACCGGTTTTATGGTGGGCTCTAGAAGTGAGCATGCGGGTATCATCAAAGACGGAGCCAAGCTTGTGAATGCGCAAAGCAACAGTGTCGTTCCAAAGTTTACTGTTATCATGGGGAATAGCTATGGCGCGGGTAATTACGCGATGTGCGGTAAGGCCTATGATCCAAGACTCATTGTGGGATGGCCCACGGCTCAGGTTGCAGTAATGGGCGGAGCTCAGGCCGCAAAGGTATTATTACAGATTGAAGTAGCGTCAATGAAGGCGAAAGGTGAGGTCATTACTCCCGAAAGAGAGGAGGAGTTGTTTCAGAAAATCAAAGGTCGATATGATGAGCAGACCTCTCCGTATTATGCCGCATCTCGACTTTGGCTTGATGCTGTGATTGATCCTATAGACACCCGAACCTGGATCAGCATGGGGATCGAAGCCGCCAATAATGCACCCGCTGAAAAACAATATAACGTAGGAATCATTCAAACTTAACCAATGAAAATAATTTCTTTTAATGTCAATGGTGTTCGAGCCATTACCAAGAAGACTTTCTTGAATGATGTGAAATCTATGCGACCTGATATTCTCTGTCTGCAAGAAACCAAAGCAAACGACGAGCAGGTGAATGAGGCATTGATAGGTTTTGATGATTATTTTATTTACAGCAACAGCGCTGAAAAGGCAGGGTATAGTGGCACTGCAGTCTTATCTAAAAGTGAGCCGTTAAAGGTTATAAATGGTTTGGGTATTGCAGCTCATGATGATCAGGGAAGAGTAATTACTTGTGAGTTCGCTGATTTCTGGCTTGTCAATACCTATGTGCCCAATAGCGGCTCAGAATTGGTGAAACTTGGGTATCGCAAAACTTGGGATTTGGCGTTGCTCGATTACCTGAAGTCGCTCGAGAAGTCAAAGCCTGTCATTTGGTGTGGCGATATGAATGTAGCACATGCCCCAATAGATTTGGCCAATCCGAAAAGCAATTACAATAAATCTGCGGGGTATACGCAAGATGAGATTGATGGATTACAACGCTATTTTGATAATGGCTTTGTGGATACTTTTCGTCATTTTAATCCCGATGTTGTGAAATACAGCTGGTGGAGTGCACGCTTCAACTCCCGCGCTAAGAATGTCGGCTGGAGGATTGATTATGTAATCGTAAGTAAGTTGATGCTACCCAAAATCAAGAGCACTTTCATTCTCAACGATATTTTGGGCAGTGATCATTGTCCTGTAGGTATAGAGATCTGACATGGGGGTTGTTGAATTGGTAGCGGCCGCTTTTTACCTTATGGTATTGATCATGAGGTATAACACCTTTCCATTTGATGAGTCGGCTTTGTTGTGCGCTACGGTATTATTTTCCGCATATTTCGTTGCTGCGGGAGTCGGGTTCCGGAAAAAAACCTTTTTTCTGCTCGCTTTGTTCCGGCATGATGACGAGGAGAAGCTTCTCATCGTTTTTAGAGTTTTAGGAGGCCTTTTATTTGCAGCTGTTTTCTGGTGCGTTTGGTTTCATGAAGTCTACCACCCATGGCGAGAGCATATTTCCCTTTTGATTTCTGTGCTCCTCGGATTGGTGTTGTTTTTTGGTCTGTATCTCTTCGAAGACAGGATACCAAATTTTAGTAAATCGCTTTTGGTGCGTGGAGTTCCTCTATCAATGCTGATTGTTTTTTACATGACAATTTCTGTTGAGACTCGGATTCACTGGCGCTATGACGACAATTATTACCGGGAGCTTTTGGTGTATGCGATTCATCATCCCGAAGATCAAGATGCTCAGACAGTTGCTCAGCGATATTATGAGCAGATGCAAGGATTACGCCCCTTTCCGAATTTTTTTCATGGAGTTGACGAAAGCCATTGATGACCATCGCTGTAAACTTCTTTTTTCCATATTGGAACGGTTTTCTTTAGTTCATTCATTAATGCACTCAATGCACCAAAGGCATCTTGTCTGTGGGGTGATGTAATGCCAGCCAGCACCGCCGATTCTCCTGCAGGTACTATGCCCGTCCTATGATGCAATGCGATAACTCGAATTTCATAGTGGTTTCTCAATTCGCCTGCAATCCGCTCAAGTTGTTTTAGCACCATTGGATAGTATGCCTCAAATTCAAGATACTCAACTGTTTTAGCAAGATTGGTATGACGAACAACGCCGTTGAATATGGCTTCAGCACCGCAGTTGTCGTAATGCAAAAGTTCACTGAATGCTTGTAATGATAACAGCTCAGAGGTCAGTAAAAAATGGTTTTTCATCCTCCGTTAACAGGTGGTATTAATGCAATTTCATGGAAGGAATTTAGCTTGGTGTCATCTGATGCATAGCATTGATTCACGGCAATCATGCATCTCATGATGTCAGAGGTATTATGAAATCTATCTGCGAGGTATTCCTTCAGTTCGATAACAGTTTTTCCATTCATACCCGGAATTTCAATTTGTGCGCATCCAAGGGATTCACGAATGGAACCAAAAAGCAATATCGTCAGATTATCCGTGCGGTTCATTGGTAGGTCAAGTTCATTTTAACGGAGCAAAATACGGATGCCCGCAATGATAAGTATTGCTCCGGTGATTTTTTGAATCCTGTCATTTTTCCATCTCGTGCTTGAAATATAAGAACCAAGAAATCCGCCAAGCGTCACCATAACGAATAACATGAAAAACTCGGCAGGCATATTTATATCCGAAATCAATCCTCTGACGATTAGACTTGCTATGCTATTGACCAAAATGAAAAGAGCACAAGCCGCAGAAATCTCTTTGGCTGTTCCCCATGAACGCAGGGTTAGAAAAGGAGCAAGATAAACACCACCACCGATCCCGGTGATGCCCGCCAATGCGCCTATGAAGCTGCTTAACACTAAGAACTGCCATTGATTTTTGCTCGTCTTAACTGCGTCATTTTGCACTTTCATCAACATGAGTATCCCGGCTAGAATCAATGCAATTCCCAGAATTGAAAAAAAGATCAGATCAGAGAATTTCAGTAGCGATGTAAGTATACACGCAGGGGTGCTACATAGCAGGAGGGGAACGATTCTCTTGTCTACCGATCTGCAACGTCGCAGAAAATTCCAACTCCCTGTTCCCGTGACAATGGAATTGCAGATCAACGCTGCTACCCTTATTGAATCTTGTGACATTGCAGTGAATGACAGCGCAGCCAGGTACATACTACCACCACCGAATCCAACACTACTGTATAAGAGTGCGATCATGAAAAAAACGAGTGGGGTATACCAAAGCATCTTACGAATTTAGCATTGTTATTGTTTTCATTAATGTGGCGATTCATTCTATGTCGCGGTTAGATGGCATATTTTCACTTTTATTTGTCACATGGAAAGAAAAGACTTTTTGAAAAGCATGAGTTTGCTCGGCGCTGGCTTGGTGGTTGGTAGTCGATCTCATGCATGCGACGTAATTCCTACAGAAATTGCAGGTCCATTTGTATTTCTACCCGGGCAAATGGCATCGACATTTAGAACCGATATGCGCGAGGAGCAAGTGGGTCAGTTGCATCGAATGAAATTTAGAATTCTTCGAAATACAGATTGCACGCCCATTGTAAATGCTGAGGTGTCGGCATGGCACTGTAATGTGGATGGGAATTATAGTGGTTATAACACATCAGGCCATATTGTTTTGAATGCCACCAATCAGAACTGGCTTCGGGGCAGGGCACTTACAGATGCAAACGGTGAGGTAGAATTCACTACGATTTTTCCGGGTTGGTATCCAGGTCGAGTCACTCATGTGCATCTGCAAGTGAAAATCAATGATACCTCGGTGAAAGTTACTCAGTTTACATATCCTCAGGCGGAGAGAGACATGATTCATGCAATGCCTCCGTATGATGCATGGGGTCTCGATCCTATGCTGGCATCGTCAGATGGTTCTTTTGCTGATGGCACCGAAGGTCAAGTGGCGAGTCTTGTTTATGATGAGGTAAATCAATCATGGGATAGTTTTTTAGAGCTTACAGTGCCAGATCTGGTTGTGGTGGGTGTTAAGAATGAAGAACATATCACTGGTGGTCAGTTTGTGTTGGGTCAGAATTTCCCAAATCCCTTTGATTCGGTAACCACTATACCGTTTGTTTTGATGAATGCGGCCACTGTGTCGTTTGGCTTGTATGATTTGCAAGGCAAACGTGTAGCTATGGTTGCGCCGCGAGATTTATCTGCCGGTGAACATACCTTTACTATCGATTTGCCTGCGCTAAAACTCCCTCAATCGCACTATGTTTATGAGCTTACCACGAGTAACGACGCGGGCACTTATCACCAATGCAAGCGTATGACAGCATTGTGAATCCGATGAACATCAAAATATTTTTTCAATCTCATATTCAAATGTTATGATAAAACTCAGACTAACCGTTTTAGGTTTCTTTCAATTCTTTGTGTGGGGCGCATGGTTAATTACGATTGGCACATATTGCTTCAATGCAAAGGGTTGGACCGGTTCACAGTTTGGTGCGATTTTCTCTACGTTAGCACTATCATCTCTTTTTATGCCCGCACTTACAGGGTATTTGGCCGATCGGTTTATCAATGCCGAGAGGCTATATGGCATACTTCAAATACTTTACGGTCTCATTTTATTGTACGTGCCCTATGTTGAGAGTCCAGATGTTTTGTATTACGTCATCGGCAGTGCAATGATCTGTTATATGCCAACGATATCTCTGTCGAACACGATTTCTTATGCAGTCCTTAAATCAAATGGAATGGATGTTGTGAAGTCATTCCCACCAATACGAGTTTGGGGTACAGTAGGATTTATTCTTGCTATGTGGATGACCAACCTTACAGGTAGCAAGGCCAACTCGAACCAGTTCATTATTGCCGCATTCGCTGCTATCTCTCTTGGCTTGTATGCCTTTACTCTTCCCGCATGTGTTCCGGCAGGAAAGAAGGGGAGTCAAAGTATCATGGGTACATTTTCGATGTTTTCCTTACTCCTTAAACCTGGTATGGGTTTGTTTTTTATGTTCTCTATGTTATTGGGAGCCGCTTTGCAACTTACCAATATGTATGGCGATACGTTTTTGGAAGATTTTCGAAATCTTCCTGAATACGCCGATTCCTTCGTTGTTAAGTACTCTACAATTGTTTTGTCCATCTCACAGATTTCAGAAACGCTCTTCATTCTTACAATCCCTTTTTTCTTAAAGAGATTCGGTATAAAGCAAGTGATGCTGATGTCGATGTTGGCTTGGGTACTGCGTTTCGGGCTTTTCAGTTTTGGTGATCCCGCCAGTGGTTTATGGATGATTCTTCTTTCCTGTGTTGTCTATGGTATGGCATTCGATTTTTTTAATATTTCCGGTTCGTTATATGTAGAGAATGTTGTGGATGCCGGCAATCGAGCGAGCGCTCAAGGGTTGTTTATGATGATGACCAATGGGGTAGGTGCTTTTCTCGGTAGTATGATCAGTGGAAAAGTAATTGATGCGTTTTATATTCTTCCCGACCAATCCAAAGATTGGCATGGTATATGGTTGGCTTTCGCAGGATACTCACTGGTGGTTGCCTTGCTATTTGCTGCTCTCTTTAAGGAGCCTAAAACAGAAAAAAATATCGCTCACTAAGAGCCCGCCAGAACTGCTTGATGAAGTGATTTTTATTGTGTATGAGTCAATTCTTTGAAAAGGGTTTCCAGTCTTTTCTCACGTGTGGATTCCATCATTTCATCCGATACGATTTTGCCTTTGTGAATGATGATAGCGCGCTGACAAATCGCCTCAACTTCTTGCATGATGTGGGTCGATAGTAATACCGTTTTATGTCGCCCGATTTCTCTTATCAATGTCCTGATTTCTTCCAACTGATTGGGGTCAAGTCCACTGGTGGGTTCATCCAAAATCAAAACCTCTGGATCGTGAATCAATGCCTGGGCAAGTCCAACACGTTGCCGATATCCTTTGGAGAGTTGTTTGATTTTCTTGTCAGATTCAGGCGTAAGTTTCACGAGGTCTATGATTTCTTTCACTCGTTGACTTCGGTTCTTGATTCCATAAATGCCAGCAGTAAAACTCAGATATTCTCTCACGTACATTTCTGTATACAGGGGGTTGTTCTCCGGCAGATATCCGATTTTTCTGCGAGCTTCAAGCCCTTGATTCTGTATATCTAACCCGCAAACTTTTACAGACCCTAATGTGGGACTGATGTAGCCGGTAATAATTTTCATGGTTGTGCTTTTACCCGCACCATTTGGTCCGAGAAACCCCACCACCGCTCCGGAAGGGATAGAAAAGCTTACATCATCAAGCGCCCATTGAGAACCGTATAGTTTTTTGAGATGACTTACTTCTATCGACATAGTATCATTCTTGGATGCGAAAATAACCTTAGAATCAGGGCGATGCTTGTTCTCGCCGTCATTCAATCTTTCAAACCATTCTTTTACAGGGATTGTTTCTAATTAACTTCACGGCATATAAAACCAATTTTATGAAGACCGAATTGAATCATTGGAATGCGAAAAGCGGATGGAAAATGGCTTGTGCAGATAACGTTTTGAAGAACGCTCAACTCGTTTTTGTTTTTGGTAGTAATGGAACCATTTCCTCTGAAGATTTGCGCAAGGATGTTCGGTTGAGCTATCCGCATGCTCAGATCGTAGCCGCCTCAACTTCCGGTGAAATCAACAACTCCAGTGTTACCGATGATTCACTCAGCGTGATGGCTTGTGAATTAGAGAAGACTGAGGTAAAGGTGGTGATGCTCCACAAGGAAGAATATGGTGATTCTGCTACGGGCGGTCGAATGCTCTGCGAAAGGCTTTCATCTGAATCACTAACGCATGTTCTCCTGATCACCGATGGTATCAGTGTGAATGGCGACGAACTCGTGTCTGCTATGAAGAATTGTCTTCCGAAGAAGGTTACTCTCTCCGGAGGGCTGGCTTCGGATGGTGGTAAATTCATTGAAACTCGCGTAGGTCTTAATGATGATGTGGGCCCGGGAAGAATGATAGCCATCGGATATTATGGCGAGAACCTTGAGGTCTCCTGTGGCACGCAAGGCGGTTGGGATGTATTCGGACCGCACCGCGAGGTAACAAGATCTGAGGGCAATGTGCTCTTTGAATTGGATGGTGAAAACGCGCTTGATGTTTACAAGCGGTACCTTGGGCCAAGGGCCGCAGAACTCCCCGGTTCTGCTTTATTATTTCCCCTCTCGATTCTGAACAATGACGGTAAAGAGGGTTTGGTGCGCACTATCCTTAATGTAGATGAAGCGGCCGGTAGCATGACTTTTGCCGGTAATATTCCAATGAATGCTCAGGTGCAGTTTATGTTATCCAATACCGACAGATTGGTAGATGGCGCTACCGGTGCAGCCCGCAGAGCCAAGAACGGTCTTACAGGTCCTGCAGATATGGTGTTGATGATTAGCTGCGTGGGCCGAAAGATTGTTTTGGATCAGCGCGTTGAAGAAGAGGTTGAGGGTGTCTGTGATGTATTCGGCAATGGTCCTGCTTTCGCCGGATTTTATTCTAACGGGGAAATTGCACCGCCGGAAGGTGGAACATTCGCAGCACTACACAATCAAACCATGACCATCACTGCATACCGAGAAAAGTAATGCCTAATTCCAGGCCGCTGCATAGTCTTCTCCAGCGACAACTGCGCAAGTTTCAGAAGGAGGAGTGGTTAACTGACGAAGGGTTCAGAAACTTTTTAGTTGCCGTAAGTGATAGTTACTATAGAAACGATGAGGATCGTTCTATGCTGGATAATGCCATGCGCCTGAGCAGTGATGAACTTGGCGAAAAGCGAGCGCAGTTGCGGAAGGTTGTTGAGCAACAATCGAAGGTACTTGCCTCGCTCAAAGAGGCGGCTCATGCACTCCTTCCGGGTGAACAATTTCGAGATGATGAAGATGTTTTGCGAATTGCAGATGTGCTCCAGGAAGAGATTACGCAACGTCAAAGCGCAGAGTGGGAGAGGAGGAATACCGAGAAGCGCTTGCATGAAATTATGGATAGTTTGCAGCTGGGTTTGGCATACTTTAATGACACCGGCCAATTGTCTGGTGTGCAAGAGCGTTTTGCTGAAATCTTTGGCAGACCGGCGCAATGGTTGTTGGGGAAGTCTGCCTCGCAACTACAGAATTTCGAAGTCAACTCTGCGGCATCCTTGAGGTTTTCTGCGGTGCGGGAAGTGTATGAAACCAATATTACAACACCGAAGTCTGCTGAGAAGTGGTTGTTGTGCATCACTTCTCCAATGACCGACAGAAACAACCAACGCAAGGGTGGAGCCATTGTGGTTTTCGATATCACCGATCGGAAAAAGCTGGAAAGTGATTTGCTGGCGGCTCGTGCTGCTGCAGAGTCGGCGTTGGAGATACGCAAGGCAATCATCGCGAATGTGAGTCATGAACTGAGAACGCCGGTGAATGGAATTATCGGAATGACCGAATTGTTGGCGGCAACATCACTTGATGAACGGCAAATGGAATTGATTCAGACACTGCGTTATTCATCGAATTCATTGTTGCAACTTGTGGGTGATATATTGGATGTCTCGCGTCTTGAGAGCGGGAAGTTCAAACTTGAAAACATTCCATTTTCGCTCCGGGAAATGCTCACTGCGTTAGATAATAATCACCGACACAGGGCAAGCAAGAAGGGAGTAGTTTTTGATTTGCGTATTGACCAACAGTTGCATCCTCAATTGATCGGCGACCCTCACCGACTGTCACAGATCCTTCAGAATCTCCTGAGCAATGCGGTGAAGTTTACAGCTCACGGAAAAGTTGAGTTTGAGGTGAAGGTTCTTTCCGATGTAGGTAAATTCCAGGATGTACTTTTCGTCATTAGTGATACGGGTATTGGAATTGCGGCGGATAAACTCGAAACCATTTTTCAGGAATTCTCACAGGAAGATGCAAGTACATCTCGCAAGTATGGCGGAACCGGTCTTGGTCTCTCAATTTCAAGGAAGCTTGCCCGATTGATGGGGAGTGAAATAAACGTGATAAGTGACAAGGGTCATGGCTCGCAATTTAGTTTTCAGTTGAAGCTGGAAAAATGTGATACGCCGGTTGCAACTGAGGTAACAGCATTTGTACCCGATCTTACCGGAGTGCGGATACTCGTCGCTGAAGACAATGAAGTGAATCAATTCTTAGCGAAGATGTTGCTCACAGAATGGCACGCTCATGTTGTCACGGCGGATGACGGTTTGGAGGCAATCGAATGTCTCAAGCGGGAAATGTTTGATGTAGTATTGATGGACCTTCAGATGCCTAAAATGGATGGTATTACTGCGATGAGGGAAATTCGTACAGTGCTTAACTTGTCGATACCAGTTATTGCACTTACCGCAAATGCAGTGGAGGGTGAAATGGAAAATTGTATCGCAGCGGGTATGCAGGGCTATCTTTCTAAACCTTTTGATCATAGGCTTTTGTACGAAGAAATATGTCGACACATCAAGAAGACCTAAGCATCAGGAACCCTGCCAGAATTGCGGTTTTTGCATCGGGTTCAGGTAGCAATGCCTTGTCGTTAATGCAACGATTCAACAAGGATAGTGTAATAGCGCAGGTGGTGTTTCTACTCACCAATAAGCCCGATTGTGGTGCGGTACAGCACGCGAACGCTTGTGGCGTGGAGGTGGTTTTGCTTACCCGTGAGAATTTTATTTTGGGTGATGATGTTATCTTTCGTTTGCGGGAGGCAAGAGTCGGATTCCTTGTTTTGGCCGGATTTCTCTGGAAGGTGCCTGTTCATGTAGTCACCGCTTTTGAGAGTTGTATCATCAATCTGCATCCGTCTCTGCTGCCCAAGTTTGGTGGAAAGGGGATGTATGGCCGTCATGTGCACGAAGCGGTATGGAAGGCAAAGGAGAGGCAAACAGGGATCACTGTGCATATCGTGAATGAACATTACGATGAGGGCAGTATTCTTTTTCAAGTTTCTGTGCCATTGGATGAACGGGATGGGATTAATGAAATCGAGCGGAAGGTCAGGGAATTGGAGAGTCATTACTTTTGCGATACAGTTGAACAATTTGTGATTCAAAAGCCAATCACATTTTAGTACTTATAATAGAACGTATGTCCACTAATCTTCGGCGTGATATTCCGGCCTCTGTTGTTGTTTTTTTGGTAGCACTTCCGTTGTGTCTTGGGGTAGCGGTGGCTTCGGATGCCACAGCTTTGAATGGGCTTATAGCAGGGATCATTGGTGGAATTATTGTTGGATTTATCAGCGGTTCAGCTTTAAGTGTGAGTGGCCCGGCTGCGGGGCTTGCTGCAATTGTAGCGGCCTCGATTTCTGAGTTGGGTACTTATGAGGTTTTTTTGGTTTCTGTTGTTGTTGCGGGATTGATGCAGCTGACACTTGGACTATTGAAGGCTGGTGTTATTGGGCGCTATATACCCAACTCTGTAATCAAAGGGATGTTGGCAGCTATAGGAATACTCTTAATTCTCAAACAGATTCCGCACTTTGTTGGTTACGATGCCGATCCGGAAGGCGAGGAGTCGTTCTTTCAACCGGATGGTGAAAATACTTTTAGCGAACTTTTTCTTGCCATCAACCATATCACTCCCTTGGCATTATTGATTAGTATTGTTTCTGCATCCATTTTGTTGTTCTATGAATCTAAATGGATGGCAAATCAAAAATGGAAACAGTTTTTTCCCGGTCCTTTAGCTGTAGTTTTAATCGGGGTTTTAATGAATAAATATCTGTTGCCGGATGATCACCTTCTGGCATTAAGGTTTGAGCATGTTGTGGATCTTCCGATTATAGATTCTTTGGGTAATCTGTTATATCTATTACCTTCACCTGAATGGTCGGCACTCGTTGATGGAAAAGTTTGGACTGTTGCGTTTACTATTGCGGTTGTTGCAAGTCTTGAGTCGTTATTAAGTCTAGAGGCAGTCGATAAACTTGATAAACTGAAACGGATTAGTCCACCAAACAGAGAGCTCATTGCGCAAGGAATTGGTAACTCCATATCAGGTCTTCTTGGTGGATTGCCCATTACCAGTGTAATCGTGCGAAGTTCTGCCAATGTCAATGCTGGGGCTGTATCAAAGGCATCTGCAATAATTCACGGATTATTGTTATTGCTCACTTTTCTTCTCATTCCTGGTATACTCAATGCCATACCAAAAGCGGCATTGGCAAGTATTTTGATCATGACAGGTTACAAGCTCAGTAGGTGGGAGATGTTCGTTGAATTCTACAGAAAGGGCTTGAATCAGTTCATTCCCTTTATTGTCACTGTTGTAGCAATTGTTTTTACGGATATGTTATTCGGCATAATCATTGGACTTGTTGTAGGATTATTCTTTATTCTCAAATCAAATGTTCGCTCTTCAATCATTATGGTGAAAGATGAAAATCGATATCTCATAAAGTTTGGCAGATCCGTTAGTTTTCTGGATAAAGCCAAGCTTATTAATTGTCTTGCCAAAATTCCTGTCAACTCATCTGTTCTATTTGACGTTTCCGGAATTGAGTTTTTGGACTATGATTTAAGAGATACCGTGGATGATTTTATAGAGAGTGCACGCCAACAGGGAATTAGGGTGTATTTCAAAGAGAGTTACAAACAGCGTCAACGATTATTCAATTACAACGAATACGAAATAGATAAGTCACATGAAGAGCTATGAGAAATTACTATTGATGAATAAGGCATGGGCCGCGGAAAAGAAATCAGTGGACCCTGAATATTTTTCGCGTTTAGCTGAAATTCAGCGTCCTGAATTTTTATGGATAGGTTGCAGTGATAGTCGCGTACCCGCAAATGAAATTACAGGCACCGAGCCTGGAGAAATCTTTGTACATCGGAATATTGCCAATATGGTGGTTCATACAGATTTAAATCTATTGAGCGTATTGTCATACGCCGTGAATGAATTAAAGGTTAAACACGTTATTGTATGTGGCCATTATGGATGTGGTGGTGTGAAAGCCGCAACCACAAAAATGAGTTTGGGACTTATCAATAAATGGTTGAAACATATAAAGGATGTTTATCGCTTTCACTTTAACGAATTAGACGCGATCAAGGATGATGAGCGGCGAGTGGATCGACTGGTTGAGTTAAATGTCATGGAACAGGTTGTTAATCTTAGCAAGACATCTATCATTCAGAAAGCATGGAAAGACAGATCAGGTCCGCATCTTCATGGGTGGGTTTATGGTCTTGAAAATGGTCTTATTAAGCCCATATTGGAAATGCCAGCGGGTAGCGACGTGGATCCTATTTTCCAGTACGAGAATTTATAATGGTAGTCATCTATTGAGGTGAAAAAAAACTGCAGTGCATTTTTTGCACGCCAATCCCACATACCCGAGAGCCGGTAATCAGGTATGTAGTAGTCAGGTATGTAGTGAAGAAAACTGCAGTGATTTATTGCCCGCCATTCCCGCTTACCCAACTGCCACATACCCGAGAGCCGGTGATCAGGTATGTAGTTGTCAGGTATGTGGGATTGGAACTGCAGTGAGTTTTTTGGACGCTTTTCCCACTTACCCAACTGCCACTTACCCAACTACCACCACATTTTCCATACTTTCGTGAAAATTATTTGGCAATGAAAAACCTTATTACCCTTCTCTTTTTCACCATCTTTTCTGTAACCCTTTTCTCTCAAGCCCCGGCGCTTATTCCTTACCAGGCCATTGCGCGCAACGCTGCTGGCGAACCACTCGCGAGCAGCACGCTCAATGCGCGCTTTACGTTGCATGATATCACGGTTACCGGTACTGTGGTTTGGCAGGAATTGCAAACCGTGAGCACCAGCGCATTGGGGTTGTTTACTGCGCAATTGGGCAGCAGCGTTTCGCTTGCCGGTGTGAACTGGGCCACTGGCTCGAAGTTCATGCAGGTAGAGTTGGACCTCGGCAATGGCTTTGTGGATATCGGCACACAGCAACTCATGAGCGTGCCGTATGCGTTATACAGCGGTGAGGCACAGAATGCACAGAACGCAACAAACTCACAAACCGCCGGCAATGGTATCTCCGGCATCTCACTCACGGGCGACACTTTGTATTTATCCAATGGCACGTATGTGATTGTACCGGGTATTAGCGCGGCCAACGGACCTGCACAGGTGCCGGGTTGCACGAGCAACACCGCCTGCAACTACAATAGCTCAGCCACGCAAGATGATGGTTCGTGTTATTTCATTGGTAGCCCTTGCAACGATGGCAACAGCAGCACCTTCAGTGATGTGTATAACGCAAGTTGTGTTTGTGAGGGTAGCACGGGTACTATAGGCGCGGCGCATAGTTGCGGCGCGCAAAACGTACACAACGCGAACCTTACCTATGGCAGTATGACCGACCAGCAGGGCAATATTTACAAGACGATTGTCATTGGTACCCAGGAGTGGATGGCAGAGAATCTGAACACGAGTATTTACCGCAACGGTGACGCGATACCGACAGGACTTTCAAATTCGCAGTGGTCAAGCACTACACAAGGCGCCTGGGCGTATTACAACAACGACGCGAGTTACGTTTGTCCTTATGGCAAGTTGTATAACTGGTACGCATGTGTTGACGCTCGTGGGTTATGCCCCACGGGCTGGCATGTTCCCAGTGATGCAGAGTGGACGGATCTAACTACTTTTCTTGGCGGCGAGAGTGTTGCAGGAGGTGCGATGAAAAGTACCGGTACAATCGAAGCGGCAACGGGCTTGTGGTTTTCTCCCAATGCTGGCGCCACCAACAGCAGTGGATTCTCTGGTCTCCCGGGCGGTTACCGCAACTACTACGATGGAGGTTACGACCACATGGGCGACTACGGCTTCTGGTGGAGCAGTTCCCAGTACGATTCCCTCTACGCGTGGTACCGAAAACTGGACTACGGCCTCACCGATGTAGACCGCAGCAGCAGCCGCACGCGAAACGGTTGGGTCGTTCGTTGCCTGAGGGATTAAATTTTACAAATCGTTTGAATAAAACGATTTGTT
>CAZKRL010000016.1:0-53264 GCA_964555295.1 uncultured Comamonadaceae bacterium | reverse complement strand
ACCTCGAGTTTATCATTGAGCTGACAGAATTCACTTGGATGTTTGATCTTCTTGCTCCAGCTCAAATCACTGATGTGAACCAAGCCATCTACACCCTCTTCCAACTCACAGAACACTCCGAAATTCGTGAACGCACGAACCTTCGCAAAGTGCTTGCTCTGAACTGGGAAACGAGCTTCGATATTTTCCCATGGATCAGTGGTGAGTTGCTTCATACCGAGTGACAACTTCCTCTCTTCCTTATCCACACTCAATATTACACATTCTACCTCTTGACCCATCTTCAAGAAGTCTTGAGCAGAGCGGAGATGCGTGCTCCAAGACATTTCTGAAACGTGAATCAACCCCTCAACACCCGGAGCAATCTCAAGGAATGCACCATAATCAGCGATCATCATAACTTTTCCTTTGATCTTCTGACCTACTTCAAGTGTTGCCTGAAGTGCATCCCATGGATGTGGCGTAAGTTGTTTCATACCCAAAGCGATACGCTTGCGGTCATCATCAAAGTCAAGAATCACAACATTGATTTTGCTATCGAGCTGAACAATCTCTTCAGGATGATTTACACGACCCCATGAGAGGTCAGTGATATGAATCAATCCATCCACACCGCCAAGATCAACAAACACACCGTAGGTTGTAATATTCTTAACAACACCCTCAAGTACTTGACCTTTCTCAAGTCCGCTCATGATCACCTTCTTCTGCTCTTCCAACTCCGCTTCAATAAGCGCCTTGTGCGAAACCACAACGTTCTTGAATTCGTTGTTGATCTTCACCACCTTAAGCTCCATGATCTTACCAACGTACTGCTCGTAATCACGAATCGGCTTAACGTCGATTTGTGATCCAGGCAAGAACGCCTCGATGCCGAATACGTCCACAATGAGACCACCCTTGGTGCGGCTCTTCACCTCACCCTTGATGATTTCACCGCTCTCAAGAGCAGCGTTTACATTGCCCCAAGCGCTGAACAATCGCGCTGTTTTGTGTGACACGAGCAACTGTCCGGCTTTATCCTCCGTTTGCTCAATGAATACAGGCACCTTATCCCCTACTTTCAGATCCGGATTGTAGCGGAATTCGCCGGCAGCGATAACGCCTTCCGACTTATATCCCACATTCACAACCACCTCACGTTTGGTAATAGCTACAACAGATGCTTCCACTACTTCACGCTCACGAATCACCGAAAGGGTTTCTTCGTAAATCTTGTCATACCTGGTTTTCTCATCTGATGAATACCCTGCAGAGCTCTCATAAGCCGCCCAGTTAAACTCACCTGTTTCCGTGAGAAACGCCTTGTCATCGGCAGTGCTGAAAATATCCAGCGGCTCTTCAGCGCCCAATACTTCCTCCTCCTGCTTTGAATCAACTTGTTCTGCTACATTCTCGGCCTGAACGATTTCGGCCTCTGCACCTTCGATGAGCGGTGCTTTCTCTTCGGCCTCCTCGGCCTTTACTCTTTTAGATTCTGCCATAACGGCTTTTGTTTTGTATCTCGTCTCCAAGCGTATTTCAAGACGAGAGGGTTTAACTTTATGTGTTGACACGTGAAGTACGTAACGTGTCTTCCTTATTCAAAAGGGGCGCGAATATAGTCGGTATTCAATGAAAACTGGCAAATCGAAAGTTTTTTTTGATTGTAATTCCTTTACAATGCGAGGTAATTGGTTTGCGAAAACTTACATACAATGACCTACTTTAATTTCCCCTTCGAACGTCGCCAAAAACTTGACGACAGCCTGCGCACTATCATTCATCAGCTCTTTCACCTTGGGTTTCATGAACTCACGGGCATTGGTGGCCAAAGCAGTGGTGCTCTATCAACCGCAAAGACACCCGGTGGTTCACGGTATTTTCAGCGCAAAGGAGAATGTGTTGTGCACCTGCTGAAAGATGGCCGCATTCATGTGTTGCACGGTCCACTCGCCACCTGGAAACTCCATGATCAATTGGAGGAATGCGATTGGCAAATTCTCGCGGCCTTTGCATCGCTCGATGATGAGCTCCAGCAAGCCATGACGCATTACATGCAAGGTCGATGCCAGTCTTATGCAGATGTGTTTCGCTGCCTTCCCTGTTTTGCCGTAGACTGGAAAGAGGCATTTCTCTGCGCGTATCATTTTCAGCAATGCACCCGCAAGGCAGGATAGATTCTCAGAGTTGAAGAACACAAGCGTATTTTTGGACAAACATTTTTTCTATGTCCAACGCGTTTTTCCGCGTACCCGTGCCGGTCAACGAACCGGTAAAATCCTACGCACCGAGCTCACCTGAGCGGGCTCAGCTTCAAGCTGCATACGCTCAATTGCACCAGCAAAACCCGATTGATATTCCGCTTTACATCGGCAGTGAAAGAATCTTCACTCATGATAAACGCCAAGTAACCTCTCCCCAAGAGCATGCGCACGTGCTTGCGAATTATTGCTATGGTGATGCCTCTCACGCCAAAGCTGCCATTGATGCTGCACTTGAAGCGAGGAAAAAATGGAGCAGAATGCCGTGGCAAGATCGCGTAGCCATTTTTCTTAAAGCCGCAGATTTGCTAGCAGGTCCGTGGCGCATGCGAATGAATGCAGCCACTATGCTGGGGCAAGGGAAAAATGTTTTTCAGGCCGAAATTGATGCAGCGTGTGAATTCATTGATTTCCTTCGATACAACGCATACTACCTTCAACATATTTATTCTGATCAACCTGGCAATCAACCTGGGATCTGGAACCGACTCGAATACCGCCCCCTTGAGGGATTTGTATTTGCTATCACCCCATTCAACTTCACCGCAATAGCAGCCAACCTGCCTGTGAGTGCTGCCATCATGGGAAATACCGTGGTATGGAAACCGGCTGATACACAAGTCTACAGCGCCTATATGATCATGGAACTGCTCATTGAATCGGGACTTCCACCGGGTGTTATCAACCTCATCACCGCCGATGGTCCGGTAATCGGTGATGTCGTTTTCTCTCATCCCGATTTTGCAGGATTGCATTTTACAGGATCTACGGCCGTTTTTAAATCGCTGTGGAAACAAATCGGCCAGAATATTCATCACTACAAGACTTATCCGCGCATCGTGGGTGAGACGGGGGGGAAAGATTTCGTGCTGGCACACCCATCGGCATCACCTGCAGAGGTTGCTACAGCGTTGACCCGCGGAGCTTTTGAATATCAGGGACAAAAATGCAGCGCCGCGAGCCGAGGCTATATCGCAGAATCCATTTGGCCTGAAGTGAATCGCATATTAGGTGAACAGCTGGCTTCGATGAAAATGGGAAGTCCCGAAGATTTCGGCAACTTCGTTAACGCGGTTATCGACCGAAAATCCTTCGATAAAATCAGCCAATACATCGAGTTTGTGAAGAGCGCAGATGATGCAAAAATCATATATGGCGGAAAGTACAATGACAGCGTTGGATATTTCATTGAACCTACGGTTATACTCACCACCAATCCAAAATTCAAAACCATGTGTGAGGAGATTTTTGGTCCGGTGCTAACCTTGTTTGTGTACGATGATGCCCAATGGAATCAAACGCTTCAACTCATTGATGAAACGAGTGAATACGCTCTCACCGGCGCTATACTTTCGCGCGATCGATACGCAATTGCGGAGGCCTGTTCAGCCCTTGAAAATTCATGCGGCAATCTTTATATCAATGATAAGCCAACAGGTGCGGTAGTAGGACAACAACCCTTTGGCGGGGCGCGTGCGAGTGGCACGAATGACAAAGCGGGAAGCTACCTCAATCTATTGCGCTGGGTTTCTCCACGCACCATCAAAGAAACGTTTGTTACGCCAACCGATTACAAATACCCCTTCCTCGGGTAAATCCCATGCATATGAGCAAATCATTCATTCGTCATGGCGTTCTATTGATTTCATTTTGTGCAACGGTGCTGAATGGCTCTGCCATGCGCGTGTATGTTGATCATCTCGTGTATTATGAAGCCAATGGCAATCCTTACTCTGAGGTGTTGTTCTCATTTGACTACGCCACTTTTACTCCGCGTTACACCGACAGTACCGAATCTGCAGGCGCGAGAATTGTCCTTACAATGCTGCGTGACACCTCTGTTATAGTTTTCAGAAAAGGTGATATCCAAAGTCCGATTTATCGCAAAGGACAATACTCCGACTTCACACATCTTGAGAGATTTGCCGTTGTGCCAGGGGTTTTTAAACTGCGCATAGAGATCTCTGATCTGTTCAACGGCTCACCCAAAGCTGAAGTATACGAGCAAGAGGTCACCATTCATGCGATGCAACAGGCCATCACCATTAGTCCACCCCAAATAGTAGCTGCCTTTCGCATGTCTGAAGATCAATGTCCGATGTGCAAATCAGGCTACGAATTGCTACCATATATAAAATCATATATCCCCGGCGACATGAAAACACTGGCTTTTTACGGCGAGGTATATGGAACACAGGTCCTTTTCGGTGAATCAAAGCCCTTTATACTTCGTGCGATGATTACCGACAAAAGCGGCAAAGAAATCAGCAAGCACACGCAACAATGGCGAGGCACATCGGCGCAAATCGTACCCATACTTCGCACCCTCGATATCAAAGATCTTCAGGATGGAGAATACAACCTTCGTATTGAGGTTCGCGACAAAGACAATAAGGTTATCGAATTCTCTGAGAGAAGAATCAATCGCGCAGGCTACATTGATGAGACTGCAATGAGCTCAGATGTGAATGCAGCGCTGCCTGCGTATTTCCTGTCATTTCAAGACAGTGCCCAATTGTATGAAAAGATTCTTTACCTTATGCCCATCGCTCAGGACAATGATCGATTCACCATGCAGAATCAGTTGGGAAAAGCGGATCTAAAAACTCTGCAGCTCTTTCATTATAACTTCTGGTACAAGCGAAATCCAACAGATCCTGAGGCCAGTTGTCGCGAGTATGAGCAGCGCACCAAAGAGGTTGAGGCGGCTTTTTTATATCGAGGAAAAAAGGGCTGGCAAACCGATAGAGGCAGGGTGTATTTGCAATATGGCAAACCCAACACCCGCATTGTGAGACCAAGTGATCCCGACTACTGGCCATTTGAAATTTGGCATTATTACGAAACCGACAACAATTTGCACAATCGCAGATTCTTATTCTATGACACTGCCCTTGGAGGAGATATGGAATTATTGCACAGCGATGTTCCTGCTGAGGTCAAAAATTTTGCATGGAAAGAAATGGTGCGCTCGCGACCGGCAGCATTGAATATGTCGGATGCTTCCGCCGTGAATGCTGCACAACGCAGCGATCCGTTCAGTCGCGACGAAATCGAAAATTTGTGGTACAGTCCGCACTGATATGAAAGAAGTAGCTGTTGCTATTCTGAACTGGAACGGCGAGAAATTCCTTAGACAATTTCTCCCCGGTGTCATGCAGCACAGTGCTTCAATGGCTGATGTGGTTGTTATTGACAATGGTTCTACCGATCATTCCATTTCCATTCTGGAGAGAGAGTTTCCTACTGTGAAGATTATACCATTGCCTGAAAATTTAGGATTTGCAGGCGGATATAACCAGGGCCTTGCTGCCTTGACTGAATACAAATATTTCATCCTGCTCAACAGCGATGTAGAGGTAACCCCGAATTGGATTGAGCCAGTTCTAACCTACATGCAACATTCAAAGGGCATGGTGGCATGTCAGCCCAAAATTCTGGATTATCACCGAAAGGAATGGTTTGAATACGCAGGTGCTGCAGGCGGTTATATGGACAAAGACGGATATGCCTTTTGTGCAGGCCGTATATTTTTTGAATTCGAAAAAGATATGGGTCAATACGACAAAGACAAAGAAGTGTTTTGGTCGAGCGGCGCTGCGATGTTCATAGAGGCGTCGGCATGGTTTCATGTCAAAGGACTCGATGAGACCTTTTTTGCGCATATGGAGGAAATTGACCTTTGCTGGCGGCTGAAGAACCGCGGCTTTAAGGTGGGCTATTGTCATTCATCCACGGTGTATCATTTCGGTGGTGGCACGCTTGACCGCCACAGTCCCACCAAAACCTATCTCAACTTCCGCAACAATTTATTGATGATACTGAAGAATGACCGACGACCGCGGCTGTTGCTTCGACTTATCCGCCGATTGATACTCGACGGTGTCGCCGGACTTCGATTTATTACTGAGGGTAAGATCAGTCATTGCATTGCAGTTTTGCGCGCACATGGTAGCTTTTACAGACGCATTCCGGCATATATAAAACACCGTCGATTCGAACTTTCACAGCAAACACAGTTCAACGCAACAGGAATATATAAAGCCAGCATCATCAAAGGGTTCTTCATTCAAGGTAAACGAGTCTTCTCATCGCTGGATTCAAAGGATATCGCATAGTGCAACAAATACATCCAATAACTTTATCCCGAAATTGAAAATGGTTCGGATGTGGGCAGTTGTATCACGATTATTCAAACAAAAATTTCTTGATAAAATAGGTGACCATTCGCACAAACTGGAAACCGGAAAGAGCTACAACTTGCGGGCATGAAAAAAAATAACCGACTCATAAATGCGATTGCATTGCGGTGTCCTGTTTGCGGACAGAGCTCCATATTTGAGAACCCAAGAGTATTTACGTTTAAAAAACTTGGTGAAGTAAAAAACCATTGCGACATCTGCAATTGCAATCTGAAGCCAGAAACTGGATTTTACTTTGGCGCAGCATATGTAAACTGGGCAATTACTGTTGCATTGTGGGTGAGTGTATTGGTGGCGCTAAAGACATTTGATTTAATGGGATGGATAGAATTCGGCTTTCTCACAAACCCGAAAATGTTCTTAACCACAGGGTTTACTCTCACCATAATACTCTTTCCTTATATCTTCCGACTTTCGAGAAGTGTATGGGCGGCATTTTTTGTTACTCCGAATGAAATTGAGAATTCAACGAAACAATGAGAAAGCAATTAGCCCTCGAGGCAATTACCAATATTGCTTAACGAAAAAATTCATTGGCCTTCATACAGAATAACCTCTAAACATCGCATAATTCTAAAGCTACATTCATAAATAGACAAACGCATGAATACCTTTTCTAACCTCAGTATTCTCGACCTTAGCAGCGTACTTGCGGGACCGAGTGCGGCGAGCTTTTTTGCAGAAATGGGAGCGCGTGTGATAAAAATTGAGAATCCAAATACACATGGTGATGTTACGAGAAGTTGGCGGCAAACGAGCGAGTCGAGCGACACTACTTACTCGGCATATTATGCATCTGCGAATTATAACAAGGAAGTAATATTTCTGGATTTGAATGACTCCAATCAACGAAACAAAATAGCAGACTTGATATACACCTCCGATATCGTAATAAGCAATTTCAAAAAGAATGATGAAGAAAAATTTCAATTGACAAGCGCTCACATTCATACTATCAATCCCATGTGTATTCATGGGAAGATTGTTGGCTTTGCATCAGACGACACCCGCGTTGCATACGATGTTGTGTTACAGGCAGAGACTGGATTCATGGCAATGAATGGCACAGCTGGAGCCACGAAAATACCCGTAGCGATTACCGACATCATGGCTGCACATCAGCTCAAACAAGGAATTCTTTGCGCACCACTAAAAAGAAGTGCAGAAAAAAAAGGCAGCGTAGTGAACTGTTCGCTGGAACAATCTGCCTTATGTGCATTAGTAAACCAAGCGTCATCCTACCTTATGACCGGAGCAGAATCACGTCAGCAAGGATCATTACATCCCGGAATTGCACCTTACGGTGAGGTAATACATTGTGCTAATGATTCTGAAATTGTTCTTGCGATAGGAACCGACAAGCAGTTTCTTGAGCTCTGTAAATGCATTGAACTACCAGAATTAGTTGACGACGCAAGATTTAACACCAATCATCACAGGGTTCAAAACCGGGTAGAATTAAAAAATTACATTGATACACGAATGCGAAAAAAATCAGCCCGTGAATGGATTGCCGAGTTCAATGAAAGAAATATACCTGCAGGTGAGATAAAAAGCATTTCACAGGTTCTTCAAACATCTGTCGCAAAAAGCATGATACGTAATCAAAAGATAGAAGGGGAAGAGCTCCAAAGCATCAGCCACGTGGCATTTCAGATCGAGTAGCACCTAATTCTTTGGTATTTGAATACTGTAATTCTTACCTGTCTTATTCGGTAACTGATTTGATTTTAGCCATGGATTCAAAAACTTAAGATCTCTATACCTACAATTTTGCTCATTGCAGAAAGTCGACAGGTCTGCAATAGGTTTATTTACGGTAACCGTAGAGACTTCAATCTTTGAGTAAACATCTTCGGGTCGCAAAACATATCCATAAGATTCTGGCCGAGAGAAAATCTCCTTAACAGCAAGAATTCTGAAAACATAACGCGAAGTCTCCTCATTCAATGATAAGTGCCAATACTCAGACTCATTCTGGGTTTGCGACACCTTGGAGAGTCCGCCACGCCCCATATTATAGGCAGCTGCAGCCATGGTCCACGATCCAAATTGCTGATAACACTCCTTGAGGAATCTACATGCTGCGCGGGTCGATTTCTCGATATCATAGCGCTCATCAACATGCTCGTTAACCTCCAGACCATATCCTGTGGCGGTGGCAGCGAGAAATTGCCAATACCCTGCCGCGCCTGCAGGTGACACGACGTTAGACAAATTACTTTCAATAACACATAAAAACTTTACATCATCAGGTACACCCTCCTCCTTAAGAATATTCTCTATGATTGGAAAAAATCTCGCTGAACGCTTAAGACAAAGAAATGTATTTGAATGATAGTAAGTGTTAACCATCAATTCTCTATCAAATCGCTCGTAACAATCATCACGATCTAACGGAACTGTCTCGCCACAAAAACTTGCGCTCACCGGAACCGGGAAATTGAACACGCTATAAGTTTCCGTAATCTTTTGGCGGTATAGATCATCCTCTTCCTTGCTCCGTTTTCTCTCATAGGTGTATCCAACGATAATGATTACCGCGGCTACCAATAAGGCCGAGAGCATGGAGGCTACAAAGAGCTGCCGTGAATTATATCGATTCTCGTTATTCATAAAAAATCACCTGAATATTCCTTGAATGCCATTCCCAAGTTATCCTTATCCGAGATTATTGGATGCTCAACAGGCCATGGAATATTGAGTGTTTCATCATTCCACCTGATACTGCGCTCGTGGGTGGGTGAATAATAGTTACTGCACTTGTATCCGAAGATAGTTTCATCCTCCAAAGAGAGAAATCCATGAGCGAAACCTTCAGGAATAAAGAGCTGAATATGATCCGATCCCTTTAGTTCGATAGAAAACATCTTACCATAGGTAGGCTCAGTGACTCGCAAATCCACAACCACGTCAAGTGCCGCACCCTTGAACACCATCACCAACTTAGCTTGACCCTTTGGCGGGGTTTGAAAATGCAGTCCTCGGATGACATTCTTTGCAGACACACTCAAGTTATCTTGAACAAAACTTATGTTTTGGTTGGTATTGATCCTGAATGCTGCTTCATTGAATGACTCCATGAACCCACCGCGAGGATCCGTATAGAAAGTATTCTCAATGACCAATAAATTCCTGAAACCGGTTTCTACGATTTTCATATCACTGACTGAAAAGATTGATGATGATCAAGGTCGTAGAGAATATACTTACAATGCTAAACCAAGGTTGGATTCGCTGCGCAAAACGTTGACCTAAACGTTTCTCCCCTTCTACATAAATAATATCACCGCTCTGAAGAGGTGTCATTGCAAAACGAACACCATCGATTTTCGATAAATCAACATGGAATACCTCCTGTCCCTTTTCTGAAACCCTGATCAATCTGATTTCATCAGCGCGGGTAAAATCACTTAAACCACCTGCCTGACCGATGGCCTCTATCAAATTCACCTGATGATTGCCTAACAGCACCACCCTGCCATTGCCCAGACCATTGAATAACATAACACGCCGATTGAGCAGTTTAACAACGACAAAAGGATTCACAAAATGCTTACTAAATTGACTTTCCAGATAGTCTTCAGCTTGTCGAGGGGTAAGACCTCCGAGCTTATGCTTTCCAATCATGGGTAGTTCGGTAAGTCCCTCAGGGTTGATAATAAACTTATTATCCGGGTTGATCACTCGATTATCAGGACTTCCCGTCGAGAGTTCTACAAGGGAAGCTCCCTGGTTTGTAAATAGATCAAATTGAATTTCATCACCCGGCTGAATGGTGTATTCCTTACTCGTTGAGTCCATGGTCAGCTCGCTGTACTTGAAATCCTCAGGAACCTGAAACATAAACTGCCTATTCATATTACAGCTCATGAGCGAGCATAATGAATAAGAAATTAGCAGAACGATGAATATTCTTCTCATAATTGACGTCAAATTTATTCTTATACACCGCTCATCGCGCAACATAAACACCATATTTGAGCAATTGATATTGAATAACGGTTTGAAGGATAATTTCCATGCCTAAAGATGTGCAGATAAGAAAATACAATTCTCATTCAGACGACCGAGAATATATAAACAACTGGAACCAGCTTCAGGAAATCGCGGCCATATCGAATGAAAATGCCCTTGCCGTTTCATCATATGGTGGATTGTACAACGACTCAGATAATCTTTGGATAATTGAGAATGATGGAACACCGGTAGGATGTATCAATGTTACCCTCAACGTAACACACAAGTCGGCTGAGATAGGAATCATGATTGGTGATCGCGATAAAAGACGCAATGGGATGGGAAAGATTGCCATGACACAAATCTTAGAATACATACGTAGTAACCATGAAATGACAACCGCCATAGCATATGTTCATGAAAGAAACCACGCAGCCCGACGACTATTCGAAAGTGTTAATTTTATGGCAGGGAATAGCGTGTGGTTCAAACAATCTCGGGCAATAATTTATAAGATTACGCTCTGATGAAATCAAAAAAAAAGACAGCATTGATTCTTTCTCTTTGCCTGTTGATTGTAGCTGCCGTGATATATATCGCAGGTTTACAAATTGAATCCAATACAAAGCGAGAAGACGTTTTATTCGTAAAAACCACATCTCCGGAAGAATGGATCGAAACATCATCACTCAATGCAATCGATAAAAAGATAACCTCAATATTCTTTACCCTTCGCAGTATTGACAAGCTTAAACGAGGAAGATATGAAAGAAAAAACAACGAAACCTTATGGCATCTAGTTTCAAGAATGCGCTCGGGTGAACAAGATCCTCTTCGGGTGAATATTGATCGATTACAAACTATCGAGGAGTTGTGCGGAAGACTTGGCAGTAAACTATATCATGATTCTACTACATTTCTGAATTACTTCCGTGCAGACACCACATTAAGCAACAACCAAACAACATTTAATTGTCTGCCTTGTATCATTACCCCCGATGAGTATGAATTTTATTGGACCATCTCGCCAAAAGAGTTTCTAAAAAAAATGAAATCTGTTCGAGATACATTTTGGAACAGTAAGAATGACCGATTGGCTGAATCCATACATCTCAGCAGAAACGAAGTATGCATTCTGGCTTCCATTGTAAAAGCAGAAACGGGCAACAGGAATGAGGCCCCAATAATCGCGGGGCTTTATTTGAATCGATTGAAACTAAAAATTCCGCTACAATCAGACCCTACAGCAATGTTCAGACAGCGAAAGGATATAAAAAGGGTTTTGAACTCAGACATTGAAGCTCAACATGAATTCAATACCTACAGAATCATCGGACTGCCGCCAGGCCCTATATGCTTTGTCGAAGACTTTTACCTTGAATCTGTATTGCAACCCCAAATCCACAACTATCTATATATGTGTGCCGAACCGGGTATGACAGGCAAACATAAATTCACCGGTTCATACGATGAGCACCTGGAAAATGCGAAGAGCTATCATAAATGGTTAGACAAAAAAGGCACTTAGCCCTATTACCGAAACAATCACAATCTTATGGGCGATGGTAGCAATAGTTGACCGTTTCTACATTGGGCAACAACGCAGCATCCCACTCCACTCAAAACTTCATAATCACGCCTCGAACCATCGATGGATTTGATCTTCTACCAATTCTGGACGCAACGGCTTCACCAAAACATCATTCATACCCGCCTGAATACAAAGGCCACGATCGCGGTCAGTATCATCCGTAACTCCAATGATAATGGGCATTTCCTTTGTGCCAAAATGCTTTACCAACTGTCGCGCCACGGAGAGACCATCAACACTATCGGTTTGAACATCAGTTAGGATCAAATCAAATTTCCCGCTCCGAGATTTCAGCAATAGATCAGAGGTATTGGTAACAATATCAAATCTATGGCCCAACAAAGAGAGCGTCTTCTCTGCAACTGCTCTTGACAAAAAACTATCGTGTGCAACAAGAATATGCAAAGCACTTTTACTCGTTGCGATATTAAAGCGACCATCGACAACAGAAGCTTCATTCGACGACGGAATATCAGGTTTTATAATTTCATTGATTGTCTCCAATAATTTCGATTGTTTGACAGGCTTCGTTAGGTATGCGTTGTAGTGCCCATCTTCATCACTGATCAGATGCTCTCCCAGTGACGAGAGAACAATAATAGGAAGTTGTGAAACAGAATATTGCTTTCGGATACGCTCAGTAAGTTCCCGACCATCCATTTCAGGCATCTGCATATCCATGATTACAAAATCAAACTTATGCAGATTGCTTAACATGTCGGCCACCAACTCCGGGCTATTGAATGGAGTAGTCTGGATGCCCCAAGCTGAGAGCTGACGAACCAAAATTTTCAAATTCGTTTTGTTATCATCCACCACTAAGGCCTTTAAACCATTCAGGGCTGCGATCTTAGAATCCTGAGAAACGGCAGACACCTCTGCAACGATTGTAAATGCAAAAACAGAACCTTTCCCTGGCTCACTCTCAAGCCACAATTTTCCTCCCATACCAGAAATGTAATTCTTGCTTATGGAGAGTCCGAGACCTGATCCGCCATACTTCTTACTTGAGGAGGAGTCGGCTTGATAAAACGATTGAAATATTTTCTCCTGCTCCTCTCTATGTATTCCTATACCCGTATCAGTAACCTTGAAAAGCAATAAGATGAATTCTCCTTCACGATTTACTTCTTCAACACTCAAAACCACTTCACCACGATCTGTGAATTTGATCGCATTGTTTACAAGATTTACCAGCACTTGCTTTAAACGTGTTCCATCCTGTATCACTTCAAGAGGCAAAGACGACTGAATATCACTAAGAAGCTCGAGCTTCTTTTGCTGCGCGGCTGGCTTTAACATATCAATCACCTGGTCGCAACAATCTTGCAGATTGAAAACCTCCTTATTCGGCTCAAGAGTTCCCGACTGTAGTTTGGCAACATCCAACAAATTATTGAGTAGCTCAAGAAGATTACTCGCGCTGCTATGAATATTCCTGACAAAATTTCTTTGCTCCTCCTCAAGACGCGTTGAAGCCAAAAGCTCTGTCATACCCAAAACACCATTCAGCGGCGTGCGAATTTCATGGCTCATATTCGCAAGAAATTCAGCTTTGACCTTATCTGCATCCTCTATCGCCTCCCGCATTGATTTAATCCCCTTCTCCGCTTCATCCATTTCCTTGATCATACGCACTCGAATAATGAAAATGGCAAATGCCATCAAACAAATCATGATCGCTAAAAACAGTGCGATCATCCACTTATGAAATTTCATTGTGCTTTGCTGCTCGATCAAATACCTCCCTGTAACATCATTCATTCCGCGGATATACAATTTCAATTGATCCAAAGTCAATCGGATTTGATTTCCATCTAATGACTGAATATCCTTACATATCGACTCCAGCTTCTTGTGACATTCATTATATGCCGGTGAAACATCTGAAAGAAGCTGTTGAATCTCACCGGAATTTATTTCTGTTAATCCGAAATTTTCACTCGCTGTGTGCAAGGCCTTCTGAGAATTCTCCCATCTCTTAAAGAGTATCGACAACTCCTCAGCTTGAAGCGTAACATTCGAATCTGCCTCCATTGCCTCCTTGATTTCAAGAATCCGATAAGACAATTCTTCAGAGATGGCCCGTTGTCTTGAGGAAACATTCACCTTCATTGAATAATCAAACTGCTTAACATTTCCGCTATGGATGACATAAACCAATGCAATTGCACATATGATGAACACAAGGAATATCGCACTTAGCTTTCTTACTATGCTATTAAATACCTGCATGAAACAAAGTTACGATTGATTGATGATAATGTGCAATACAGTGCATCATCTGACCAACATGACAAATAATAACTCGCAAAAAAAAGTTTTCATTGTAGAGCATATTGAATATCCATTATGAAGACATCAAAGAGAATTTTACTCTCATCTCATCTTAGCATTTTTGATTTCACGAGTCGGAATTTTCAACACTCGCATTCATCGATCCTCAATAAGAAGCAATGTATGCTATTTACATTATACCAATGAAAAGGTTATAAACACTGATGTTTCAATGAATCAATACACAAAAAAATCCAGACACAAAACACCACAAGCACAACACATCAACATCTGTTCACAGTGTTAATAATTTCCAACGATGCACTCACATCACGAATAATTTGTCGTGCATGTTTGTGTCGTAGAAATACAAAACAGAAAACAATGAGCATATATAAACTCACACAAGTAACAGGAAGCTCAACTAAGAGTTGGGAACATGCTACTGAGGTTGCTCTTAACTCTGTTCATTTCACTGGATCAAACACAACATTTGTTGTTCAGGATCAAGTCATGAAAGTTGAGCCCAATAATCTAAACACGTTTTGCATCACCGCAATGGTGGTAACTGAAGTTGTAAATCACAAATCAATTGTTACATATATGAAAACAAAATCAAAATCTCACGCTGCACCAGCCGTGAAAAAAGCTGCCCCTAAAAAGGCTGCTAAAAAAGCTGCTGCTCCAAAGAAGGCTGCTAAAAAAGCTGCTCCTAAGAAGGCTGCTAAAAAAGCTGCTCCTAAGAAAGCTGCTGCTAAAAAGGCCGCTCCTAAGAAAGCTGCTGCTAAAAAGGCTGCTCCAAAGAAGGCTGCTGCTAAAAAAGCAGCTCCTAAGAAAAAGAAGTAAATTGATTGTACGTATCTTAAAAGCCCCGAAAGGGGCTTTTTGTTTTATAAGAACTTCAACCAAGCCTTCATCAAGCTCGCTGAAGAAAAAGGAAAACACTAGAAACCAAATTCATTGATACAAATACAGTTGTTTTCATTCAGGATATAAATGTCAAAAGAGACCTGCCTAAGTTTAAATACCCAACAACTTTGGCCAACTAAACACAGAATGGCAATAGACAGTTTTTGATTTTTGACTTAGCATTATCATAATCTCGCGGAATGAAAGATTGTCCGGTTACTTGCTCATACAATTCAATATAACGTCGGGAGATTTCACTTACAAAATCATCTGACATGATTGGTACAACTTGTCCATCCTTCCCCGAAAAGTTATTTGATATAAGCCATTCACGAACAAATTCTTTACTCAACTGACGCTGTCTTTGTCCAGCTGATTGAAGCTCCTCATAACTATCCAGATAAAAATATCGCGAAGAATCAGGCGTATGTATTTCATCCATTAGTGTTACTTCCCCATTGTATAATCCGAATTCATATTTAGTATCCACCAATATCAATCCGCGCTGCTTGGCCAACTCAGTGCCTCTAGCAAAAAGTGCGCGGGTGTAGCGCTCCATTATTTCATAATGTTCTAAACCAATCCATCCATGCTTTAGAATATCTTCCCTGGTTATGTCTTGATCGTGTCCCGCTGCTGCTTTAGTTGTAGGAGTAATAATTGGTTCAATGAATGGATCATTCTCTTTCATTCCTTCAGGTAATTCGACACCACAAAGCACGCGACCTCCCGATTTGTATACGCGGGCCGCATGGCCGGCGAGATAGCCCCTAATGACCATCTCAACTTTGAAGGGCTCACATCGTTTACCAATAGTTACGTTAGGGTCTGGCGATGATACGAACCAATTTGGCACAATATCAGCTGTGGCCTGAAGCATGAACGATGCAAGCTGATTTAAAACTTGTCCCTTAAAGGGAATCAACTTTGGGAGCACTACATCAAACGCTGAAATTCTGTCAGATGCAACCATAGCGAGTGTGCCTGATTCGAAAGCATATACATCCCTGACCTTGCCACGATAAAAATCGTACTTACAAGGCAGTTCAATTATCGAGTTGATCAATGAGTCCTTTACTACCATGGTTTCTTCATTCCTTTCATTTGACTCATCATCTGCGCCATCTGAGTTTTATTGGTCATCATCTTCATCATTTGCCTTGTCTGATCAAACTGCTTCATAAGTCGATTTATCTCGTCGATACTCCTACCCGAACCTTTTGAAATTCTTGCCTTTCGAGACGGATTCATCAATGAAGGATTAGCCCGTTCCATGGGTGTCATACTTTGAATGATGGCCTCTATGTGTTTAAAGGCATCCTCATTAATTTCCACGTCCTTCATTGCTTTTCCAACCCCGGGTATCATTCCGATAAGGTCCTTCATACTTCCCATCTTTTTGATTTGCCCGATTTGTTCTAAGAAATCATTGAAATCAAACTGGTCCTTTTTTATTCGTCGTTCAAGACGTTTGGCTTGCTCTTCATCAAATTGCTCCTGTGCTCTCTCAACGAGTGAAACTACATCACCCATTCCGAGTATTCGACTTGCCATTCTTTCCGGATAGAACACATCGAGAGCATCCATTTTCTCGCCGGTTCCTACAAACTTGATGGGTTTGCTAACTTCTGCTCTAATCGATAAAGCGGCACCGCCACGAGTATCACCATCGAGCTTAGTAAGAATCACACCATCGAAATTCAAGCGTTCATGAAATGCTTTCGCCGTTTGAACAGCATCCTGCCCTGTCATGGCATCAACTACAAAAAGCGTTTCCGAAGGATTAACCGCCAACTTCACATTAGATATCTCTTGCATCATTTCTTCATCAATTGCAAGTCGACCCGCTGTATCAATGATTACTACAGTATGCCCGTTTTTCCTAGCAAATTGAAGAGCATTTGTAGCAATTGCTACCGCATCGCGATTCTCCCGCTCACTGAAAACATCAACCCCGATACTCTCCCCAATGACATGCAATTGATTTATCGCTGCGGGTCTATATATATCACAAGCTACAAGCAGAGGCTTTTTACCCTTCTTGCTCTTAAGGTAACTTGCCAATTTTCCGGAAAAGGTGGTTTTCCCTGAGCCTTGAAGACCACTCATCAGCACAACGGATGGCTCACCCTTGAGAACGATATCAGAAGCCTCACCCCCCATCAAATTCTTCAGTTCGTCATGGGTTATCTTAATCAGTAATTCACCGGGCTTAACCGCTGTAAGCACCGATTGACCCATGGCCTTCTCCTTTACTTTATCTGTAAACTCTTTGGCCGTTTTGAAATTGACATCGGCATCCAGCAGAGCCCGACGAATTTCCTTCATGGTCTCTGCAACATTGATTTCAGTAATTTTCCCTTCTCCTTTGAGTACCTTAAAGGCACGATCAAACTTTTCTGTAAGATTCTCGAACATAGCGTTTTCTATTGAACGCGAAAATACAATTCCGTTTGTGCGCCCACATCATTCATCTATGTATTGAATCGCTGATTCCATATCCAATCAGGCAATGTGCGGTACAGTCCCGACAATTCACATTTGACTGGTGAAAACTGTATTCCACCGAGCTTCTCGAAGCAAATGCAAATGCTCGACTTTAGTGCAAATCGTTTCTATTATGAAAAAAATTCTCTTTCTGGCTTTGACTTTCATCGCCACAGTAAAAACCTCAAATGCTCAACAGAAAATTCAAGAAGGTCTCTTGCAATACAACGCAGGAATTGGTGCCTCCAATCGTGGTGTACCTCTCTATATTGGTGCTGACTATGGCGTTTATGAGAATATTACTGCCGGCGGCGAAATCTCAGTAAGGAGTTACCAAAGTCGGTACAACGAGTTCATCTATCGAAATCGTCTCCTGGGTTTTGCAGCCAACGGCAATTATCACTTCAACGAAATTGCTAATCTTCCGGTAGAATTTGATTTCTATGCCGGATTAATGCTCGGAGTATTCATTTGGGATGGATCACCGATGTATGCAAATAATACGCTTCTCTCTGCCGGGGGTCAAGTTGGCGGACGATATAAAGTCCACAAAAATCTTCATATCAACGCAGAGCTTCAGGCCGGTGGTGTATTCTCAGGATTAAAAGTGGGGGTTACCTATCGTCCCTGAGGTCTTCTTCTGCGTCGATAAGAATAATAATGCATGATATAATGCAATGCTGCCGAAATAGCTTGATTAATCGGCAGCATCTCACAAAGATCCGGGTCTATGTTTCTGAGTCTCGAGTAGTAATCAGCGAAAAATGGCGGCTTGTAATCACCCGAAATCAATAGGTTCTGAAACCCGTGAAATGTGCTGCTTTGCTCTTGTTTCACTATCGCACAAGTAACAAGTTCTGCGTTCCCAAGTCTGTCACGGCGGGCGGCATAACCAAACAATCTGCACATTAAACCTCTATCAGGATACGCGCTACACAATCCTCCAAATTGAGTAATCGACGGGCGAAAAATGACACATATGCCTGTTGAGCTAGCTGCGCATTGAGTGAGAAGCTCCTCATGCCTTCCCTCATCATACATGAACAGCGCGAATGGAAGAAACTCCAAAGGTGTGACCATAATCGCAGGCTTCTCACAACATTTTCCGCAACCCGCCGGACAGAACAAGCCAGAGCGTTTTTGCAACCCGGCAATCTCCTTATCTAAATTGTTTAGTAACGATTTAACCAAACGAACTTTCTCGGGTAATGTCTTCATCGTGTTTTGTAGTATCGCGGATGGTAAGTAAGAATCTCATCGCGCAATCGTTCACGATCTAGATGAGTATATATTTCTGTGGTCGTTATACTCGCATGACCTAACATTTCCTGCACAGCCCTGAGGTCAGCTCCCGCCTCCACAAGATGCGTTGCGAAAGCATGCCGGAAACTGTGCGGCGAAACATGTTTTTTTATGCCCGCATTGAGAACTACACTTCGAATAAAATTAAAAATAGACATCCTACTCAATTTTTTTCCTCTCAAATTCAAAAATAAGATATCGTCAAAACCAGCTGCTACAACTTGATGATTGCGCAATTCAACCAAATACCGACTGATCCATTCCAGTGCTATTCCCCCCACTGGAACAAGTCTTTCTTTGTTCCCCTTGCCAATAATTCTCACATAAGATTCTTCACGATGAATGCATGAAATTCTAAAATCAGTAAGCTCAGATACCCTCATGCCACAACTGTACATCAACTCCAGTATAGCACGATTACGCACTCCCTCTCTGCGAGAGAGATCAACTGCGTTCATCATCTGAATCATTTCTTCAGGACTTAAGACCTCTGGGATTGGCCTTACCAATCTTGGCGAATCTATTTGATCTAACGGATTATTATCCCGAAGATTCTCCTCCATTAAATACTCATGAAAAACTCTTATACCAGAAATGATTCTTGCCTGACTGGATTCGCTTAACCCCATTTCATGCAGAGACTTTACAAATTCCCTTATTTCTTTTACTGTTATCTGCGACAATGAAATGGAAGGTTTCTCGCGTGCTATAAAACCGGTGAACTTAATCGTATCGGACACATAAGCCTCTACAGAATGCTTGGATAATGAACGCTCCAAAATGAGATAGCTTCGGAATCCATTTATGAATGATTCAAAACTCATATTGAAAATTTTTCCGAGGTTACCGTGAATTGTTGGATTGCCATCTCGATGCAAACCTATGCTATCCATGAATAAATTACAGACTTCAATAAAAAAGGCCGCTTAGTGCGGCCTTTAATAATTTCAAATTCAATTTTTATTCAACAATCAATATCCTGGATGCGCTCTGATCCGAATTTGCAATTCGTATCACATATGCTCCCGATGGCACATCCTGAATATTCAAGGATTTACGATTATTTCCTGCATTGACCAACCAATTGAATGAACGCACAGTTCTACCCAAATTATCCGTCAACAATACCTGTAAACTCTCACCCTTGCTAGAGTTAAAAATGAGATTTACCACATCGCCCGCAGGATTAGGGAATACATTGATATCTGCTGCAGAAAAGGCTTCCTCTATGCCTACCGTTAAACATGACTCACAGCTATTGAAAGCGTAGCACACCGTGGTATCGTTGGCGCCGCGACTCAATACGCGGTTGTCTGTGAAACCGCCATTGTCAACGCCACAACCACCAATGATGCTGAAATTGGCAGTATCCTCAACAAACGTTGTTCCTCCAACGGCACCATAGCGGTATTTGTAATAAATCAACGGCTGACAAACATCGGCCACTGTTGCCGTCCATGTTCCGTCGCCATCAGCGTCAGTCATTTGAATAGCACCATCCTGCCACTGAGGATTGGTGAAATTACCCATTACCCAGAAGATATCACCCGCTGCAAGAGTGGCATTACCCGTGCTTACCTGAAAAGTGATATCAGAGGGTGGAAATACCTCACCACAGGGTTCCAGACTTCCGAAACAAGCTGTTTCTAATGTTACATTGGTGTCAGCCACTACGGTAAGCTGACGATTCGGATTTCCTTCCCATCCAACACTGCCAATGCGGAATTTGTATTCATAGTTACCGGGAGACAAATACAATGTATGGGTGTATATTCCATCACCATCCGCATCACTCATGGGCACACCCGTGCCCCAGTCTGTCACAGTTCCTACCAAATTCACACCAGGGGTAAGGTCCTGACAAGCGCCATTCATATTCACTGAGAAAATAATTGCAGATGGAGCTACACAAGGGTCACAAATGTTCCAACAATACAAGGGAGCTACTGTATTAGGTGAAAGTGGCTCCACCCTGTTACCAGCAGAATTCGCGCATGCACCAGCTACAAATTCCATCGTGTAACCGCTAGTGATGTTCGGACCATTAACAAATACGAACTCCATAGAATTCTCTGATGAGGCATACACGGTTTCCCAAACATTATCTGCATTCCAGTCTTGAAGGGCAATCATTGACATATCCGATGCATTGTAAGCATAAACACCATCAGGATTGATATCATCGCCAATCTCGGCAGCAATACCATCCATGTCATCGTCGAAATAATTCATATCCACACGCAGACGAATAGAGTTTTGATCACACAACGCGCATGATGCATAACATACCTCGTAAGTCGTCGGGCCACTCACCATGACTTGGCGGTTATCATTGCCACTTACCTCCACCTGACAGGCTGCAGGAACGTCTTCTACAGAACTCCAAGTATTTCCGTTGATGAATTTGAATTCATAACGACCAGCAACCAGATTCATTACAATCTCATGTATGCCATCACCATCTGAATCGGTAAGAAGTCCGGAAGCTGAAGAGGGAGTCCAGTTAACATATGCTGCATTCTCTACAACATTGTCATCGTTATTATCCATAAAGTTTCCTGCGACGTGCAGGGAATCTGTTGCCACTCCGTTCATGTCTACCCTGAATGTTACAGGGAACTGACACATCGCAGAGACTGAAAGCAAAAGTGCTGATGCGAATAAGTAAAAATGTTTCATAGGTTTATGATTATTAGGTTGGTGTACTTTTAACACTTTGTAAAATTATGGTATGAAAACACTTCACACTCCAACGAATATCAAAAAAATTATCCTCCATATCGCCGTCCTATTGTTGTCACTGCCCGTGGCAGCGCAGAAGAATGCAACCTCGTTTAAAATTGAACACATGGAGCCCCCGAATTGGTGGACCGGCATGCAACATTCTCAGGTGCAAATCATTTTTTACGGACAGGGTATATCGTCGATGGAAGTTACCACCGACTCGCGACATGCAAAAATTCTCGATATACACAAAACCACCAATCCCAATTATGTATTCGTTGATATTGATGTTTCGGAAGTTAAGAAGGAAGAAATCATTCAATTCAACTTCAATACCAATGGTAAAACTTTGGCTACGAAAGACTTCCCGATTCTACAAAGAGAACCTATAATCCCTCGAGGACTTCAGGGCAATGAAACCATGTACCTTGCCTTTCCTGATCGCTTCTGCAATGGAAATCCGAAAAACGATGAATTGTCGAGAATGGCCGAGAAAAAAGCAGATCGCAAAGCCCTGAAAGGCCGACATGGTGGGGATATCGAAGGTGTAATGCAACAACTGCCCTACTTAAAGGAACTCGGCGTAACGGCTCTCTGGCTCAATCCAATACTCGAGAATGACCAACCCGAAGAAAGCTACCACGGCTATGCAGCCACCCATCTGTACAAGGTCGACGACCGACTGGGCAGCAATGCCTTATTCAAACAATTGGTCGATTCCTGTCATGCACGCAACATCAAAATCGTTTGGGATGTCGTATACAACCATTGGGGAAATCGTCATTGGATTTTTCAGGATATACCCGACAGCAACTGGTTTCATTGGTATCCTGAATTCACCAGAACGACATATCGGGCGGAGGTGCTCATGGACCCCTATGCCAGCAATTATGATAAAAGTCTGATGTCGAATGCTTGGTTCGATAAGCACATGCCCGATCTCAATCAACAAGACCCGTGGCTTGCCCGCTACCTCATTGAAAACTCATTGTGGTGGATTGAATATGCAGGTATTGATGCCTTCAGGATTGACACATACGCCTATCCGGATCAGCAATTCATGGTCAACCTGGATGAAGAGATACGCAGAGAGTATCCCGACTTTTTTCTCTTCGGAGAAACTTGGGTGCAGGGATCGCCGATTCAGGCGTGGTTCGTAGAAAATTCACCAACCACCAAAACATTCAATAGTGCGCTTCATAGTGTCACCGATTTTCAACTCTACTTCGCGATTACCAAAGGGTTGAATGAAGCTTTTGGTTGGGAAGAAGGTTTTAGAAGAATAGAGCTCACCTTGGCTCATGACATACTCTATCGTGACCCATCTCGACTCATCACATTCTTGGATAATCATGACCTCAGTCGATTCTACTCGATGGTGGGAGAAGACAGTGCAAAATTCTCGATGGGTCTTGCCATGCTCTATACATTACGCGGAATCCCATGCATTTACTACGGCACCGAAATTGGCATGAAGAATTTCTCCAATCCCGACGCCTTGGTTCGCGAAGATTTTCCCGGTGGATGGCAGGGCGATACACGAAGTGCATTTATCCAAAAAGACCGGACTGCAAAAGAAAATAGCTTTTTCAATTTGTGTGCGCGACTCGGAAAATACCGCGAGCAAAATCCATGGTTCGGTTCATCGAAATTGCTGCAATTCGTACCTGAGAATAATACCTACGTGTATTTCCGCCATGACGAAAATCATCGTATGATGTGTATATACAACCTTAATGAACAATCCGCCGAGATTAAGATGAGTCGATTCTCAGAAATTCTACAAAGCGACGATACTGCAATTGACATCCTTAACAAAGAAACGATTACTATTGGAAATAGCATTTCCATTCCTGCCAGATCCTTTAGAATCTTCGATGTGAATACCGCAACCCTGCAGCTCGAAAAAGAATAACACCTTGAGATCAAACACAAATCATTGCATAAACTGAACCATGGCCATAGCGGTTCGACACAAGGTATTTTTGTGGAATGCAATATGATTTGATTATTCTTGGTGGAGGAGCGGCAGGTGTTTTCGCAGCTTGCAACGTAACCGAATTCAATCCTGAGATGAAGGTTCTTCTGCTCGAAAAATCTAATAAACTGATGTCCAAGATTCGGATAAGCGGTGGCGGCAGATGTAATGTCACCCACGCCTGTTTTGAGCCAAAGCAGTTGGTAAGGAATTATCCGCGCGGACAGAAAGAGCTACTCAGTTGTTTTTATCAATTTCAACCATCAGATACAATAGATTGGTTTGAACGTCATGGAGTAAATCTTAAAACAGAGTCTGATGGAAGAATGTTCCCTGAATCAAACAGTTCTCAGACCATCATCAACTGTCTTCAAAAAATAATGGACTCGGGAAAGGTGAATATCGAGACTTCATCCAATGTCAAAAATTTGGGCTACATAGATTCAGAATGGCGCATCAGCGTTGATGAAAAGACCTATATATCAAAAACGCTACTATTTGCTACGGGTAGTTCACCTCTTGCACTCGAATGGATAGAAAGACTTGGACATACTATAGTTCCACAGGTTCCATCACTGTTTACATTTCAGATAAACGACCCTCGCATTGCAGAATTACCTGGACTATCTGTTCCTAATGCACTGATAAAAATCGAGGGCACAAAATTCGAATCTACCGGTCCCCTATTGATTACACACACAGGATTGAGCGGTCCGGGGATATTAAAACTCTCGGCCTTTGCAGCGCGTGAACTCGCTCAACTCAATTATCAATTCACCATGAAAGTTCAATGGGATCATAACTTCAAATCTGAGGCCGCAATTGATTTTATCCTTCAATGGAGAAGTGACTTTGCGAAACAAACTTGGGTAACAGTGAATCCCTTCAAGCTTCCACAACGACTTTGGGTATCTCTGCTCAGTGTCACTGGTATATCTCAACAAAAAAAATGGGCTGAATTGAATAAGCGAGAGCTCAACATCATGGCAGATTCCATTTGTAAATGTTTTTTTCAAGTAAACGGAAAATCGACTTTCAAAGAAGAATTTGTTACAGCAGGTGGTGTCGCATTAAATGAAATTGATTTTCGAACGATGGAGAGCAAGATTCAACCCCATCTGTTTTTCGCCGGTGAGGTGTTGGACATTGATGGCATCACAGGCGGTTTCAATTTCCAGGCGGCATGGACCACCTCATACATTGCTGCTAAACAAATATCACAGGTTAGGCAGCAGATTCAAAAAGCAAGTCAGTAAAGCAAGTCCGTAACGACGAATCCAAATGACAACTTTCAGATTCGCCTTTTAAACATCTTGTCGAAGGCAGAAATTAAAATGACTGCGGCTCACTACATTTGCGCCGCATTTGATTTCGCGCGAGGTGATTAACCCATTTAGATCTAACTACAACCTCACGGCTTTCAATACTTTATTTACAATAATATCTTATCATGGTTTTTACATCAATGGGTCTCATCGACCCGCTCATTACCGCCCTTGAAGAAGAGGGCTACCTCATACCAACACCCATACAGGCCCAGGCAATTCCGCCCATTCTCGAAGGTCGCGACATTCTCGGCTGTGCACAAACCGGAACCGGAAAAACCGCAGCATTTTCATTACCTCTATTACAACGCCTCAATCAACATAAAATCACTCCTGGGAAAAGACCCATACGCGCGCTCATTCTTACACCTACACGCGAACTCGCAATCCAAATTAAAGAGAGCATTGATGCATACGGCAGACATTTGACATTGAAAAATACTGTGATCTTTGGCGGAGTTGGTCAGCAACCTCAGGTGACCGCTTTACGCAGCGGCATTGACATATTGGTTGCAACACCTGGCAGACTGTTAGATTTGTGTCAGCAAGGACATGTATCCTTAAAAAATCTGGAAGTATTCATTTTGGACGAAGCAGACAGAATGCTTGATATGGGATTCATTCATGATGTAAGAAAGATTATCGCGATGCTGCCTGAAAAGCGACAGTCATTATTCTTCAGTGCAACAATGCCAAAAGAAATACAGGCGTTGGCAGATAAAATTCTTACCCAACCATTCAAAGTTGAAGTAGCCCCACCGGCCACAACTGCGGAAACTATACAACAAAGTATTTACCGATGTGACAAGAGTGAAAAAAAGGGAATACTCATAAAAATCATTACCGAACAGAACATTGATCGGGCTCTTGTTTTTTCTCGCACAAAGCATGGCGCCGACCGCATTGCAAAAGACTTAAACAAAGCAGGTATCCGAGCAGAAGCAATTCATGGAAATAAGTCACAGAACGCAAGGCAGACAGCATTGAAAAACTTCAAAAATTCCGCCACGAGAATGCTTGTGGCAACGGATATTGCTGCTCGTGGTATAGATGTAGATGAACTTACTCACGTCATCAACTTTGATATTCCGAATGTGCCCGAAACTTATGTGCACAGAATTGGTCGAACAGGTCGAGCCGGAGCGAGTGGAATCGCCATTAGCCTTTGTGAGGAAGAGGAGGTAGCATACGTTAGGGATATTCAGAAACTTACACGAATTGAAATTCCAGTGCTGTTAGGTGAACCCATCAGAGCAAATTCATCCGTAAAAACCACGTCGCCTGCAAACGAAAACAGAAATGGATCGAAGACCCAAAATCGCAGCTACAATAAGAACAAACGTTTTTTTCGTAAACGATAAATCTCACCTGAATCACATTTAGATTCCTCTCAAAACATTTGGGGCCTTTACCCCATTATAAGTGGTTTGTTATATTCAATATCCGATTGGGATAAACAGAGAGATCAAACTTTGTTTTAGCATCGAAACATACCTATTTTTCACTGAAAATTTATGGCCATGGAAACACGGAGGGATATACAAATAGTACCTAATGATTCATTCACCGGACTTAAAACTCAGTCTGTTCCTAGCAAAGCCGCCGGCATACCCGCTGTAACGTCATCACTTAAGCACATCGCGAAAGAAATGGGGTTGTGGAAAGGATTAAAAATACTCTCGAAAATAAATCAGACCGACGGTTTCGATTGTCCCGGCTGCGCTTGGCCAGAGCCACAACATCGTTCAAAGCTTGGTGAATATTGTGAGAATGGCGCGAAAGCAATCGCAGAAGAGGCAACAGATGCGCTTTGCACTCCACAGTTTTTTAGAGAGCACTCGGTTCAACAAATCAGTAATTGGAGCGATTACAAAATCGGTAAAAGTGGACGTATTGAACAACCCATGCTCCTCAATATCAACAGCAATCATTACGAGCCCGTATCATGGGAAACTGCGTTTGACATCATCGCAACGGAACTAAAATCAACCTCACCTGATAAGGCCATTTTCTACACATCCGGAAGAACAAGTAATGAAGCGGCCTTTCTCTACCAACTTATGGTAAGACTCTATGGCACCAATAACTTACCTGATTGCTCTAACATGTGCCATGAAAGCAGTGGAATGGGACTTACTGAAACGATCGGCATTGGAAAAGGAACAGTGACACTTGAAGACATTTATGAAGCTGAAGTAGTTCTGGTAATTGGTCAGAACCCTGGAACCAATCATCCAAGAATGATGTCGGCATTGCAAAAATGCAAGGGCAACGGTGGCTTGATCTTACATATCAATCCCATGCCGGAAGTCGGTACAACCCGCTTTGTAAATCCTCAAAGTCCACTCGAAGTATTAATGGGTGGAACACAACTCGCCGACCATTTCTTGCAAGTAAAGATTGGTGGAGACATCGCTCTTTTAAAACTCCTAATGGCAGAGCTCATAAATCTCGAATCACAAAATCCGGGTAGTGTCATTGACCATAATTTTATCAAAGCTCACACCATTGGCTATGAGCATTTCCTATCAGAAATCAAAAGCTTCAACCTCGAAAAAGCGATAAAGGATTGTGGCATAGAGCATGTCCAGATCAAACATATTGCGAGAATCATTGCATCTAAAAAACGAATCATTTCTTGCTGGGCTATGGGACTCACTCAGCATAAACATGCAGTCAATAATATCCGAGAGGTTGTCAATTTACACCTCCTTCTCGGTGCTATCGGAAAAAAGGGCGCAGGTTTATGTCCGGTTAGAGGCCACAGCAATGTTCAGGGCGACAGAACTATGGGGATTTATGAAAAGCCAAAACCCGATTTTTTAGATCGATTAGACAATAAGTTTAACTTCAAATCACCGAGAAAATACGGATACGATACAGTGGAGTCGATTCAAGCTATGGAGGAAGGTGAAGTGGATGTATTCGTGGCACTTGGTGGTAATTTTATCTCAGCCACACCCGACTCAGAACGCACAGGCAAAGCAATGCAGAAATGCAAATTGACGGTACAGATATCCACCAAATTGAACCGTTCCCATGTAGTTACTGGAGAACGTGCATTGATTCTGCCATGTCTGGGAAGAACTGAAATCGATATGCAATCAGGCGAACCTCAATTCGTAACCGTAGAAAACTCCATGGGGGTTGTATCAATGTCACGAGGTTCGGTGAAAGCAAATTCACAACATCTCAAAAGTGAACCCTCAATTATCTGTGAACTCGCAGAACGCATAATAGGAAATTCCAACACACTGGATTGGCGACAGCTTACGAGAAATTACGATAACATACGCAATCTTATTGCCGACGTAATACCTGGCTTTGAAAGTTTCAATAATAAAGTCAGAAACCCAGGAGGATTCTCGCTGCCCAACGCACCAAGACAAGGAAAGTTCACAACCATCGATCAAAAGGCACATTTCACGGTAAACCCTTTACCTGATCTTTCGATTCGAAATGGGAATCTTGTAATGATGACCATCCGGAGTCATGACCAATATAATACAACTATTTACGGACTTGACGACAGATACCGAGGCGTTTTAAATGAAAGAAGGGTAATATTTATGAACGCTTCAGACATGGTCAAACTTTCTTTGAAAGATAGCAGCGTTATCGACATCGTATCCGATAGTGATGGTACAGAACGAATTGCAAAAAACTTTTTGGTAAAATCATACAATCTGCCTCAAGGGTGTTGTGCCACTTACTTCCCGGAATCCAATTGCCTTGTCGCGCTTGAATCACACGCGGATGGAAGCAAAACTCCTATGAGCAAGTTCATCGAAGTTAGTATTCGAAAACGTTTATAATAAATCGATATTGACTAGATTGATCAACTATAACTTTGCGCACAATTAAATAACAATCGTATGAAACACCTTTCCTTTCTTGCATTCTTGTTGATACATTTCAGCTCCTTGGCTCAATCACCCGGATCCATAGCGTATCAGGGGGTACTGCGAAATTCCACCGGTGAGATCATAAGTAATTCAACAGCTGTGCTCCGATTCACAATTACAGAGGGAAGTTTTGATGGAGCATCCGTATGGCAGGAAATACAAACTACTACCACGAACAACAACGGACTCATCAACCTTTTACTTGGTTCCAACCAAACACTCGCCAGTATAAACTGGAATTCCGGGCCCAAATTTTTGCGTGTGGAATTTGAAGACAACGGAAATTTTGTAACCATTGGTAACCAACAGATGGTCAGTGTTCCCTATGCGCTTTTTTCCAATGATGCACTTCATTCATCAACCTCGCAATCGGCTGAATCAGCAACCACATCGATGTTTGCAAACTCCGCTGATAGCGCAAACTTCGCCTCGAATGCTGCAAATGCCACTAACGCCAACTTTGCAGTAAGTGCTGGCAATGCGGAAACAGCTAATTCCGCAGAATTTGCAACCAATGCAGCTAATGCAACTAACGCAAACTTCGCCTCGAATGCAGGAAATGCACAAACAGCTAACTCGGCAGATTTCGCAACCAATGCAGAATCTGCGAATAGCTCTAATTTCTCTGATTCATCCAATTATTCGATGACTTCCGGTCTTGCCAATCAATCACTCACAAGTGCATTTTCAGACTCATCTGGTATTGCGAATCAATCTAACAACTCCACTTTTGCATTGAATGCAGAAAATGCAGAAAATGCATCCTTCGCAGTTACCGCCGCGACATCTTTTACTGCAAACAATGCAAACAATGCGAATACCGCTAATTCCGCAAATGTTGCATTGAACGGAGTAGCAGGAGTCTCTGCAATTGGGGACACATTATTTTTAACAGGAGGTAATTATTTCATTATTCCCGGTATTAGTGCAGCCAACTCTTCAGAAATTTTCGGATGTAGCGATCCGGCGGCTTGTAACTACAACCCTTCCGTAACCCAAAGCGACAACTCTTGCTATTACCCGGGCTTCAGCTGTAACGATGGTGATTTGAATTCTTCCAATGACATTTGGAATTCAGAATGTCAATGCCAAGGTACTACCGGTCTTGTTGGTTCACAACATTCCTGTGGCGCTGAAAATGTTCATAGCCCTGAGGTTACATATGGCTCGTTGGTAGACCAATCCGGAAACATCTACAAAACAGTAGATATCAATGGACAGGTTTGGATGGCGGAGAATTTGAAAACAGACAGTTATACCAATGGCGATGCTATTGCCTTCAACTTAACCAACTCCCAATGGCAAAGTATCACAACAGGCGCTTGGTCCAATTATGATAATAATCCAGCAGCAGAATGTCCATACGGTAAACTATATAACTGGTACGCCGTTTCAGACCCACGTGGTCTTTGCCCTATCGGATGGCATGTACCAACCAACAACGATTGGAATATTCTTGTCTCATCACTTGATGCGAATGCAAATACTACATGCACCTTATGCACTCAAAGTAGTGTTGCCGGTGGCGCTCTAAAATCAATGGGAATAAGCTATTGGGAGGCAAACGTTGGCGCCACTAATTCGTCTGGCTTCTCAGGACTGCCAAGTGGTTTCAGATCTTCGAACGGCTCTTATGCAAACGCCGGCTTCTTAGGGTTTTACTGGTCATCCACTGATTACTCTGTAGGGAATGCCTATTCACGAATTAACTACTATAATTCCACAGACATCAGAAGCAATGGAAACAACAAGCGTTCTGGTTTTGCGGTCAGATGTATTCAAGATTAAGGTCTTTGAATGGGCTTCATAAAGGTCTATGCAGTGAAAAAGGCGATGTATTGCATTCAAAAAAATATCATAAGCCTTGGGTAACAGTTTTGGCCGGATATTTAAACTAATAAGCTTTGGCGAATCTCATGGCAATGCCATTGGGGGGATTATTGAGGGGTGTCCAGCAGGCCTTACAATAGATCCTTCAGAAATTCAAAGAGAATTACTGCGACGAAAACCCGGGCAAAGTGCCGTTACATCGCAACGCAATGAAACTGACACAGTAGAAATACTAAGCGGGGTTCATGAAGGAGTAACTTTAGGAACGCCCATTGGGTTTATAGTTCGCAATGAAAATCAAATCAGTTCAGATTACGATATTCTCAAATCTATTTACCGACCCGGACATGCTGATGAGGCATGGACATTAAAATATGGCATAAGAGATCACCGCGGGGGTGGACGTAGTAGCGCAAGAGAAACAGTGGCAAGGGTTGTCGGCGGTTCTGTTGCCCGCAAGTTTTTAGCCCATCATGGAATTAGAATTCTTGCCTATGTATCCACCATTGGTAAGCATACCATCAACATGGATCCACACAAAGTAACCGCAGAACAAATCGAGAGCAATTCAGTGAGATGCCCGAATCATGAAATCGCACTTGACATGATTGCGGCAATTCTTGAAGCACAACAGCAAGGAGATTCACTAGGAGGTGTTATTACCTGTATTTGTAATGGTCTGCCTGCTGGTCTGGGCGAACCTGTGTTCGATAAACTGCCTTCCGTTATGGCACACGCTATGATGTCATTACCCGCCACCCGAAGTTTCGAATCGGACGGTGGACAGGAACAAATACATACGTTAGGTTCTGACAGCAATCTTATGATTCAAGGATCATCAGGTGGAATCAGTACCGGTAATCCTTACATCATGCGAATTGGATTTAAGCCAGTATCGAGCATTTCCAAAACCCAAAATATGAAAACCGCAGAAGGGGATCTGATAAACCTTAGCATCAGCGGGCGTCACGATCCATGCGTTTTGCCAAGGGCCGTTCCGATTGTTGAATCTATGGCGGCATTGGTATTAGCAGATTTAGTTCTACTCAACAAGTTGAGCAAGGTCTAAATCCATCCAACACCTTCCATAAATGCAGTTTATGATTCGATCCGTCGAAATGTCATATTAATCCTTGGCCCTATGCCCGCCTTACTTTTTGGAATGCTGTGTTGCCAATCTTCCTGAAGATGATTCATAACAAGTAAATCACCATGATGCAATTGCGTTCTGAATGATTTCCCTGCCTTGCCCTTTCGCAATGCAAATACACGGGTGGCTCCCAATGAAATCGATGCGATGCAACGTGTATCCATTTCTCTCTCATTATCGCTATGCCAGCCCATACTATCGATTCCATCGCGGTAATAATTCATTAACACTGAGTTGAATTCAACATCCAACAATTTCTGTAGCTTCTTTGCTATACAATCTAAAAAGTCTGGCATCGCAAGTGAAGGCCAGTGAATTCCAGAGTATGTATACGCCGGTCCAAACCAGGCCGTGAGCCGGGGCTCATCAAACCATTTTCCAAACATTCGGATTTTATTTTGTCGCCAGTCAATTTGACCTTTGATTTCACCCAAATTCAACTCTTGAAAATAACCTGCATAAACGATCAATTCAGAATCTTTGTCACACAGCAGTATTTCTGGAACTTGATTTGGGCTCATCTGGTTTTTGAGAATGATCAATATCCGTAGAATCACTGCTGGTGGTTTGAGCATTATGATAAATTCCATTTTGAACGTCGTTGCGGATATCGCTCGCACCTTTGAGTATCTCGTCTTGCACGTCTTTAGTTGCATTGCGAAACTGATATATCGCTTTGCCTAACGTCTGGGCCAGCGAAGGAATTCCTTTGGCGCCGAAAAACAAAAGATAGAAAACGAAAATCAGAAGAATTTCCCCGGTTGACATGGAACAAATTTAGCATTAGGTATCGGGTAAAGTGGAAAAAATAAAAACAGCTTCTCAAGTAGATTGCTTCCTTGCCATACATTCGGCGCACTTTTATGTCAGCAAATAACCTCAATCGTCTAAGTGCTGCGGGATTGCTCGTCACACTTGGCATCGTCTATGGCGACATCGGAACTTCGCCACTCTATGTAATGAGCGCAATCATCGGTGATCGACCGATATCCGAAGAACTTGTACTCGGTGGATTATCCTGTATCATCTGGACCCTCACAAGTCAGTCCACATTCAAATATATTTTTCTCACGCTGCGGGCTGACAACAAAGGCGAGGGTGGCATCTTCTCTCTCTACGCGCTAATTCAAAGAAAGGGGAAATGGCTTTTCTGGCCTGCAATGATTGGTGCAGGAACTCTGATGTGCGACGGAATGATTACTCCCCCTATTTCAGTGTCTTCCGCCATTGAGGGTCTCAAAGTTTTTAACGAAAACATCCCCGTTATACCGATTGTAATTATCATACTAACATTACTTTTCATTTTCCAACGCTATGGCACCAAGCTGGTGGGTAGAACATTCGGTCCTATTATGCTTATTTGGTTCATCATGCTGGCCATACTCGGACTTAATCAAATTTCATTGAATCCATCGGTACTGAAAGCTATCCACCCGATGTATGCATACAATTTATTGGCCCATTACCCGCAAGGATTCTGGCTGTTGGGAGCAGTTTTCCTATGCACTACAGGAGCAGAAGCATTATACAGCGATCTCGGACATGCTGGCAGAAAAAATATTCAGGTAGGCTGGATGTTCGTTAAGACCTCGCTGGTACTCAATTACATGGGACAAGGCGCTTGGTTACTGGCACAACCCTCACTCAACGGACGTAATCCATTTTACAGCATCATGCCTGAATGGTTCCTGGTAATCGGAATTGTCATTGCCACATTCGCTGCGGTTATCGCCAGTCAGGCGCTTATAACCGGGTCGTTCACCCTTATCAGTGAGGCCATCAACCTCAACTTCTGGCCTAAAGTGGGAACCAAATATCCTACAGATCATAAGGGGCAACTCTATATTCCCAGCATCAACTGGATACTTTATGCCGGATGTATTGCGGTGGTTCTCTTCTTCGGCGAATCCAAAAAAATGGAGGCTGCATATGGCTTCTTTATCACCATCACAATGATGATGACAACCACCCTGCTCATTTACTACCTCGAGTATAAAAGGCACTGGCCCGCATGGCTCACGGGAGTAATTTTCGCTGTGTTCATTACCATTGAAATCAGCTTTTTCATTGCAAACAGTCAGAAACTCAAGGAAGCTTGGATGATGCTCATTCTCTATACCCTCTTGATTCATATCATGTGGGTAACCTATATGTACAGGAAAATGAGCAATTATTTTCTACAGTTTGAAGATCTCGATAATTACCTGGGCACACTCAAAGAACTTTCATCAGATGAAAGCGTGCCAAAGTTTGCAACACATTTAGTATTTCTCACGAAGGCAAGTTTTAGCCATCAAGTGGAGCGGAAGATTATGGAAAGCATTTTGGCCAAAACTCCGAAGCGAGCTGACATCTATTGGTTCGTCCATGTTGATCGCACAAACGAACCTTATACGAAGGAATATAATGTTGAGGAATTGAGTAACGACTTAGTAATGAAAGTAAACATACGATTAGGATTCCGTGTACAACCTCGAGTTCATTCTTTCTTTCGCTACATCGTGGATCAATTGGCAGAAAAGGGCGAAATCGATCTCAAAGCAAAGCCCGAACCGTATGCAAAATACAATGATGAACACGACTTTAAGTTTGTTGTTCTCGAGAAATTCATCTCAGCTGATAACGACTTAAATGTGCGTGACAGCTTCATCACCAATGCATACATCGGGTTGAAACATTTTGCATTATCAGATATTGACGCATGGGGTTTAGAGGAGAGTGATACCGTGCTCGAAAAGGTACCCCTTATAGTCAACCCCGCTCAAACCGTTTCATTGAAGAGAATAAACTGATCAAATCAGTTGCCAATCCATCGGCCGCTAAGAACCACGCGGTAGTCTCATTGCAATTCATTTCGTGCAGTGAGCACTAAGCGTAGCGTGTATGACGACCATCCCTGCAAAACCCGTACAGGTTCATTCCAAATTCTTTTGCCATGTCTACTGCTAAACTTGAAGGTGCCGAAACTGCTATAATCACAGGGATTGAAGCTGCAAAACATTTCACGACAATCTCATAAGATACTCGGCTGCTGACCGTCATCACTTTTGCTCCGTTCAAGTTTCCATCAAGTAACATTCGGCCAATGACTTTATCTACGGCGTTATGCCGTCCAATATCTTCAAAGCAGTTCATCAAATCACCATCACGAGTATACGCCGCTGCTGCATGACATCCTCCCGTCTTGTGAAATAGCAACTGTGAAGAGTGCATTCTAAGCATTAAATCAGGAATGATCGATGTATCGAATTCACAACTACCAAAAGCACTCCCCGAGATTATCGGTAATTCTGTCCGACCACAAACACCACATGACGAAAGAGACAACAGAGTTCGTTTACGCATCTCGTTGAGCGCTATCATTTCCTCAGGCACATTAATATTAACAGTGGTAATGCGAGATTCATCATCTGTCACAAAAGCGTCGGCAACGATTGCACTGCGCTTGATGACACCCTCTGTAAATGACAAACCTGCGGCCAATTCTATTTCATGCCCGGGAGTTTGCATACTGAGAGTCCATGGTTGGCTATTGATAGTAATAGCGAGCGGCCTTTCAATAAGGAGATTATCTACACGTGCTGATTCCGTTCGGTCTTCATACCGGAATGATTCGTATTCCAGGTATGCCCCTTCACTCATGATAAACCGCTTATAACACCGGTGTCAGAAATGTCCATACCCTCGGATGCAGGAATTACAGGTAATCCCGGCATTCTCATCATATCACCGAGAATAGGAATAATAAATCCCGCGCCGGTAGCAAATTCAAACTCTCGCACTGTAACACTGAAACCACGAGGTCTTCCAACACGAGACTCATCGTCAGAGAATGACTTCTGTGTTTTAGCCATGCAAACCGGAAGTGATGACAGACCTAATTTCTCAATCGTTTTCAAATCCTTTTCCGCCTGCTTCGAATAATTCACTCCATCCGCTCCATAAATAGTCTTAGCTATCTTCTCAATTTTCTGCTTCACCGGCAATGACCAATCATACAACGGTTTGAATGCACTACTACCTTTTTCAACGGACGCTATCACCGCTTTAGCCAAGTCTGCCATTCCCTTGCCGCCTTCAGAAAACCCTTTGGATACAATTGCCTTCACGCCCATCGATTCACATCGAGCGATAACTTCCTCTATTTCTTCCTTCGTATCTGTCGGAAAGAAGTTGATGGCAACCGTTGGAGTGATTCCAAATTCCTTACAGTTTTCAATATGTTTCTCCAAGTTGGAAAAGCCCGCGCCGATCCGTTCCATTGAAGGCATATTATACTCTTCTTTCTTCGCCCCACCATGATGTCGGAGCGCTCGAATCGTCGCTACAATTACAATTGCACTAGGGCGCAATCCGCCGTATCCGCACTTAATATTCATGAACTTCTCTGCGCCCAAATCAGCACCAAAACCCGCCTCCGTTACCGCGTAATCTGCCAGAGACAATCCCATTTTCGTTGCAATTATCGTATTTGTTCCTTGTGCGATATTGGCAAAGGGTCCGCCATGAATAATGGCCGGATTCCCCTCTAATGTTTGAACTAGATTGGGTTTGATTGCATCTTTGAGCAACAGTGCCATAGCGCCTTGCGCTTTCAAATCACGCGCATAAACTGGTCGCTTATCGTAAGTGAAACCAATAAAAATGTTTCCTAATTTTTCTTTGAGATCTGAAAGATTCTTGCTCATACAAAGTATGGCCATGACTTCGCTCGCCGGGGTAATATTGAAACCATCCGCCCGAGGAATACCATGCGTAGTTCCGCCCATTCCGATCATGATATTCCGCAACGAACGATCATTCATATCCATAACCCGTTTCCAATACACCTGTCGGGGATCAATTCCCAAATTACCCTGCGTGTTCTGAATGTTATTGTCGATGAGCGCAGCAAGAAGGTTGTTGGCCTTTTCAATCGCCGAAAAATCTCCTGTAAAATGAAGGTTGATATCTTCCATGGGAACCACTTGCGCATAGCCTCCTCCAGCCGCACCACCCTTGATTCCAAAAACAGGCCCCAATGAAGGTTCCCGCAAAACCACAACCGCATTTTTACCAATATAATTCAATCCTTCAGTGAGGCCTATCGAAGTCGTTGTTTTGCCTTCCCCAGCTGGTGTGGGTGTTATCGCTGTAACCAATACGAGATGAGATGTTTTCGCCTTCTCCTCATGGATTAATTCAAGCGGTAACTTTGCTTTATACTTCCCATAATGCTCAAGCTTATCAGCATCTACGTTTAACCTTGAAGCGATATCATTGATGTGTCGCATTTTACACTGCTGCGCAATTTCTAAATCAGTCGGAAATCCCATGGTTTTCAAATTTCGACGAATTTAAGTGATGGAGAATGAAAGACTTAACAAGTCGACATGCGAATGACACAATTTACTGGTCAAATCACAGAATGAGAATATTGATGACATCTAACCAATAAAATCATAAATGAAAGCTAATCAAAGCAACAATTTTATAATATTCTCTATCAGCTCGATGAAGCAAGTAATAGGATGTTCACTTGATAAATCTCAGCTTTTCTTAAAATTTTAACGCCAATGAGGTTACCACAAAAATATTATCACTTGATAAATTATCTCCTAAACCAAATATGTCATCATGACGGGTTAAACTTCGGCCTTCCAATCTGCATAACAATTCATTGAATGGAGTATAATCAATATTTAACGACAACCCTGATGTTGTGAATGAGCCGTCAGGTGTAGATACGATAACACCCGATATGTCATGATAATACTCAGCCCGCATTGCAATTGCCCAATGATTCGTTAAGGATAGTCGAGCTATCATAACTGGACTATACCAAAAATCCAAATCCGAGCTATGCTTTTTTCGCTGTTGTAAGCCTAAATCGAAACCCACTATAAATCCTAATTTTTCAGCAACCTGGAAATGCCCGTATAGGTTATTAAAATATCGCATCCGTCTTGTGCTATCAGGATCATCCGTTCCGATAAATGTGCTCCAATTGAAACGCACCTTCTCTGATTGCAGATACTTCAACTGAGTGCAGAATCCAGGTAAAGAATTACCCCGCAATCTTTTTATGCGCTGCCAACCATTACAAACCAATGCAGCAAATTCCCATTTTGTGTTAGGAATGAATGTAAGCTTTGCTCCCGTCAAATAATAAGGTGAACTTTCAGCCAATAGTGAACGCGTTAATGTCCAATTATCAAAAGTAATTGCACTTTCAAATCCAATAAGTGACGATAACACTCCAACATCTAACCAAAGATTATCATTCTTGAGAAGAGCAATGCCAGCATTACATTCAAAGACATTCCGCAATAATAAAGGCTCCGACTTATAATTATCTTCAGTGTATGTACCAGCTTGTAAAGCTAGGTTGGCTCTGAATTTTGGTTGCTCTATACTTGCCTTTAACACACCGAGATTAAGATTGAACTCGTTGTGCCGATTATGATTATATAGGAAGGTCTGACGGTACTCGGTTTGAGGTTGACTAAAATCATATGCATAGAATATATCAATGTAACCCGAGAATTTCAGATCAGACCATTGCTCAGTTGTATCGGACTGAGCAAGAACAAAATTCCCAAATAACAAAACCCACCCATAGAGTGAGACCTTACATATTCTTGCTATTGAATTGCGATATGAATTATAAGTGAAATCCATCTCAATTCCATGTCATTTCTCAATATGCACAGTGCAGTATGAGAACTACTCAGACAGCAAGAATTCGTCATAGGTTTTTAATAGCAAATCCTTAGAATAGCATTTTTTGTATTCAGCGACTATCTTCTGAACCGCCTTCGCTTGCCACTTCTTATACTCTTCAGACCTTGAAGCAAACTCTTCCTTTAAACTTTTCACATTCTCCATCTGCGAGGTGGATGGTGCCCCATAATAATCTCCAATGGTGCTATAAATATCCCCCAGCTTTTCACGTAACTTCTTCTCTGCCGAACCTACATAGTTGTCACCTTTGGTGATGACCAACTTTTCTCGAAGCGTATTCAATTCGCTCTGCCATTGAGTCAATTCTTTGGAAAGCTTTTGTTTCGCTTCTATCTCTGTAATGGCTTCACGATAAATGTCTAACTGATACACAAGAAATGCAAGCTCCTGTGTGAAGTTGAACAAATCTGAAGTTACTTTTTCTTGCTGCTTTCGCTCTTCAAGAGTAAAGGGTGATTTCGGGTCATAAATGGTTTCAATTACTTGTTCAAATACCTCGTTGCCCTTGGTAATGCGAATGGTGTATTTGCCTGCAGTGGCCCGCGGCACAAAGGAGGAACCGCCCGACATGGTTTTGCCTTTGGCTACTTTGGGCGATTTGGTATTGAATCCCCAACTGACCGTATTGATGCCCTTTTGTTTGCCCGGTTCCAATTTGCATACAATCTTGTTTTGCGCATCGTATACCTCCATGGTCATTTTACCGAAGGTATGTCTCTTGGGTAAAAAGTATTTGATCTTGGCGTCGTTACCCGGATTGGCACCAACAAACTGATGCTCGGTACTTGTGCCTCCAAACGAACTTTCTTCATGCATCACATAGGGTTCACTCGGGAAGAATTGCAATGTTTTTGAAAGGATCTCCGGCTTCATCTCACGCAATACGCGTGTATCATCGATGATCACTATTCCTCTGCCATGCGTAGCCAAAATGAGATCATGGGTTTTAGGATGTAACTCAAGGTGATGAATAGCCACCGGTGGCAAATTCTTATTGAAACGCGACCACGACTTTCCTCCATCAAGACTTACATACAACCCCATTTCAGTAGCGGCATACAACAAATTGCGATTCACAAAATCTTCCTGAATACATCTTACAAACGTTGGAATATCCTTGGTAGAAATCAATGTCCATGTACTGCCATAATCCTCTGTTTTTACAATGTAAGGATTGAAATCACCGCGGGTATGTCCTTCGAAAACCGCATATGCAGTGCCTTCGGCGAAGGTGCTTACTTCGATATGATAGCACCACGTAGCATTCGGAACTTGTGGAATTTTTGTGCGCACGTTGCTCCAGTTCTTGCCGCCATCTCGCGTTACATGTATCAACCCGTCATCTGTACCCACCCAAATAATATTGGCATTCAATGGCGACTCAGCAATGGTGAAAATGGTACAATGATTTTCAGCACCTGAATTATCTGCTGAAATTCCACCGGATGCCTCTTGGTTCTGTTTGGTCTTGTCATTGGTTGTGAGATCGGGTGAAATTTTTCGCCAGGTATCGCCCATGTCTTCTGAAACATGTAAGAACTGACTTCCGCAATAGATACGATCGGGATTGTGAAGACTGGTGAGAATCGGTGTGTTCCAGTTGAATCGCAATTTTGGATCGCCCATGCCTTCATAGGGCCGCACATTTTTTACTTGCCGGGTGGATGTGTTGTACCGCCAGATTTGCTCTGCACCCTGCATTTCTGAGTACACAATTTCAGGTTGTTTGGGGTGCGGAAATACCCTGAAGCCATCACCATAACCCACGGTTTCCCAATCGCGCGCTTCAATACCTCCCGGACTTGCAGAGGGTCCCACCCATGAGCCATTGTCCTGAAGTCCGCCATAAACTTTATACGGCGTTTGATGATCAAAGCTCACCTGATAGAACTGACTCAACGGCATATTCTCGACAATTTGCATCGTAGTGCCACCGTTCATGCTGCGATAAACCCCACCGTCGGTAGCAGCGAAAAGTTTTTGAGAATCATTAGGGTCAAACCATATATCGTGAATATCGCCGTGCATTGAACCCAAGTTGTTGAATGTCTTGCCACCATCACGGCTGATGGATGCATATAGTCCTGCCTTCACAAGCAAGTCAGGATTTTTTGGATCGATGTTGATACGTGAAAAATAAAATGGCCGCACCACAAGACCGAAGTCACCGTTCAGGAATTTCCAGTTATTTCCGCCGTCGTCAGAACGATACAATCCCCGCTGATCCGCCATTTCTGCTTCAATAACTGCATAAACGATCTGACTGTTCGACGGAGCAATAGCCACAGCTATTCGTCCCATTTTTCCCGCAGGCAAACCATTCTGTATCTTATTCCATGTAGCACCGCCATCAACACTTTTGTACAAAGCACTCTGCATTCCACCTGAATTGAAAGAATACGCAGTGCGGCGGAATTCCCAAAAAGCAGCATAAAGCACATTTGAATTTCCGGGATCCATGATGAGCTCCGAGCATCCCGTGGTGGCATTCACATAAAGAATTTTTTGCCATGTCTTGCCTTTGTCTGTTGACTTATAAACCCCGCGCTCCTCGCTGTCGCTCCACAATGCACCGAGCACACCGGCGTACAAGACATTCGGATTTTTTGGGTCTATCTCGATGGCACTGATTCGCTCAGATTTTTCCAAACCCATATTCTGCCAGCTTTTTCCGCCATCGCTGCTGTGATAAATTCCGTTTCCAATGGATACACTATTGCGTGTCCAAACCTCACCGGTTCCTACCCATATGCTATTATCGGGGTCTGATGGATCTACTGCCACACATCCGATAGATTGACAATGATCATCAAATACTGGATTAAACACCAGGCCTGCATCTACCGACTTCCAAACACCGCCTCCGGCAGTACCGGCATAAATGATTTTGGAATCGGTCGGGTGACCTTCCAAATCGCTAACTCGGCCGCTCATCAGCGCCGGACCGATATGTCTTGCTTTCATATCGCCCCAAAATTCACTTGCCACGAGAGAATTATTTTCCTGTGAATGCAAGGTCATAGACAGCAAGCTTGCTGCAAGAATAGATGCTAAATTTTTCATACGATGATATTGGGCTTATTCGCCCTTGTATTGGAATATTTTCTCGTCTACAGACGTATTGATTTCCACTGATTTAAATGACATGGTCTGACTGAATCCATCTTTTATTCCCTCAGTTTGTGAGAAGGGAATGAATACCCCGTTAACCTCCTGATAGTCGCTCAATTTTGATTGACCGATCTTACCCTTCATCTCTCCTGAAACAAACTCTTCCTCTGTCATGATGATTGCTTTGGAATCTTTATCGATGTAATAGTATTCAACACTGGGCAACTCCTTGCCTTCAACTAGCTGTGTTTTTTTGTCCAGACGAATTTTGTAACACTTCGTTCCGTCTACATCCTGCTCACCTTGCAACGTGGGTGTGTATCCGAGTTCTTTCCAACTCGCCAAGGCATTTGGAAATTCCTTGCAGGTGCGACGATGATTCTCGGTGTCTTCAGATGTAGATTTTTCTGCCTTTTGCGTGATGAAGTTGGTCGACCACAAGGTTGTACCATCATAGGCCGCCTGCACAATTTCCATTCCCTGGTAGTTGAACTTAACATACATCCTTCCGTCTCGCATTTGAAAAATCTCCAGTGGAATTTGCATGCCACCCTGTTCCAAAACAGTTGAGTACTTGATGGAATTGACCTTGTCCCAATTACCGCCGCCAAGCGCCATCTTGCATTCATCAATGATGGCCTCTGCTGATTGAGCGCGCCCAACCGAAAACAGAAAAAGGAAAAAACATGTTGTAAAAATTGATTTCATTTGGATTTTGTTTAGGCGACGAAGTAATGAATTTTATCCTCGATTGCAATTGCCAAAAATTGCTTTTTTGTAAAGGCAATCACTGAACTATAAAATCTCTGGCTTGTTGAAACACTCGTGATGCAACTATTGGAACCTACTGATAGTCAAGAAACCATATATCCATTATGAAAACATTTCTCTCACTTCTTCTTTGTGCAATGATCCATTCTGCGGTAGCACAAACTTCAGGATGCACAGATTCCGGGGCTTCGAATTATAACCCCAACGCAACCCTTGACGATGGTTCATGTTGCTACGGCACGTGGACCAATTTCTCCGCTTCCGGCGAATGTTACGTAAGTGTTTACGATCAGGCAACGGGTTATTTTATAGACTTTTCCTATCCTCAAACACAAGGCTGGTGTGGAGATTTATACTGCGTCTCGGTATATGCATCCTTTACAATTCCCGATATCAACCATCAGATTTCCGTAACAGATGCTGCCGGGAATGTCCTTGGCTCCGTCAATACGTTAGATGGCGCAACAGCCAATCTGAACTACAACGCAGACGGAATGACCAGCGGATGTTCGGATTACAATGCATGTAACTATGATCCATCTGCCTATTGCTACAATTACACCAATTGTGATTACTCGTGTTACGGGTGTAATGATTCAACAGCCTTGAACTATGAGGCAACCGCCACCTTGAATGATGGTAGTTGTTGCTATGGTAATAACTCATTCTCGCTGACCTATTCTGATCCAACAATGCCGCCGAACAGCTACTTGAGTTGGTCCATCAGCTCTGCCAACTTGCCCGGTTTTTATTATTCAGGTAACGGCAATCAAACATTTTGTCTGCAACCTGGCTGTTACTACATCGATGCATACTCGGGCACTTTGGATGTTCCGGTAACCCTCACGCTTACTGATCCTCAGGGCAACACGACATTGTTACTGGATCTCTCTCAGGGCTGGGCAAGTGGATATTTTTCATTTGGTGAAAGTTTGGGTTGTATGGATATGAGCGCGTGCAATTACGATGCGAATGCCACATGCACTGATCCATTGTCCTGCTCTTATGACTGCTACGGATGCACCGACCCTACAGCCAACAACTACAACCCTGAGGCAACCATTGATAACGGCACTTGTTGCAATCATTCGTTTGAAATCATCTCTAACGCAACATTCTCCTATTATGTTAGCAGCGGCAACGGACAAATTCAATGGATGCATTACCCTGAGCAAAACCAATTCTGTATTCCCAATGGTTGCAATAATCTATGCTTGAGTCCAGATTTTCCCGATAACGGCAACCTCATCGAAATATCTATCAACGGTATTGATGGCAACAATTACCAATTAGACACAAGTCTTTCTGCTTATGCATGTGTGGCGCTCAACATGAACGTTATCAGTGGATGTATGGATGTCAGTGCCTGCAATTTCAATGCTGATGTCAATTGCAATGACTATTACACATGTACATACGACTGTTATGGTTGTACAGATGTCAATGCGCAGAACTACGATGCCGATGCGCAGTTTGATAATGGAACTTGCTGTTTCACATCGTTTTACGAGCTAACCTCATCAGCTAATTTGATCTGGTACGCCTCGTCTTCAGACGGCTTGTTATACGCTTCAGGCAATACCAATGATGGATCGGGATTTTGTTTTGATCAGGGATGTGCAACCGTTACGCTTTATGCTAATTCGTCGATAGTATCCTCTGCAATGGTGCAACTTACGATGAATGGAAATTTCGTGAGTGAAACAATTTTCGATCCGCTGATGGGTTCCGCCACGATATACCTGAATGTGAATGGTATCGAAGGTTGCGCCGATTACTACGCGTGCAATTACGATCCGATGGTTACTTGTCCGAATTATTCTTTTTGCTCATATGATTGTTATGGATGTACGGATGCGGCAGCCCAGAACTATGATGCGGATGCAACGGTAGACAACGGCAGCTGCTGTTATTCCAACTACTATCAAATCAACTCAACCGTCGACGCTATCTGGAGCGCATATTCCTCCAACGGCAGCTTTTATGCAACGGGTAATACCAATGATGGATCCGGGTTTTGTTTTGACTACGGATGTGCTATAGTTTCTGTTTACCCTTCCTCAGGTTCAGCAGAATCTTTCGATGTTCAACTACTTCTGAACGGTCAATTAGATCAGCAAAGCACTTATGATCCATTGATGGGTCAGGCCTATTTCAGTCTGAGCAACAACGCTATAGCAGGATGTATGGATTATTACTCATGCAACTATAACCCTTATGCCAACTGCGCCGACAACTCACTCTGCACGTATGATTGCCTCGGATGTACGGATTCCACTGCACTCAACTATGACGCAGATGCTACCATCGATATCGGCAATTGCTGTTACACCAATTGGTACACTGTGGAATTAAGTATGCCGGGCTATTGGTATATCGTTGCCAATAACAGCGGTTTAAGTGCAAGCGGCCACTATCCGGAGCAAAATGGTTTTTGTATGGATGACGATTGCTTCCTCCTTCAATGCTGGTCCGATGATGGCAGTGGCTTGGACTACCAGATTTTCGATGGAAATGGTGGATCTCTTTCATCTGGAAATATCCCGATATCATTTGGCTATGTAAATATTGCACTCAACAATGCATCAACGGGATGTGGTGACTTTAGCGCTTGCAATTACGACTTCAATGTTCAATGCAACGACCCATCCTTGTGTGATTACTCCTGCTATGGCTGCAATGACCCAGCCGCGGCCAATTATGAGCCCGGTGCCACCTTGTCTGATGGATCATGTTGTTACAATTCCTGGCTAACGGTTGTTAGCGAAACGCCAATTTACTTTTATGTTTATGAGGATGGTGTCTATTATCAGGGCGATGGATATAATAACGCTGGATTTTGCCATGATGGCGGATGTTTCAGTATCCATGTATTCCCCATGACTGACGCAGCATCCGAATATTCTGTGATCGATGCAAATGGAAACATAATTCTTCAAAGCATGGCCATTGCAGGACAATATAGCGTATCCTCCTTCTCTGCTCAAGGCGAAGTTGCCGGCTGCATGGACGCCTTCAGTTGCAATTACAATGCTGCTGCCACATGTGATGATGGAAGTTGCTACGCTTGTTATGGATGCACCGATCCCACTGCATTGAATTTTGATGGAAATGCATACTACGAAGATGGCTCTTGCTTTTATGAAGTGTTAGCACCTGCAATGGGGATGACAATTATTCCCGACGAAGACACCACACTTTACTGGATCATGCTGAACGTAACCTCTACCGGTAATGGCGCACCCTACATCTTCCAGAATGGGGATCCCAATTACTCTACAATTGTAAACTCTACCGGTCAATATATGACAGGACCATACTCATGCCTGCAAACCTATAATTTCAATCTCGTGAGCATGGCGGCTCAAATGACTGAGTACATGGCGGTAACCGTTGAAGAGTCATGCTCGATTGCAAATAGCGTTAGCGAAATGAATTCAGGTGATATTACTTTATTCCCTAACCCTGCCAGTGACAAAATTCAAATTATGGCATCGGGAAGTTGTCAGGTTCAGATCACGGATGTCCAGGGCCGAGTGATCAAAACAACCTTCTTATCTAACGGGGAACCATTGGATGTGAGTGATTTTGCCAACGGATTGTATCTCGCTAAAATTTACAGCCCGACGGAGTCAGAGACCATAAAATTCGTAGTTCGACACTAAGGAGATCCAAGACAAAATTCAGGTTATACAACTATAAATGATCTGAAATGAATTGCCTACAGTAATCCTTGATGGCTGTGCGCACTTCCCTGAACTGATTTCTGATTTCATCTTCTGTTCCGATGGCCTTTGCAGGATCTTGGAAGCTCTGATGGAACTTCTTTGCCTTCGAAGGAAATATCGGGCATCGGGCATGAGCGTTGTCACAAACCGTTATCACGAAATCGAAATTCAAATGAGCGAAATCGTCGATATGATTAGAAGTATGATGCGAAATGTCTATGCCATCTTCCAACATGGTAGCAATTGCCCGCGGATTCAACCCATGGGTTTCCACCCCAGCACTAAAAACATCGGCCTTATCAACTGAAAAGTGACGTAAATACCCTTCTGCAATCTGACTTCGACAACTGTTGCCGGTGCACAGAACCAATATTTTCGGTTTGGACTTCATACAAACAGCCAGATAAGATTGATGATACAAAACTTTGGATCAAACCCAAACAAAAGCTGCAATACAATTATCGATGTTGTAATAATGATGGGCTTTTTGAATTTTATAATGAATGCTTTCATATGCATTTAGATTTGTCAGACAGTTTACTGCTAATGATTTTAAAATACTTTTCCAACTTCTTGATTGCTCCATCATTAACGCAATAGCAAATGGATTTACCATTAACACATCCCCTTATTAGACCGGCTTTGCGTAACTCTCTGATATGTTGCGAAACAGTTGGCTGAGCCAATGGCAGGGCTTTAACTATATCGCCACAAATACAATTCTCCGTTTTAATAAGGTACTCCAAGATTGAAACCCTGGCTGGATGACCATAGGCCTTGAGCAGGATAGAAATATCATTATGCTTAGGGGAATAAAATTCCGTCTTAGTTGTACCCATGTTTTTATTATCGCAATATTACAATAATACAAGAGTAAATCTCAAGGAAAGAAATTTGGATAATGAACCCGCACGGTATACACTTCTCGGAATGCTTAAATCAGCAAATTCAAAATATCTGTTGCCTTAATAATTCAACCGTGTGTCAAAATATTTCGTTGGTTCATTATCACTAACGTGGGCAGGCATTTCAACCCTATCTGTGATAAATGAAATGCGATAATGAATTACATATTGACCTCACAGATTGCACCATGGGGGTAACAGCCTTATTTTCGCGGACCCTATGCGCTTTGTTCATCCTGAAGTTCTCTGGGGCATGTTCTCAATCGCTGTCCCCATTATTGTTCATCTCTTCAACTTTCGCAAGTTCAGGAAAGTCGCATTCAGCAATGTTGCATTCTTAAAGGAGATTCGCCAGGAAACCCACAAGACAAAAAACCTCAAACATTTGCTCATCCTATTTGCCAGGATCTTGGCCCTTACCTGTTTGGTATTTGCTTTCTCTCGACCTTACTTTCCTGCTGGTGCGGGAGAAGACGCAGGCAATTCAACTGTTTCTATCTATATCGATAACTCCAGAAGCATGGAGGCACGCGGTTCCGAAGGCATTATGCTCGAAATTGCCAAAAACCGTGCGATAACTTTAGCTGAGTCGTTCGCATCCACAGACCGTTTCCAGTTGTTGACATCAGATTTCGAGGGTAAACATCAACGATTCATTTCGAAGGAAGAGTTTATCCAGCGCGTTCAAGAGGTTCAACCTGGTACTTCCTCAAGACCATTGTCTGAGGCCGCGCGCCGACAGATAGAACTGCTGTCACGAAGCGACACCAAGAGTCGATTTATTTTCCAACTCACCGATCTACAAAAAACTACCGCCGACCCTGCTGTAATGCCTCGGGACTCTTCCATCAAGTGCTCTATTCTTCCACAGACAGGAGAAGTCATTTCCAACATCTATATTGATTCCGTTTGGTTTGACACTCCTGTTCACACGCTGAACCGACCTGATGAATTACATGTTCGACTTTCCAATACAGGGAGTGAAGAACGAAATGACATACCCCTTCGTTGGATTGTCAATAACGAATTAAAAAGTGTTGGCACTATTTCTATTGGTGCAAATTCAAGCACAGAAACAATCTTGAGTGGCAGTTTCACCGAGGCCGGCGAAAAAATTTGCCGAATTGAAATCGATGACACCGGAATACTAACTGACGATCATTACTTCTTTAACTACGAAGTACTTGCGATTATACCAGTGCTGGAGATACGGGGGAAAAACTGCTCTTCAAATGCGATTTCTGCTGTTTTTGGTGAGGATGATTACTTCAGCTATACTCTCATGGGAGAGAATCAGATGGACTATGCGCGATTGGATAATTTTCAAATCATTATACTCCATCAACCCCAAAATTTATCCAATGGCACACAGATAGCGCTGTCTCAGTTCGTGGAAAATGGTGGCGTGATAGTTTTGATACCATCACCTGAAACTGAAATTGAACCCCTCAATCAATTCATGTCAACTTTACATGCAGGTAACGTGCAGCCCTTTACCCGAACACACAATGCGGTAAAATATTTAAACCAAGATCACCCGTTAGTAAGGGACGCTTTTGAAAGCACCAAAGAGCGCGCTGAATTACCGGAAGTTGAAGGCTTTTTCCCCTCCATTCCTGGTAACAACACACAAGTTATTGCATCACTGGCAAGTGGTGAACCCTTTGTCGCCTTATCACCTTTCGGAAAAGGCAATTTCTATTTCATTGCCTCACCAGATAATGCAGAATACAGCAACTTCGTGAGACATGCGCTTTTTCCGGCATTGATGATTCGAATGGCTGAAAGTTCCGCGCCTGACTATCCGCTCGCATATGAACTAAAGAATGGACTCAACATTATCTTCCATAATTTTAACCGAGGTATTGATAGGATAATTTTGAGGCACACGTCCAACGCGGGAGAATTTCTTCCAGAAGTTCGAAAACAAGGGTTGGATCTTCAAGTGGGCATTTCCTCAGAAATGAATATCCCTGGTAACTATCAGGTTATTTCACAAGACAGCATTCTTCAGCATGTTTCCCTCAACCCTTCCTCAAAAGAGTCAGACAACAGAATCTGGACATCTGAGCAATTTGATTCACAACTTGACTCACTCGGCAATACAACCTGGGAAATTCTCACAGGTGAAACCGACGCACTAACAAAATCTCTTCAGAGCGCTCAGTCCAATAGCTCTTCTATGTGGTACTTGTTGATTGTTTGGTCGCTCATCTTTCTTGCCGCTGAGGTATTGCTTCTAAAATATTGGCGCTGATTGGTGCCACAATGTGCTGAACTCATTAAACCCATACAGTAAACGTTAGCGCTATTTGAAATCACATTTGTCTTGTGCAATGTTGAATCTTGTATATATTTGCCGCCTATTTAGAAATTTGAATGAATTGGTCGGGTAGTTCAGTTGGTTAGAATACGTGCCTGTCACGCACGGGGTCGCGGGTTCGAGTCCCGTCCCGACCGCCAAGGGTTCTGAAAAGAGCCCTTTTTTATTTCTATGTCACATTACGTTTATATCATTGAATGTTCATCGTCAGGCCTGCTTTATAAGGGGTATTCTACTGACGTAAATACAAGATTACAGCAACACAATGATGGTGAAAGCTTGTATACATCATCCCGTGGTCCTTGGATAATCGTCTATACCAAAGAGTTTCCTAACAAGCGTGAAGCATTAATTCACGAGAAAAAATTGAAGCGATGTAACCAACAATATCTGCGATGGCTCATTGATAACTATCGGCCTGGCATCTAGCCTTAGGCTAGACGGGTTCGAGTCCCGTCCCGACCGCCAATTACAGCGTTAAACCTCTTGATTATCAAGGGGTTTTTCTTTTGAATCCAGTGTTATGTAAAACACTGTGTAAAACAATTAACGGGTCTAATATCACTTATCGGGCTATCGCAAACTGTAGATAGCATAATCATTACAATCGTAAATTCTGCTACCAGTCTCCAATAAAATCTCAGAACCGAACGCGCGTTTCAACACAACTACATGCTTCAAGCCCAAATTAACCAGAGAGTCCAAATCCCTCTTGACCATAATGGCCTCGTTCGTCATTATCCATCCCTTACGATGAGCGAAATACATGGGTGTAGGATAATTCCCACTATTGATTAATATCAAATCGGATCGATTAGACAAACGATCAAGATCATGCTCAAGATTTAGTAGTCCCTTTTCCTTGTCTCTTAAAAAAAAATCATGCTGTTGATTCGATACACCTTCAATTGATATCATTAAAAGAAAAAAATTGGATAACATGCGAATTCTAACCCGGGAGAGACCGTAACCAGCAATTAACGACATCACAGGAACAAAAGGAATTATATAATAATCATGATGTGCGAATGTGCGACCTGCCTTTATTACAACCAATGAAAAACTCAAGAACGACAAGAAAAAAACAACAGCTACACGTTTATTCCTATCCCTCCAAACAGTATATAAACCGAACAAAAAAAATCCAAAACCGATAAACTTTAATGCACTGTCATAAAAATTTCTCAATACATCCGGAATAAATCGAATGATATCCTGAAATCCTGTCAACACATCTTCTCCCATGAAAAAATGCCAGAAACCAAAATCCTCCACTAAACGAGGCACCCATAAAGCATACCACAACAATCCTGGCACGATGGCCAATGCCGTCAAAATGGAAAATACTATTCTCCTATGTGCAAGTATAGACCTATCAAATATAAACAGTGCAAAAACAACCAACATGAATCCAGCGGGCAATTTTGCAAGCACTCCAAGGGCAATAAAGAGTGAACTCATTCCCAAATAAAGCAGAGAGAATCTGCGATTTACGGCATCTAAGTATTTTGAGCCATAGTATATACCGGCTATTACCAATGACACCGAAAAAGTATCTGGCATAATTTTTCGTGAGTACTGAAACCAAATCGAAACCAATAATATAATCGAAGAAATAAAACCAACGGAGTCGTTGAAATACTTTCGAATCAACAGAAAGAAAAACCACACTCCCAAGCTCGAGACTAACAAATTCAATAATCTTCCATACCAATGCTGATAACCGAAAATCTCTGAAACACAATAAATCATATAATTGAATATCGGAAATTCCATCCCTGTTATACCTGTATTTTCACCCGCCATATCTACACGCGGATACAAAATATTACTATCTACCTCCAGGAAATTTCTTGCGACCATCGTTACGGTAGTTTGTCTCCAATTATGTCCCACCTCAAGCGGCGGATTTGTAATACCAATCAACCGAATCAGAAAAAACACAACTATCCAAGTGCGTATATCACTCAAAATTCTCATTTTATCATCCATCCTTCGAATATAATATTTGAATATTTCTTTATCGTATATAATCACATCTCATCAAGGCAAGATTTGGGTCAAACATACCGCAAATCGCCCCAGATGAAACAAGCACATTGTGCCATTGAATAGAGAGAGTGAAACTGTTTGCGTTCATGGCATTCTAAATTAAGCGATCCTTCTAACCTGCCCCATAACATAGATGCATTAACGTAAACATTTCGTCGTAGGTATCGCAAACAAAAGCGTTTATTCTTAAACGGCATGAAATATTCCAATGGCACTCACAAGTTTGTTGCATGAAAGGATTAAATAAAGTAACATTGATTGGGCATCTCGGCAGGAAGCCAGAGGCAAGGAAAGTAAAAGAAGATTTAAGTGTTTCTCATGTAGCCATTGCCACTACAGAAATGTATCGCGATGTTAATGGAAAAGTACAAACCCAGACGGATTGGCACAACCTTGTCTTATGGGGTAAGCTATCGGCAATAGCTGAAAAATATCTCGACAAGGGGAATCTTGTGTACATCGAGGGGCGACTTAAGAATCGCAGTTATCAAGACAAGTCGGGATGCCGCAAAGTGGTTTCTGAAGTTATAGTTGAACAGATTCTAATGTTAAAATAATGACGAGCAAAACAGTAAGCTGGTCGGCTCGATTGATAACACACAATAAGAATCGATACATCGCGGTATCCATTCCACGAGAACCTAAACTGATCGCCCGCATCAAACAATTTGAAGGTGCATACTGGGATAGGGTTTTACGGGTTTGGTTGTTACCTGATACATCCGATAACCGTGTAACTTTCAAGATACCCGTGGAAGTCATATTGAGTGATCAACATTATGAACGAATTAAACAATTTACACTTTGGTTAAAATCTAAGCGTTACAGTGAAAACACGATCAAGGTTTATAGTGAATGCATAAGGGTATTCTTAAAATTCTTCAATGACCGAGACGCCTTAGAATTGACGGAAGCACACGTCATACAATTCAACAACGAGTACATATTGGCAAACAGCTTATCATCATCCTATCAAAACCAGGCGGTTAATGCCATAAAGTTGTTTTATGGCATCCTTGAGCATCGGCGAATGAACTTGGATTTAGTGCATCGTCCCAAGCCTGGCAAACCGTTACCGAATGTTTTGAGTAAGGAAGAAGTACAAAAACTGCTACGCGCATTGACCAATCGCAAGCATGTTGCCATGTTGGCTTTGATTTATGCTTGTGGCTTGCGGCGTGGGGAAGTATTGAAATTATTACCTACGGATATTGACTCCAACCGCAAGGTACTATTGATACGTGAGGCCAAAGGTCGCAAAGACCGCATTGCGCCATTGCCAGAGATGATTATAGACATATTAAGAAATTACTACAAAGAGTACCGACCGAAGCGATATTTGTTTGAGGGACAGGTACCTGGAGAACCATATTCGGGACGTAGTATAGAGTTGGTATTTAAAAAATCGCTTCATTTATCAGGGATTAAGCGGCCGGCGACATTGCATTGGCTTCGTCACAGTTACGCCACACATTTATTGGAGGGTGGCACTGATTTGCGGTACATACAAGAGTTATTGGGACATAAGAGTTCAAAGACAACGGAGATTTATACGCACGTCAGCACGAGAAATTTACAAGCGATAAGGAGTCCGATAGAGGGTTTCGATCTGGGGCAATAAGTTTCGTCCTATTTCTTGCAAGGTTCGTCCTACCGATTATTTTTGTATGCATAAGCGCAACAAAACATCATAATCGTGGCGCATATAAAGGAGTTACAGGCGGTGCTTGGCCCCAACAGCGCGGATGAGCGGAGACCATTGTTGGCG
>CAZKRL010000015.1:0-59058 GCA_964555295.1 uncultured Comamonadaceae bacterium | reverse complement strand
GGATCTTTCAGCGCATGGACCACCGGTAATGCTTCAACAGGAGGAACGCCTGCCTCAGCAGCTTGGACTTTACAGCCCGATAATTACAATTACACCGCTAATTTCCGATCTAATGACCAGTCGCAGTTTTACCTGAGCAATAGTCAGGCGCAAGCTGGTGGAACAACAAGCACGACTCTTCAATCGCCGGTATTGAATACCTTAGGATTCACAAGTCTTTCGCTTGACTTTTATCATTTCTTTAGCGCGAGAAACTCAGGAGATTTGTGCAAGGTTCAGGTATCTACGAACAATTCTACCTGGACTGATATAGCCCAATACACAACGACACAAGGTAGCTTCACCGGCTTTGTAAACGCTGTTGTAAACATGAACACTTACGTTGGCTTACCCACTGTTTGGGTAAGATTCTTGTACACGGCAAGTAATGACCGCTATTGGGCGATTGATAATGTTACGTTATCGGGTAACTCTACCAGATATTTCTACAATTGGTCGTCGACACCCGCTGCCTTTACTTCAACAGAGCAAAGTCCACAGAATTATGTGCCCTCAGTGAGCGCATATTACGGTGTGCAGGTGGCTAACAATTTCGGCTGCGTGGTAACCACCACACCGTTGCCGGTCGTGGTAAATCCTCGACCTGTTGATAATGCCGGTGCGGATCAGCTGGTTTGCTACAATACTCCTGTAACCCTCGGAAATTCGGGTGTGTCAGGAAGAACGTACAGTTGGGCACCATCCACAGGCTTGTCATCTACAACAGTGGCGCAACCATCTGTAACACTTGCCAACAGTGCGAGTTACACTCTCACGGAAACGATCACTGCAACTGGCTGTTCAGACACCAATACTGTTTTTGTTAACGTACGACCTTATTCTCAGATCAATGCAATAACCACATCAGCATGCTCGGGCAGTGCGTTTACAATCGCGCCGGTAAATGGCACAAATGGTTCAGTACTTACTGGAACATCATACACTTGGTCTGCTCCTGCCGGAACGGGCTTCTCGGGCGGCTCGGCTCAGACCACGGAACTTTCGAATGTTTCACAAACATTATCGACCTCACTTGCTACAACCCAAACAGCTGTGTATACTGTCACGCCACGATCAAGCAATTGTGATGGCCCCACGTTTTCTGCAACGGTAAATGTTGTTCCTCAACCTATTGCAGGCAATATTCTTGGGGCTCAATCTATTTGCGCCGGTGATGTGGCCCCCACATTAACGGTCAATGGTAGCGTTGGTGGGCTTCAATGGAGATCGTCTACGGATAATCTTACATTCAGCAATATCACCGGTGCTAACTCTGCGAGCTATTCACCAGGAGCAGTTTCTCAAACCACATATTATCGAGTAGTCGCGTCGAACGCGCCATGCGCAGCAGCCACCGGCAGTGAGGTCGCTATTACTGCCATCACCCGCCCAACAGCACAAACAATCGGGTCATCGTCGATTTGTCCTGGTGCAACAGCCCTAATTACTCTGAATTTCACGGGATCAGGTCCGTGGAGTGGTACGCTATCGGATGGACAAACCTTTAGTTCTCTCAATAGTCAAACATCCCTTCAGGTATCTCCTACAACCACAACGGCCTATACCGTTACATCACTGAGCGACGCTAATTGCCCCGATGATGGTGACCTGAATGGTTCTGCGACAATCACGGTTGCTGCATCACCTGTTGCCTCTATCACGGGAAGCACATCTATTTGCAGCGGCAACTCTGCAACGGTAACGTTAAACGGCCCCCCCAATGGAACCGTGAATTATACATTGAACGGCGCTAATCAGCAAGCGGCTCTTGACGTATCAGGTTCTGCCACTCTCAATACCGGAACGCTCTTGCAAAGTATTGTTTATGCTTTGACAGGTGTGAGCGATGGTAATTGCTCGGCCTCAGCCAATGGAACAGCAACCGTATCCGTTGGAGAAACACCTGATGGCACGATTATTCTCTCCGACACAAATGCTGTATGTATCGGCAGCGTATTGAATGTGCTTTTCTCCGGCACACCAAATGCTACTTTGACATATACTGTCAACGGAGGCTCTAATCAAACCGTTGTGCTCAACGCGTCAGGTACTGCGTCGCTCAGTACAGGCGCGATCAACGGAAACACAACCTATTTGCTTGTTAGCTCCAGCAATGGCAGTTGCACTCGCACCATTAGCTTAACGCGCACAATTGTGGTTACGCAAAACACTTATTATCTCGACACGGATGGTGATGGTTTTGGTGTAACTGCCAACAGTCTTGTGGCGTGCACATTGCCCGCGGGCTATGCCACTCAAGGCGGCGACTGTTGTGACAGTAATCCTAATTTGAACCCACTAACGGAGTGGTGGGCTGATGTTGATGAAGATGGTTATGGTTCTATTTCATACAATCTCGGCTGTGTGAATGGCACTGTGACATGCAGTAATACGTCGTGGCCTAGCCAGCCGCAGTTGCTGCCGTACTACCCGCCCGCGAATGGAGGTAATGCTTATGTCACCGATTGTAATGATAACAACACGAATGTTAGACCCAACGCACTGGAGATATGTGGAAACACTATTGACGATGATTGCGATGGATTGATTGACGAGGGTTGCAGTACAATGCCAAATGATAACTTCAACTTTGCTACAAGTATTAGTCTTAATAACTCATCCATGTGGTACCCGCAGTGTAATACCATTAATGGAACATTGGTGGCTACTGCGCCTTCACCACAAGGTAACAGCGCATATGTATTACCGGGTGGAGGTAGAGATGTTTGGTATAAGTTCATAGCGCCGTCAACGGCGGTGAGAATTCAGGTAATACCCAACGGTTTTGATGCTTTGATTGAGTTGAAGAATGGAACAGGAACAACTGAGTTGAATGCAGAAAATGTGAATCCTGCAGTAGGCGGAACCGAAATTTTGAATTACTCTGGTTTGGTTCCAGGTCAGCTCTACACTTTTGGTGTGCGCTCAGTTTCACAGCTTGAGGGAACATTTGCGTTATGCATTTCTTCATTGATGCCAAGTGGATGTGCGTCGTCACAGCCGCTTAACGGCTGGAACTTGTGTGATCTTATCAAAGCTAATTTCACGGGGGCCAACAGTTATGTCTTTAATTTCACGGGTGTTGGAGGCTCACTTTCTGCTCCGTTTTCCACCAGCAGCGCTACAGTGACAGGAACAACGAGACTCGCACTCTCTAACGCCCAGCTTGGGCTTATTTATGGAGGTGTTTACGACGTGAGTATAAACACTGTCTATAATCTTACCAATGGTCTGGGAGTGGCCGATGCTCCGATAACAGTTTTGGGAAGCGTCTCGGGGTCATGTGACAATCTAACCATTATGAGTCAGCCTACTCAAGTAGTATTGAGCACACAGGTTTGCCCGGCAACTTTAATCAGAAATTCCTATCTGTACTCTGCGAGTCCTGCTGGTGGCGCCAGGGTGTGCACCGCACTCAACTTTACTTTCGAGTTTACTAAGGTCACGGATTGTTCGGGAATCACTACATTGTCACAACCTATTTTGGCCACTGGTTTGGGTAATCCGCCGCAGATTTATTTAGGATCGGTATTTGCCACCAATGCCATTGCTAATGGTTATTGGAGAGTTCGTATCAGACCTAACTTCTCAGCAGGCCCCGGCCAGTTTGGTGCGGCCAGTGTGATCTTCATCAATTCGACGACTGGTATGATTACAGACCCTGACGATAATATGCTTAGGGTATCAGGTGAAGATTATGGTATGAGTGTTGTGCCAAATCCTTCCTCTTCTGTGCAGGATTTGGAATTGAGGTTCAATGAACCCTTGGCTATGGGTGCAAATGTTACCATTTATGATGCCACAGGCCGTTGGATAGGTGCGATTTACTACTCTGCAGATGGTTCTAACCGTATTCAAATGAGTGCCATGAATCATCTGGCCGCAGGAATGTATATGCTGGAAATTCGCGTAGACGACAAGGCAATTATTACTCAACGGATCGTTCGAAACTGAACGAATTGAATTAACTGAAAGGGACGGTGTTTCACCGTCCTTTTTTTATTCTGAAATTTCCAAAGCCGGTGCGTTTGAATCCGAAATTTGCAGTATGAATAGTTCCAAGAAAATCCCTACCTCAGTATACGCCGAACTCACTCCAAACCCGGCGGCAATGAAGTTTGTAGCCGACCGAACATTAATCTCCGGTGGGCTGCAGGTAGAGTATCGCAATCAAAAGGAGGCACGCGGCTCATCTCCGCTAGCGGAGGAGATTTTCAATTTCCCTTTTGTGAAAAGCGTTTTCATCAGCGGCAATTATGTTACTGTGCTAAAAGATGAATCTCTGGGCTGGGAAATGATTGTGCAGCAATTAAGGGAATACATCCGTGATTGGCTCATGTCAAATGAAGTTACAGTTAGCGCTGTGCCATCTGAACTGTTATCGCGTGCTGAGGCTTCTGAAGTTTCCGAAAACAAAACACCACGCGTAAGACCTGATGTCACGCCCAGTCCGTATGATGATGAAATCCGATTCTTGTTAGACGAGTTCGTTCGTCCTGCTGTAGAATCAGATGGTGGCGCCATTGATTTTGTGGCCTACAAAGACAAGGTGGTTTATGTTGAGATGCGTGGCTCATGCAGCGGTTGCCCTTCCTCCACCGCCACCCTCAAGGGCGGTATAGAAAATCTTCTGAAATCAAAACTTCCCGATGTTGTTGAGGAAGTAGTTGCCGAAGCAGTTTAGTTCTTGCGCAAGGCGGTTTTCATTCACGGATTCATGGGCTCAGCAGATATGTGGAGCGCTGTGGCACCTAAATCCGGTTGGATCGGCTGGCAAGTGTATACAGTGCATTTGCCAGGTCATCATAGAGACTATGTCTTACCAAATGAATACACCATTTCTTCATTTGCTGATTGCATTTTAAACCAAATTCAGTTCAACCCCAGCGATACTCTCATATTGATTGGACACTCTATGGGCGGCTATATCGCCGCAGATATCGCCGCAAGATTTCCTGATCAAACGCATTCGCTTGTGTTATTTCACTCCAAAGTTTCCAATGATAGCGAATCTAAGAAGACGGATCGGGCCAGGGCCATAGATTTATCCGAGGCCAACACCTCGTTATATATTTCAACGATGTTACGCAACACTTTTTCACCTGTGAATTTGGTGAGATTGAAAACGGGCCTAGAGGAGCTGATAATCTCAGCCCAACAGCGTGTTACCCACGAATGCATCAAGGCTTGTCACACCGCTATGATGAATCGGAATAATTACTCAGTAGTTTTTGATACTGGTGACATTAGAAGATATTATTTTCTCGGATCAGACGATAACGCCATTCCTTTTTCGGGTCTTCAGAATGAACTTAGTAATGTACCCAACGAGAATGTTTGGTTGGTAGATGGGATCGGTCATATGGGACACATTGAATCACCTGAGGCGTCGCGACTTTTTTTAGAAAGCGCCTTGAGGGATCATTAATGTCTGCCTCTTTTCTCGACGCTGCTGGCTCATATTATTTTCAATCCGCCAGATACCAGCCAATAAAAGCCGACTTCAATAATATGGGTGTATCATCATGTAAACGAGCACACCCGTAACCGCCACATAGAACCAAATGGGCCAGGTGATCCTCGCGATTTTTTTGTGACGAGCAATTTCTCCCGTAAGTGCGCGGTAGGCGGTAAAAAGAATGAACGGCAGGATAATCGCAGCAAGAAAAATATGTGTTATGAGGATGAGGAGATATAACCCTCTGAATGGGGCGTCAGCAGGATACTTCGTGTCTCCAGCAAGCAAATGATGGAGAATGTAACTCACCAAAAACAAGACCGATAGCGCCATAGCCGATAGCATAAGCCGTCGATGCATCAAGATTTTTCCAGACTTCACTGCCCACAAAGCCATCATGAGCATCAACGCAACTGTACCGTTGAGGTATGCATTGATCTTTGCGAAAATGTGTATATCAAACCCCAGGTCAACCTCAATTTCTATGTATTTCAAGGCGGTTACAGCCAAGAAAACGATGACCGAAAATAGGATGATGAGAAGATTCGCTCGGCGGTCGTTCTTCTTCCAAAGTGGATATTGCATACTATGGTTTGTTGTTGGTTGAAATCAAGTGTTTCGCATCGATAAACAAACTATCCATGGCTTTGGTTGAGGTGCCCTCATAATATCCACGGATTTTCATCTCCGGATCGAGCAGTGTTACCTGGTCGGTATGAAATACCCCACCCTGCGCCGAATCGGAGGGAAAGGCCGTGAGGAAAAAACCTTTCTCCGCCAATGGATAAATATCTTCTGCCAATCCCGTGAGAAAGGTCCAGTTGTCGGTGTCAGCCCCAAGTCGCTGGGCATACTCGCGAAGCACGCCAGGGGTGTCACTCCCGGGCTTTACGCTGATAGAGAGCAATTGTACCTTGTCTTTGAGCCCTTCTTTTTCAAATTCTTTTTGCAGTCGCGCCATTTGTGAAGTCAGCATCGGGCAAATCGAAGGGCATTCAGTGAAGAAGAAATCAACGACGGTCACCTTCCCCATGAAGTCATTACGGCTCGTGGGCAAACTATCTTGATTGGTTAGAAAAAATTTAGGAATAGGCAGGTATTGTATCTCCTGTTTATCAGTGCCGTCGGGCTGTTTTACATTCACCGTTTCTGTCTCACCATAATAAGGGAGTGAAGGTTTTTCGGAGGAAGCACACGACTGTAAAAGCCCGAGTGCGATACCACTAATCAGAATGACGCTCTTCATACCGCTTGATATCGATTTCTTTTTTCAAGAGAGCAATGTCTTGAACAACACCCGGTATGCTGTCAAGCCCACCCAAAAAGTGATATTCCGTATTACCGTATTGACCGCGAATTTTACCGTCAGTATCCACCAAACGAAAAATGGATTCTTGGTTGGGGTCATTCAGAAGAAATCCGTTTCTCATAAAAGAACGTAATGTTGTCGAGTCGCCGGTAAGAAATTTCCATTTCTGGGGAAATGCATTGTACCGGGTATTACTCTCAATGTAACGCGCGATTTTTTGCAGACTGTCACGCGCAGGATCAGTAGAAAAAACTACTATCCGAATGTCAGGTTCATTGCGGTATTTGAAGTTGACGTTGAGTAGGAGCTGGGTGATGTCACTGATATTCGGATGATCCAGATGATAAAAAGCAGCCAACCAAACACTTTTGTCTAAAGAATCATTACTGTATGGCAGCCCGCGTTCGTCCTGAAAAGTAAATGAAGGTATACGATATGTAGAATCTTTGCACCCCTTCAAGCACAAGGGCGTGTAATAGGGAAGCGTATTGAATGTGTGTTTACTGAATACTCCGAAAAGCAATAGCCAGGTCAACGGAAAAAGTACAATCAGTGCGACCAGAATAATCGCGTTTCTTCCTTTGCGCCTGGGGTGCATCAAAACCTTAACGGAAGGTGGTATTCAGCTCTTGAACAGAGAGTCCCTCGTATATCCCAATGAAAATGAGGTAGAGTATGAAGAGCGCGTAAGGCAGTAAGACAACGTATTTCAGATTCTTTCGCTCATCTCCGAGGTGCATGAAAATCAAAACAATGTAGGCGGCTTTTACAAGCGTTAGAACTATAAAAGCAAGCTTTATCGTCTCCCAGGTAAAAGTGGCATTGCGTTTGAACTGCACGCCCATGAAGATTTCCACGATGGTAATGACCGTGAGGATCAATGTTACCATGTAGAGTTTTTTGCGGATTTTCACGCCGTCCTCTTCGCTGTGACGCGCATTCACCGAGTAGCTATCGTTTACGATTAAGTCGTCTCTTTCCATAATATTTAAGATTAAACGAGGTAGAAGAATGTAAATACAAATACCCACACGAGGTCTACAAAGTGCCAGAACAATCCAACTTTCTCCACCATTTCGTAGTGGCCTCTTCTTTCAAATACACCTCTCAAAGCCATGATATAGATGATGAGGTTGATGATTACGCCCTGAAACACGTGAAACCCGTGGAAGCCAGTGATGAAGAAGAAGAAATTTGCATATTGCTGTTGCACTGCATATTCGTTCTTCGAGAGGTTGGCACCAAATGCAAGCGTATTGGAGGCCATATTGTTCATCAGTTTTTCTGCGTCTTCTCCGGTTACAGACAGTTTTCTGTAATCTTTTCCGTCCTTGTGTTCGAGCGTGTATTTGTTCAATACCAGCTCCAGAGGAATGGCGGTTGCGCTGTGAGCATCGGCGGCTGCACTATGTTCTCCATGAGCATCGTGATGGTTGGCCGCTCCATGAGAGGCCACATGTAATTGTCCGTCATGAATTTTTATTTCGCTGCCATGCTCTAAGGCATGCTCATATGCGTGACCAACGTCGGCGGTCATATGCACCCAGGTTCCGCCAGCCAATGACATGTCAATTTTAGAACCGTCCGGTGCGGTGGCTTGAACGGTCATGGGGGCACTGATTTGAAAGCCTCCACCGGAACCATGAATAAAGTGCGACCATTCCCATGCTTGTGAACCAAGGAAGAAAAACCCTCCTAATACGGTGTAGCCCATCCATTTGATTACGCCTTTTTTGTCCATTCGGTGACCCGCTTCAACCGCCAACACCATGGTAACGGACGAAATGATGAGGATGAAAGTCATCAACGCCACATAAATCAAAGGATAACTTCCATGCAGTAGCGGGAGTGATTCGAAGACTTGCTCACCTACAGGCCACGCATCTGACGAACCATGTCGAATGACTCCGTATGCGGTGAGAAGTCCTCCAAACGTGAGCGCGTCGGAAACAAGAAAGAACCACATCATCATTTTGCCATAGGATATGCCAAACGGTGATCGGCCACCGCCCCATAGCTGGTCTGTAGTTACGGCTTCTGAATGTCCTGCCATGAAAAAATTATTTGTGCGCAATTTTACGCATCAAAAGGGCTATTGAGAAATTGTCATGGAAAAAAATGAGCATCGCATGGTTCATGACGCGATCACTTGTAGAAATATCTCAGAGTTCAAAGTTCTTTAAAAGGTGTCTAAATAAAGGGTTGTATGAAGCAGCTCTCCGCTGATTTGGTTTTATGGTATTGTTAAGCTGGTTTGACACAAGCCGATTGGTCGCTGTATAATGCTTCTTGTCTGTGCTCTAACACCTCGTGTCTATACTTCGAGCCATTGGTTACTTTTGCTGAAAAACAGAGCATAAATGAATATAGCAGTTGTAGGTACCGGATATGTGGGGTTGGTGAGTGGGACTTGTTTTGCTGAAACAGGTAATCAGGTGATATGTGTTGATATCGACAGCGCTAAGGTTGAGCGCATGAAACAAGGGATGATTCCAATTTACGAACCTCATCTCGACGTTCTTTTCGAGAGGAATATTCGGGAAGGTCGCTTGGAGTTCACAACTGATTTGACTCATGCCGTAGATCGTTCCGACTTGATTTTTTTGGCCTTGCCAACACCCCCTGGTGAAGATGGCAGCGCCGACTTGTCATACGTGCTCAAAGTGGCTGATCAATTGGGGAAAATCATGAAGGACTACAAGGTCATTATTGATAAAAGCACAGTTCCTGTTGGTACAGCAGAGAAGGTAAGGGCGGCTGTTGCAGTAAACGCGAAGGTGCAGTTCGATGTGGTCAGTAATCCTGAGTTTCTTCGCGAGGGCTTTGCCGTTGACGACTTCATGAAGCCTGATCGTGTTGTGGTTGGCACTTCTGGTGAAAGAGCAAGAAGAATGATGGAAGAACTATACAAGCCTTTCACCCGTCAGGGCAACCCCATATTATTCATGGATGAACGCAGTGCAGAACTTACCAAATATGCGGCCAACGCCTTTCTCGCAACCAAGATATCTTTCATGAACGAAATTGCGAACTTCAGTGAAAAAGTGGGGGCCGATGTAGATATGGTAAGGAAGGGAATTGGCACTGATGCACGCATTGGAAATCGTTTTTTGTTTCCTGGTATCGGATACGGCGGCTCATGTTTCCCCAAAGATGTTCAGGCGCTTTTCCACAGCGGAAATGAGAATGGTTATGAATTCAAGATACTAAAGAGCGTGATGAAGGTGAATGAGCGGCAGAAGACAAAATTGCTCGGCCCTATTTTGGATTATTTCGGGGGTCACCTAACCCAAAAGACAATAGCTATTTGGGGCCTTGCATTCAAGCCCGATACAGATGACATACGCGAGGCACCTGCATTGTACATGATCGAACATCTGATGCAGGCCGGAGCACATATTCGCGCCTTCGACCCAGAGGCAATGGACAATGTGAAAAGGCAAAAGAACTATCCCATTGAGTATTGCGCTGGGCAGTATGAAGCCATCGAAGGTGCCGATGCATTGCTGATTTGCACAGAGTGGGGAGAATTCCGCAATCCAGATTTTAAAAAAATGTCGGCACTGCTCAAGGGTAAGGTGATTTTTGACGGACGAAATCTATATGAGACAGATAAAATGCGTGATTTGGGATACCATTACCACAGCATTGGTAGAGAGGTGGTTAAGGGTTGATGGTATTGCGATCGGTAGGGTCATCCCGAATTTTCCAATAAGCGTTTTCATCGTCGGGCAGTTCTGGCTCTAATTCGTATTGATAGATTTTCTTTTGTGGCCCCTTTTTGCGATAAACCAAGGCCAGCAGGGTTCCGATGATGAACCCAGATGCGTGACCTTCCCACGAAATGTGCTGATCTATAGGAAAAACGTACCATACAAGTGAGCCGTAATAGAGTACCACCACCAATGATGCGCGCATTAATTTTGGGTTGTTGCGTATGAAGCCGCTCACTATGAGAAATCCAAATTCAGCGTATAGTAGGGCGCTGGCCCCAATGTGATTTCCGTCGCGACCAACCAACCATAGTAAAGCATGCGAAAGCAACAATGAAATGATCCATATGCGCAATGCAATGCCACGGTAGAAATAAAAAAGTATTGAGTTCAATACCAGAATTGCAAGCGTGTTTTGCGTGAGGTGCTCCCATGTGCTGTGCAGAAACGCCATGGTAAAAACACCCAATAATCCTTGAATCTCCCTGGGATGTAGCCCTGATTTTTTGAGATGCCATTCGAGTATGTCGTCTGACAGAAACAATATCCAGCAAATGGAAATCCATAAAAGGGATATGAGAAAGGCGTCGTAGATTCTCCACCTGTCGCCGTCTGAGGCGGAATGAGTTGAAAATGCCAAATGGATTGATTTTTAATTGTTTCTCACAGTCGCTGCGGTGCGTGCACGTTTCTCAAAAGTAGTATGAAATATAGCTTTCATTAGTAGGATGGGTTCTCTCAAATGAGGTTGTTCTATTGTGCCGTTTTTTGGAATGTAGCGTGTTAATATGCCACCAGTCACGGGGCTCGAGGGCAGCCCTCTTTCATGATAAATAACCCGTATTGCAAGAATTTCATTTGTTGCGATTATATTTTGGAATAACCGCATTACATTTGCGCCCCATTTTGGTGCCATAGCTCAGTTGGTAGAGCAAAGGACTGAAAATCCTTGTGTCCCCGGTTCGATTCCTGGTGGCACCACCGGGAGCCTCACCAGGCTCCTTTTTTTATGCACGTAAGTACCATTTTCTCTGAAAGTTTTAATGTCCGACTGAGAGATGTCTTGGACTATAACAAGGGTGAAGGGCCATTCGTTTTGATCGACCAAAAAGTTCGCGCCTTACATGGCGATCTGTGTTCAATCGAATATGCTCGTTCATTTTATTCAATAGAGGGAGGTGAGACGGTTAAGTGTTTGGAGGGCCTGGAAGGAGTTGCTTCCTGGCTTGTTCGCGAAAGGGCAGAGCGCGCAGCAACGCTATTGGTAATTGGTGGAGGAAGTTTGTTGGACCTTGGCGGTTTTGTTGCCGCTGCATTCAAAAGAGGGCTTCGACTTGTTTTTGTGCCAACCACGCTATTGGCCATGGTCGATGCAGCCGTTGGTGGCAAGAATGCCATCAATGTTGGAGGCGCGAAAAATATGCTGGGCACGTTCTATCAACCCGATGCTATACTTACAGATGAAAAATTTTTGTTGACCTTACCCACAGCTGAAATAAAATCTGGTCTTACAGAAATGCTAAAGCATGCATTTATTTCGGGGGGTAATCATTGGGTTGATTTTTGCTCGCAAACATCGGTGAATCTTATACCATCCGCTCGGCTAATTGAAGAGTCGGCCGGCATAAAGGCGAAAATTTCTTTTCAGGACGAAAGAGAACTCTCTTTGCGCAAGGTTCTTAATTTCGGTCATACTGTGGGCCATGCACTTGAGTCTTTCTGTCTTGCCAAGGGTATAGCTACCACTCACGGTGAGTGCGTTGCAGCGGGTATGATGGTGGAAATTAAGGTTTCGGAGAGGATGGGAATAACTCCCCCGGCTCTCAGCGCAATATTCCTTCAAGCATTGCAGTCCATGAATCTACTTCCATCGTTTAAATGGCCCGAATTCAATAGTCTGGTAACTTATATGGCCAACGATAAGAAAATTCATAATCAACATTTTTTTATACCGTGTTTCTCTGATCTCGGGTCTTTTGTTATAGCAAATGTGGGGGGTGTGGAAAGTTTCCGTACAAGCTATGATGCTTGTTGCGTGTCCTAAATTGGAGAATACATCAGACCACCTGATCTTATGAGATAGAGTGGATATTAGCTGCCCGCCGTTGAAACTTATTTCACGCTCTTTGGTACAAGTGGTCGGCATCAATATATTTACACACGTATTGATTTTAAATTGAATCCTATGTCAAAACATTACTATCGTCATTTTGGAATTCTTATTTCCTTCGTGTTGTTGGCTTTCATGAGCGCAACAGCTCAGGATTTTTTTCCGCTAACACCGGAGATTCAGCATCTCACTGAATTGGGTACAACGGGCCCTGATTTAGGCAATGGCGTAGCGCTGGATAGAGAGGGTAATACTTATTTCGCGGGTCGATTTGCTTCAGCTATTGTTCCGAATTTTGTCGCCTCGAATTCTTTCGGCGGTGGCGCATCTGATGGTTTTTTAACTCGCCTGACGCGACAGGGTAATCCGGTATGGTCTCGGTTCATCGGGGGGTCTGCCAACGATATGTGTAAAAGCGTAGCATTGGGATCTAATGGTGTTGTTTATGTTTTGGGCACAACGTCTTCTAATGATTTGGAAACACTTTTGTCGCCCACCTCATATTCAGGTGGTGATGATGCATTTTGCGCGGCAATTGATACCGCAGGGAATCTATTGTGGACAGCTTATATCGGAGGTGACAACAATGAGGTTCCATCAGATATAGTGGTTTCTGAAAACGGCAGGATCGTGATTTGTGGTAATACCAATTCATCTGGGGACGGTTTTGCAGGAGGCCCCATCGATGGCTTTATTGCTGAGCTTAATGAGGACGGAAGTCTATACGGCTTTACATACTTTGGCGGCTCAGGCGCGGACGACATCAAAGATATCGTTGCTATGCCGGGCGGTAAATTGGGTATCTGCGGTTTCACCTCCAGTGCTGACTTGTTCTCAAATGAATTTAGTGGAGGCGGAGCAGATGCATTCATAGCAGTGGTTGACAGTTCGCTCACTCCATTATGGGGTCGTTTTGTCGGTGGAACGAGCTCTGAGTCCTTGTCTTCCATAACCTTAACCCCTGATAATAGCATTATAGCCGCTGGCAGCAGTCTGTCTGGAGCCCTGACCGGCATTTCGGGTTCAGATGTAATGATTGATGGTAACTCAGAGGTTTTTGTTTTATCATATAATGAGGAAGGCGCGTTAAGTTGGTCAAGTTTTGTTTCAGGGCTGAATGATGAGACAGCAACTGACATCCATGCAGATCGATTCGGCGACTTTTATCTCTCACTTTCTACGTCTTCGTCAGACTTAACCACCCTTGAGCCACTTCAAGGGATTGCAGCCGATGCAGATGATGCTTTTCTGATGAAATGGACTTCTCAAGGCGACGTATTGTGGAGTACATATTTTGGCGGCGTGGGCTCTGATGAGGTTTCAAAAATTGGAACTGACAGATTCGGTAAAATAACCATCGCAGGTACTTCGAGCTCCCAGGAAATCGCTGGAGAAATATTCGTGTCACAGGGAAATACAGACGCTTTTGTAAGTAGGCTTTTTGATTGCTTTAATCCCGACGTGGTAATACATACCGAGGACAGCTTGGAGTTTTGCGCTGGCGAGATGGAGGCATTATTAGTGGCTTGCGGAGCGCTCAACTACTCTTGGTTTAACGGAGACTCATTGATAACCACGACGGTTGATTCTACGGCCAACGCCACCGTTATCGGTTATACACAAGAGCACTGCTTCGCAGAATCAAACTTGATCAGCATAGTAGCAAAACCAACACCAACGGTTGAAGTGCTTCCAGATGGCCCTACCGAGTTCTGCGGTTTTGGCTCTGTCGGGCTGTTTGCCATGGCTGAATTCGTTGACCCAGTAGAATTGTTGATCGAATGGAATGATGCCGCACAGTCTGTAGGAGAGTTTATCACAACGGACACAGCGGGCTCTTTCTCAGCACAAGTTACCGCCCCTAACGGCTGTACAGGCAGTGCGTCTATCGAGATTATCTTTCGTGAGCCGCCAATGCCCGTGATGGCCGCAGCATCAAACACGAGTTGTATCAATGGCTCTCCGATTACTTTGATTGGTCTGCCAGCCAATGGAGTATTTCTTGGCGTAGGCGTGGATGGCGCGACCTTCGACCCCACTGTTGCTGGTGGAGGCCAGCATGAAATCGTATATTCTGCGGTTGATACCAATGGTTGCGAGGGTATCTCTCAGCCGGTATTTATCGACGTGTTCTTTGCCCCAGAAGTGGAATTGCAGATATTAGATACTGTCTGTTACATTGACACACAATACGTGTTTCAGGGGGTGCCTGCCGGAGGAGAGTATTTTGGTGATGGACTTACAGATAGCTTATTCAATCCATCTTACGCGGGAACAGGTTTTCAAACGCTTACCTACACATACCTTGATACAAACGGTTGTGTGAGCAGTGTCTCCGCGCAGACCTTCGTTAATCCTTCACCACTATGTGATTCTCCCATTGGCATTAATGAAGTTGATGTGGATGCATTTCAATTTTACCCTAACCCAGCTGATAAAGTATTCACTATTAAAAGAAGAGTGAATGATGCTTATTTGATCCAACTTTTCGATGCGAGAGGAACTTTGATATACTCCGAAACCGCCCGCGGCACGCAGTATATTGACGTTAGCAGTTACTCTGTGGGCATGTACTACCTCCGCACGATGGACGCAAAAGGCAGCCACTCATTCCAGTTGAGCGTGCAGCATTAACTGTCTCAAATACATTTGAAATAATCAAACGGCTCGCTGCAAGTATCGCATCGATAAAGCGCCTTGCAAGCCGTTGATCCAAATTGTGATAGCATGATGGTGTCTCGCCCTCCGCAGCGTGGGCACTTGACAATCCGCATTTCACCCAGAATGGAATTTTTATCAGCTGTTCCGGTCACTGGCGGGGTGATACCCGACAAGCGTAATTTTTCCCGAGCTATATCTGTCAACCAATCCGTGGTCCACGCAGGACTCAATTTCGTAACCACTGTGTAGTTTTCGATGCAATGTTGGGCGAGTAATGCGTGTATATCATCTTCGATGGCTTTCATCGCCGGACATCCAGAATACGTGGGCGTGATCGTAACAACATATCCATCACACTCATGAAACTCGACATCACGCAGAATTCCCATTTCAAGGATATTCAATGATGGAATCTCAGGGTCGGGTATCGAACTGAGTAAGGCAAGAACTCCCTCGCGGCTCAACATGTTTACCATTTAGCTCCGGGGAAAGCCCTTTGCAGATATTGCATTTCGGAAAGCATGAATCCCATGTGCTCTGTATGGCGGCCCTGACGGCCTCCTTTCTGATAGAAAGTAGATTGAGGAAGTGACATAGAACATTCTGCAAAGAGATTTTCTACGGCCATTTGCCAATGGCTCTGACAAGAACTTCGCAATGGAATCGATAGCAAGTCATTCACGTTTTTATCAGACTCTTGATCGGTGAAGATCTCACCGAGGTATGGCCATAAAAACTCTATGCCCTCTTGTAAACGACGTCGACTCTCTTCTGTTCCCAATGCAAAACGCCGAAACCAATCGCGCGCGTGCTGCAAATGATATTTCACCTCTTTCAGTGATTTTGTGGCAAAGCCCGACAAGAAGGGGTCTGAAGTATTGGCCATCGATGCGAGGTACAACACCTGGAACTCATTGTAAAAATATTGGCGAGCTATGGTTCGCGCGTAATCACCATTCGGCAATTCAAGAAGTAGAACATTTGTGTAGGAAGTTTCCTGACGAGTAAAAGCCCATTCGTCTTCATCGCTACCGTCTGCAATACGTGCGGCCAATTCTCGAAATAACAAGGTAGATTGTCCAATGCAATCCAACGCGATGTTCGACATAGCGATGTCTTCTTCCAGCACTGGGCCATGACCACACCACTCACTCAGACGCTGACCGAGAATCAATGCATCATCGGCAAGAGCCAAAATATATTGCTGTGATAATTGCAGTTGGTTGACAGGCGTTTTCATTCTTTACATATGGCCCACCTCAGGCGGGATTTCATAAAAGGTGGGATGACGATATACTTTGTCGTTGGCGGGCTCGTAGAGAAAATCTTTGTCATCGGGCGAAGACGCAACAATATCTGCGCTGAGAACCGCCCAGATACTGACCCCTTCCATGCGGCGGGTATATACATCTCTCGCGTTTTCAATGGCCATGCGCGCATCGGCAGCATGCAAGCTGCCCACATGTTTGTGAGAAAGACCACTCTTGCTGCGAATGAAAATCTCCCACAAGGGCCAGTCGTTTTTTGTATTCGTTGTACTCATGTGTTCTTTCAACAAAAAGTATTAAGCTGCCTGCGTTTCTTGTGCTGCCTGACGTTTGGCATAAGCTGATGCCGCCTCACGCACCCAAGCCCCTTCTTCGTGGGCCTTCTGGCGTGCCTGCAGCCGCTCACGATTGCAAGGGCCATTTCCCTTTACCACCTCGTTGAACTCTGTCCAGTCAATAACACCGAAGTCATACCCTTTCTTGCTTTCATTCCATTTCAAATCTGCATCAGGGAGTGTAAGACCAAGATATTCCGCTTGGGGCACCGTCATGTCTACAAACTTCTGACGCAATTCATCGTTGCCATGTCGTTTGATTTTCCATGCCATATTTTGAGCACTGTGCGCTGATTCAGCGTCACTCGGTCCAAACATCATCAACGATGGCCACCACCAACGATTCAGCGCTTCCTGAGCCATTTGTTTTTGTGCATCATTACCTTTTCGGCACAAGGAAATCATGATCTCATATCCCTGCCGCTGATGAAAGCTTTCTTCCTTGCAAATGCGAATCATCGCTCTGCTGTATGGGCCATAACTTGTGCGTTGCAACGAAACCTGATTCACAATCGCTGCGCCGTCTACCAACCAGCCAATGGCTCCTATGTCGGCCCATGTAAGCGTAGGATAATTGAAAATGGAGGAGTATTTGGCTTTGCCTGTGAGCAGATCATCGATAAGCTCGGCGCGAGAAACACCGAGAGACTCCGCAGCAGAATACAAATACAAACCATGACCGGCCTCATCCTGAACTTTAGAAATCAAGATGGCCTTACGTCGCAATGACGGCGCGCGGGTTATCCAATTTCCCTCCGGCAACATCCCTACAATTTCGCTGTGGGCGTGCTGTGATATCTGACGAATCAACGTTTTGCGATAACCGTCGGGCATCCAGTCCTTCGCCTCTACCTTGTGCTCTGCCTCAACATATCGCTGGAATTTTTCTAATGAATCTTGGATTTCCATAAGGACTTTTTTTAGCTAAGCAATTTTACGGCGACTTCGTTCAAAACACGCGACTAAATTTGCCGCCACATGGCAAGACCTACCTTTCATTCCCTCACCGTTTCCGATGTCAGAAAAGAGACTGCGGACTGTGTTTCCATAGCTTTTAAAATTCCTAATGAACTCACTGAGCTATACCAATTCAAAGCCGGGCAATATCTCACATTGCGCGCTGATATTGACGGGCAAGACACGCGCAGGTCTTATTCGATCTGCAGCAGTCCTTCCAGTGGCGAGTTGCGCGTAGCGATTAAACGGGTGGAAGGCGGAATTTTTTCTACATGGGCCAATCAGAAAATCTCAGCAGGTCAGTCGTTACAGGTGATGACACCGGCGGGAAAATTCACTACCGAAATTCCTGCCGCAACATCGCGGAAATATCTGATGATCGGTGCCGGAAGTGGCGTCACCCCGTTGATTTCAATCACGCGTGAATTGTTGCATTCTGATCAAAACGCTGAAGTAATCATGTTGTTGGGCAATCGATTTTTTAACGCCATTATTTTTCGTGATGAGCTTGAAGACATGAAAGATCGGTTCATCGGCAGATTCAGATTGTTTCATGTGCTCAGCGGAGAACCCAATGATATAGCACTTCTGGCCGGACGTATCGATGAAGCCAAGTTGGAGGCATATGCCAACACAATGATCGACGTTAGCCGAATCGATGAAGCGTTTATCTGCGGCCCCGTTGAGCTCACCGAAACATCGCGAAGCTGGCTCGCGGCGAAAGGTTTAGGTGAATCGCAAATCCATTTTGAGTTATTTACAACTCCCGGACAGAAAGAAAATATCAGTATCAAAAAGGAGGTTCATGCTTCTACAGAATCTCGTTGCTCCGTGACCATGATCATGGATGGTTTGGAATCGCGTTTTTTTATGCCCATGGATGGCACCACCATCTTGGATGCAGCGCAAAATAACAAGGCCGACATTCCCTTCAGTTGCAAAGGGGGCATGTGTTGTACTTGCCGCGCACACATCAGTGAAGGCAGTGCAAATATGAAAGTCAACTATGCTTTAGAGCCTGGCGAGGTAGAAGCCGGCTATGTGCTCACTTGTCAGGCTGTGCCGAACACCGCTGAAATCACCGTTGATTTTGATCGGCACTGATGGGACGGATGTTGATGGATAGACAATATGATTTGAGGGGAAGAGATGTGATTTCACTTTACTTGAAAAAAATGGCACGCAGAGACGCAATTGAATTTCCAACGATAAAACAGCATCTTGTTCAAGCATGACCCGGCTCAGTGTAAATATCAATAAAATCGCTACTCTCCGCAATGCGCGTGGCGGTAATGTGCCCAACTTGATTCGAGTGGCAAAGGATATTGAGTCGTTTGGTGCACACGGAATCACTGTACATCCTCGTCCGGATGGCCGCCACATTCGCAGAGATGATGTCTATCGTTTGAAAGAAAATTTGAGTGTCGAGTTCAACATTGAAGGGTATCCTTCCGAAGATTTTCTCTCTATGGTGAAGGAAGTAAAACCGGCACAGGTCACCTTTGTGCCAGACGCTCCCGACGCCATCACCAGCAACAATGGATGGGATGTCAGATCACATCAAGATTTTCTGAAGAGCATTATTGAACAATGCAAAAACCATGGGATCCGCACCAGCATATTCCTTAATCCAATCGTTGACGATGTAGAACTCGCGACATCCACCGGAACAGATCGAATTGAGTTATACACTGAGTCGTTTGCCCGGGAGTTTATAAAGGACCGTGACGCTGCAATTGCCGATTATATCAGGGCTGCAAAAGCAGCGGATGCTATGGGTCTTGGCCTCAATGCTGGCCATGATTTATCACTTGAGAACCTATCCTTTTTCTGTGCCTCCATTCCGACGTTGAAAGAAGTTTCGATCGGACATGCGTTGATCAGTGATGCCTTGTATTACGGATTGGAGAATACAGTAGCCATGTATCTGCGAGCATGCACAACGCAATGAACCTCGCTTTTCGCACTATAGGGAAGGGTGAGCCCCTTCTGATTTTGCACGGCCTATTCGGCAGTTCAGACAATTGGCAAACCCTTGCCAAATCCTATGCTGAACACTATGAAGTTTTTTTGATAGATCAGCGCAATCATGGCCACGCGCCTCATGTTTCCACTCACTCATACGGCGAGATGAGCGAAGATTTGAGGGCAATGATTTCATCGATGGGGCTTGGCAAGGTTAGAATCATCGGGCATTCCATGGGGGGTAAAACTGCTATGTACTTCGCGCAACAACACCCGGAATATGTGCACAAGCTCGTGGTTGCCGACATGGGAATCAAAGCTTATCCACCGCATCACGATTTGATTTTCCGTGCCTTGAACGCAGTGGATGTGAATTATTGCGATAGCAGGAAAACCGCCACGGATAGGCTTTCTGCTCATATTTCGGACAGCAGTACGCAACAATTTTTACTTAAGAATTTATATTGGAAGGAGCCGGGTGTGTTGGCTTGGAGGTTCAATCTTGAGGTGCTAGAGCGCGAGATAAACGAAGTGCTTCGTCCCATCATGGACTCTGCTGTCGCGTTGCCAACATTGTTTATCAGGGGAGGAAATAGTGACTACATCAAAGAGGAAGATGTAGATGCGATTCAGCAGATTTTTCCCAAAGCATCCTTCACTACTATAGATGGCGCAGGGCATTGGCTTCATGCTGAGAAGCCCGTTGATTTCCTGGGTTTGTCATTGGCTTTTTTAGAGGGCTAAAATTTTTGTGTTGATATAAGTTTTGGCACCTACATGTTTCAAGTCAGTGGATGGATTGAATGAAGTGAAATATGATTGGTAATATGGGTGAGGATGCGACGCCATTCGGATTAATTTCGCATTAAAATATTTATATGGAAAAGCTTATTCTCGTTCCCACAGATTTCACCAAGGTAAGTGAAACTGCCTTAGAACATGCCATTTTGGTGGCGAAAACGATTGGAGCAAAAATTCATGTTCTTCACGTGGTGGATAACAAGAAGGCGCTTGGCGAGATAAAGTTGAAGTTAAGCGCGTTAAAGGATCGTGTATATGCTGAGCGACAAGTTCAGATAAATACCGGGGTGAGAATTGGTAGCATTTTCGAGGACATTGATAAGGCGGCTTTGGAAATGGACGCTGACTTAATCATTATGGGGTCTCATGGCGCTCGCGGACTGCAGTTCCTCAAAGGAAGCCGAGCGTTGAAACTTGTGACCGAATCAGAAGTGCCCTTTATTGTGGTGCAAGAAAGAGCCATCAGGCAAACGGGTTATCAAAAGATTTTGGTTCCACTTGATCTTCATAAGGAGACAAAACAAAAGTTATCGGTAGTGGCAGATATGGCCAACTATTTCGGCTCGCAGGTACACTTGATTTCACCCGGAGAGACGGATGAGTTTTTGAAGAATCAACTCGAGAGAAACATCATTTTTGCGAAGCAATACTTGGATGAGCGAAAAGTCAGTTACGAGGTTCAGATAACTGAAAATAAATCGAGTGATTTTGTAAAGGATTTACTCAAATATGCGGCAGGAATTGACGCTGATTTAATCTGTATTATGAATTTTTATGGAGGAAGCTTCATGAGTGTTTTCAGCTCCAACGATGAGCAACATATCATCACTAATGACTCTCAAATTCCTGTACTGTGTGTGAATCCTGTCGAGACTTTTATATCAGAGCGCGGCGTATTTGTTCCTTGAGAGCAAGACCGACGCAATATTGATTTCTGATAAATATCAGATTAATTTAACCCATCCCGGGTGTGTTTGTCATTTGAGTGGGATTGCTATGCAATGGTTTACAACTGTGCGAATGCAGTACCTGCCAATGCTGAAGCAGCCATCGCCAAGGTTCCCCATATGGTGATTCTTAAAATCGCTTTTACTACGGGTGCGCCACCTGCTCTAGCAGAGATACCTCCAAGAATGGCGAGGAATAGGACAGTAGCCGCATACATATAAATTACAATCGAGTTTACATCGGTTAAAAGGCAAACTACCGTTGGTAAAATTCCTCCGCATGTGAATGCAAGGCCTGAGGCAAGAGCCGCTTGCGCTGGTTTTGCTGTGCTATTTGAATTGATGCCGAGCTCGTCTCTGACATGTGCGGCGAGCGCGTCGTGCGATGTCATTTCTCTCGCCACCTGCATAGCGGTAGATTTCGCCAAGCCACGTTTTTCGTATATCGCTGCGAGAATTTCCAACTCCTCTTCTGGGCTATCTTTCAATTCTTTCGATTCTCTGTTTATGTCGGCACGCTCAATGTCGGTTTGCGAGCTTACCGAAACATATTCTCCTGCTGCCATCGAAAACGCTCCTGCCACGAGCCCGGCGCCGGCGGCCATAAATAACGTTTCTTTTGTGCCGCCTGACGATGCAAACCCAATGATTAAGCTGGCCATGGAGATGATTCCGTCGTTAGCACCCAAAACAGCAGCGCGCAACCAGTTACTTCTGTGGATATAATGTTTGGCTATATGATGTTCAATACGTTCTGGCATTAGGAAAAGAATTTCTGCGAAATATGCAACAAACCAATGAAAACCGCTATTGCGGGCATATCAATTTCGTTAAATCAGGAATTGCGTTCCAATTATTGGGCGAAGCTTTATTGTTTCATTTTTAGCGACTCCATCACAGCTTTGATCTTACCATATCGCATTTTACCATCGAGACTCTCAAATATTTGCTTAATGCCTGCTTCAGTATTGGCAAGTATGGTTTTTTTGAGAAGTTCATAATCATGCGTGTTGATCCATTCATCCAACGGCAATTTGCCGTTTTTTACCGCACAGGCCAGGTGTTCTTCAATAGTTCCTGGCACAAGCCCTCGCTCTGTAGCAATTTGGTCAATGGTCTTTCCAGATCTGAATAGCACGAGGGATTTTTCAATGGACGACCCCTTCGGCTCCTTATTTCTGCGATGGCTAATTTTAGCTTCTCTGGTATTGGCCACTCTGGGCGTTCTCGTTTTTTTCTCTCTCAGTTTCTCGGTAAATGCTTGTCCTGACTTTGAAGCAATCTCAGTGGCATTTTCGAACCAACTCTTTCTTAACGTCGCACGTTTTTCCTCGATGGATGATACATCGATACGCTTTTTGTTTGTGACTAATCCGTCTATTATAATTGACACTTTTGAAATGTCTTCATATTTCTTCATGAGCAGTTGGTCAACCTCGTCTAATGATTGCAAATAAGATTTTGAAACCCGATTTCGGGCGGCTTGTTTTATGTGCACCAATAAAGATGAAATATGTGTTTCTAAAAACGTTAGGTAGTATCTTGATCCTTTGCTCATGCGCTCTGCGAGAATGTCATTATTACCCTCTCTCAAAATGTGAATTAATTGTTGGGTGAATTTTAGGGTGTTTTCTGCCTCTTGAAGGATCGCTTCCGAAATGACGTTAAGGATGGGCTTCATGGACAGGTCATCCATTTCTCCTTCAAAACTCCCCTCACGAATATGGAATTGTAGCTCCTTATAAACGCTGTCAAATGAAAAAACCCCTCTTAATAAGTCTTCAATATAATAGTTGCGATTATCAGCAAGCAGGCGATTCAGTTGCTCAGTAGGATGACGGGTCTTCGAAAAATTGACTACGAGCTCGTCGTTATTTATAACGGATGGATCAATCTGTGTTTTAAGTATCAATCCGTCAAGCGTTCTCAAACGCGATAATGCTACGTATACCTGTCCTGGTGCAAAGGCTTTTCCGACATCGACAATGGCTTTGTCGAATGTTAGGCCCTGACTTTTATGCACAGTTACTGCCCACGCGAGCTTAACAGGAAATTGACTAAAGGTACCCATCACTTCCTCCTCTATTTCTTTCGATAATCTGCTAAGAGAGTATCGTTTGTTTTCCCATGTAACCATGGATACATCAATGATTTTATCGGTATCAACAAGTTGTACTTTTATATTCTCACTATCAAGATGGTGCACAATGCCGAGGGTGCCATTATAATATAAGCCATTGTTGTTGTCATTGCGTACAAACATTATTTGGGCGCCCAACTTAAGTTCAAGTTGCGCTGTAATCGGGTAGAGCGTTTCCGGAAAGTCATCCTCAACGAGCGCTCTATAAATAAATGTATTGCCAGGTAATCGCCTAAGCTGATTGGTGTTAATTTCCTCGGCCTTGTAATTATGAGTAGTGAGTGTAACAATACCGGTGCAGTCATCAGTTTGCGGTTGATAATGACGATTCAGTAATGCGATATCAGCTTCATTGACTTGGTTTTCCCGCAGGTGATTCAAAAGCGCAATGAAATCACTATCAGACTGCCTATATACTTTATCTAGCTCTATAAATATGAAGCCTTCTGATTGTAATGCTTTGGCCTCAAAGAAGTATGCGCTGTGATAATACCTCTTCAATAGACCCCATTCATGTTCCTTAACAATCGGGGGTAGTTGATACAAGTCGCCGATCATTAGAACTTGTACACCCCCGAATGCTTTGCTGAAATTCCCCCTGACTGAGCGCATACGATAATCTATTGCGTCAAGAACATCGGCACGCAACATGCTTACCTCATCTATGATCAATAAGTCAATGCTTCGAAGCAGTTGCTTTTTGGCCGAACTCATCGGGTGTTTTCGAGTGAGGGAATATTGTGTGTAGAGATTACGGTCGGTAGAGAATTCTCCAGACGGATTGCGATCAGGCAGGAAGGTTCCCAATGGTAATTGAAACATCGAATGGATGGTCGATCCCCCGGCATTGAGCGCAGCGATGCCAGTAGGCGCTACAGTAACAAAGCGCTTATGCGTGTGTTGACTCAAATTCTTAAGAAAAGTGGTTTTCCCAGTTCCTGCTTTTCCTGTCAAGTAAATGTGACTTCCTGTGCTATTTACAAAAGCAGAAGCCGTTTCCAGCATCTCTGACGTCTCTTGTATTTCCATGTTGCAAAGTAAAGTGGTGCGTTGTGTGGAATTTTGGAATAAATGGAATAACTCATTCTAAATAGGTTCGATTATTAGACAATTCAAAGCATACAACTAGGTATTTTAGAGGTTATAAAATGATTATGCGCAAACAACGGCTATGGCCAAAATTTCTGGTAATGTTGCCATTCAAAGGGTTGATGTTTCTTGCTTTATGTGGCAATACTCAATCTCAGCAATATAATAATCCGCTGGCCTTTTATAACACGGACATACTAACATATCTGCAGATTTTGCATAAAAATCAGCAATATGAAAATATGCTGCCATTCTTGTCGGGCCCTTATCTAAAGGGATTGAGCAAAGCCGAAGCCATTGAAAAGTTGTCAGACTCTTCTTTTGGTTACTCTATGAAAAGAGCCGGGATTAAGGAAATCTTACGGGGCGAAAAATGGTCTTTAACCTACCAAAGAACCATTCTTGGTACCCAGGAAACTTTCAGGATTGAGTGTGAAAAAATATTAGACACATGCAGAGTCATTATGTCTGAAAGGGACTGGAAGAATATTTTTAATCTGGGTAATTAATGAATATGCAGAACCTCAGGATAAGGAATCAGCATCTCACATACAGTGGAGACTTGATCCTTCATTATTATCGCTAATCCAAGAATAAGCGCGGCACTTACCAAAGCTACGGGAATGTTGTTTTTACGAATTTCTTCCCATTCATTCACATGTGTGAGTTGAAATAATACCACGATGCCTCCAGCAACTACTAATAATGAGAAAACAACCCCAATTGCAAGAAACATGATTACGTATCCTATACTTGTACTTACTGTCGACACTGATATATTCGTTTGATTGATAAATCGAATAGCATTCATTCCGGGGCCGATGATAGAAGAAATTAATAGGGCAGAGGAGAGTAATATGCCAATTTGTAAAATCGCATATGATTCATTTAAATCTGTTATGGCGAAAGATTTTTTGAGGTAGATATTCAATAGTTTGTATACCACGAAAAGTGATGCGATCCCCATTGAGAATGCAAGTGCAGCTTGAAATAAAATGATGTAATTCATTGTTTTAATTATTATATAATACAATATTCCAGTTATCCATATCGGTGTGCTCAGGTGCAATCATGCCAACACGAAAACCCTTAGCGGTGAGTTCTGTTGCAAAATATCTTGTTCCGTTTAATGATTTGTAATTTGTTGAATTCGTAGGAACGGCAATACCAATTATAGAATGTCCGTATTCGGCACTTACCCATACGCTACTCTTAATATTCAACCCTTCCAGTATCGCATAAGTGAGTAAACTTCGGGTGTCACAGTCACCCTCTAGATCGTGTATGAATTCATAAGGTGATTGAATTCCCGCCACCACACCTGCTTTGCAGGGCAGGCCTTCTGAATGATATTCACTAATAAATCCCCCCATGCTCTGTGCTTCAGCGCAGGTGCCATCGTGTATCAGCACATAGGGTATTTCCTGCACAAAGGTTACTACCATTTCTGCGGCTTGAGTCAAGGTTAGATTGTTGTTTTTCCATTCATTTTGAAAATATAAAATGAGACTGTCCAGTTTATCTCGGTCATTATTATATAAATCATAATAGAGATCATGCCAGAATAACATCTCGTCGGTTATGCTTGGATTACTCCATTTATTATGTTGTTGTAATGACTGTTCAGCGAGTTTTGTTTGGGTGCTATATTTATTGTGGTATTGTATTTCAGAAAAATCCCGCCAATCAATGGTATGATCAATATAATAGTTCCAGGGCTGAGGGGCCATAGTGTCTTGCAAGGGATCAAGACGCCGATCTTCTATGTCAACGTTTTCATTGTCCTGTATTTTATCGCCGCCACCGCCGCTTGTCCAGTTCAATAATTTACCCAGAAGGGATATCATCATGGAAATAATGAAAAACCATCTTAAGAGTCGGCCAATTTTACCGAAACACCCGCCCCCCATACAGCCGCGTGCGTTGGGCAAACATCCACGCGATGAGACGTTGGGCCGAGTTGCGTCCGAAGTAGATTGATATGAAACGAGGTCGGGAATATTATTGTCTATATCAAGCGGTGGTTGTCCCGTATTGATGGGTGTATTATGTTCTTGTCTTTCCGATTGGCTTTGTGTTCTTGAAACAGTTGCAATCGGCTTTTCCTGGATAATAATGGTAAAGAAAATTTCACCCTCCATGATCATCAAGCCGTCTTGTGTTCGGACATGCTGACTTCCTCGGGTTGTTTTAAAGGTGCCGTTTCTTTCAGACTGATACTTGAGAACAACATTGTGAACGGGTTCAGAATGACTTTTTCCTTCGGGCGTTGTTACAAGAAGGTCGACACCACCAATTCCCCATTTACCTTTTGGGTTGACTTTAGGAATAAAATGAAAGTCGCCCGTTTTCTCCTGTTCAACATTACGTTTGGCAAGGGGTGCACAATCATGTATATGCAGCGCTGATATTATAGGGTCATGAAACGAAGCCGCATGAGTTTGGTCGGTCAGCTTGGTGACGAATACACCACGATATTTGCCCTTAAAGTGGTAATGCTTATCACTCATTCGTTATCTCCGTTGATTGTGTTTCAGTTTCAACCATATTGGTCAATCTAACTTCTACTCTTCGGTTGAGGGCGCGGCCTTCCATAGTGTCATTGGTTGCTCGTGGTCGACTTTTTCCGTATCCGTGCGCGTCTACCCTTGATGGATCAACCCCAAATGATATAAGCACCTGACGAACTGTTTCTGCCCTGTCTTGTGATAACTTAAGATTGCCTTGAGTATCACCAACATTATCTGTATGTCCTTCAATGATCGCATGAATTCCAGGATGTGTCTGCATGTAATCTGCCAATTGCTGAATACTATTGATAGAATAGGGCAGGAGCTTCGCACTGTTGGTATAAAACTGAACATTGGGTAATTCGATTGCATCAGTTTTTGTGATGGTGGTGGTATCTAAAAATTGTTGAATGATGTCTTGTTTGGATTTTTCGTCTACGTAAACCGTATCATGAATTACGCGTTGCCCCTTATTGTCGTTCCAATGCGAACAGCCCTTCCACAGGGATAATAAGCCTAAAATTAAACTGATGATTAGGCCCAGTCCGCAACCCGAACGGCCACATCCGCCCCCTATACCGGGCAAACATCCACGCATCCCCATTCCGGGGATGCACCCACGTGGTGCGGCGCCCACCCCGATGCGCGGGGCAATGAAACGGCTGGGCAAAAAATTGGAAGCGCACCCTCTGCGGCGCATCAGTTGGTTTCGAAAATCTTTATCCGCAGCCTCTTGTAGCTCTTCCGCTGTCCACTCCGGTATTCGGCAGTATGCATAACCTGTTGCTCTTCCGTGAACTTGACCATTCTTGTGAGCAATAAATGCTACATCACCCTTTTCAAATTCTTTTACATCTAACTCGGCATAAATTTCACTTGCGAGTTCGCGCTTTTCCATGCCATCGGAATAGGTAACTTCAATCCAGGTATTCTCCTTAATAATACAATGAGGATATAACTGTTCTTCTTGGAAAAAATAGGCATTGTGAAGCTTATTTTGAAATTCTTGCGTTTTGGAGGAAATGCGTTTTTGCATTGCCTCTTCAAAGGACTCTAGAGTTATTTCCTGATCAGCGATGAAAATGAAACGAGGCTCCAGCGTGAGAGTCTGGGTTTTTAAATTCCCGTTATCTAATGAATGAGCAGCAGTGAATTGGCAATGAAATTGACCATAATAGTATTTCACTTCTCTCTCAATCATGAGCCGATCATTGCTTTTAGAAATTCTTCACGCGAGGAAAATTCAGGTTTGTTCTCCTGTTTGAAATGATTATTGAATGGAGCGTCAGCGTATACCGTTAGATCTGATAGTCTCTTCCGAAACATCGGGAAATTTGCAGAAATATAATATTGTGATTGTTCTAGGGTTTCGTCATAGTCGATTTGAACTTCTCTCCTCATCTCCTCTCGGCAGAGGTCCATATAACTGAAATTTTTGTTGTTTCTCAATCGATGAAGAAGAATAAGCGGGGAAAAAACAAATAGTGTGAATATCATACACAATATCTTGAATGAGAATTGAACTGAAAGTTGTGAGAATATAATAAAGGGAAAGTGGGCGTTAGCCAGCTGTTTATTCTGATAGGCAGAAGAAATTTGGATTTCCATTTGTGATGTTTGTATCATCTCATGTCTGTGATTTTCTTCAATCACTTTGCCGCGATCATGAAAGAATGAAGCGGAAATTGGTACAGCGATGGTCAGCGCTATTAGTCCCACGAAAATGTATCGCGCTACATCTGCTGATGTGAAATGAATTCGCTGATAAATTTTCTTCAGGGGCGCATCTGTGTTGTCAATCTGCCTATGAATCAAGGGCTTAGTCATCAATGTAATCAAGGATATCCGGAGTATACAGAAATGGATAAACCCCATCAATGATGAAAATAAAACTATACCTTCCCAACGATTTGTGAGCAGATAGCCAAAGTATCCGCAGGAAAATATCGACAAGCAGATTACTGCTAAAAAAAGAAGGTTAACGATTCGATAGGCCCGTAATTCTTCAGTGCTAATGCTGCCAGCAATGTTGGTGTTAAGACCCAGAAGTGAATTCATGTTGTGGGCGGAGCAGATTGGTCTTCACGATAAAATTTGGCAGCATCAGCATCGATTTCCTGCATCTTTTGCTTCGACCAAATACCAATGATTTTTTTGCTGAGTTCTTCCTGCGCCTGAAGTTTATCCACCTTTTCTCTTCTGTCTTGTTCAACTTCCAGATAATTGATTTTCTCCATCAGTTTCATTCCATCTCGTCCTTCGAAAATCATTTCTTCTTTCACTATTCCGTTGCGCACATACATTCTATAATTATAATTTTCTACCATGTAGTCGTACGGCCCCTTATTCATCATCATCTTAAAGAAAATGGGCCCCATTTCAATGGAAAGGAATATAAATGTCAGTGCGATACCAAGCCAAAAACCTATATCATGTGCGATACTTATGCGTTCGAGAAGACCATCAAGGTTTTCCGCTTGCTTTTTGTTGACTTCATTTCGGTCATGCTCCCATGCGGCCATTTTTTCATCTCTCCTCGACTTCAAATTGGCTAACTCGGTTGCGTGTTTTGCGTCGTAATCGTCAATTTCCTTTTGTTTTTCGTTCTTAAAAACTTCTAATTGTTTTGCTCGCGGACCATAACCTGCATTACCCGCCCTGCCTTGCATTTGATCAATATACTCCTGCTCTGCTTCTTTCAATCGCTGAGTGAGAACACCGCGATCTGCCTCGAGTTTAGCAATATCTGCATCAATCAAAGCTATTTCATCCTTGTATTTAGCATCAGTGTTGCGATTGAATTCGTCCATTTTCTCTTGTTGCTTTTTTCGCAACTCAACGTTGATCTCGGTTTCAATGATTTTCAATTCGAGTGGTTTCGAAATTGTAATACCAAGAATCAAGGCGATGATAAGTCGAGGAACGGCCTGACCGAATTCTTTCAGCGTAATCTTGTCGGTACCGTCTCCTTTTCCAGTACTCGAAACGATGAATCGGTCTAGATTGAAAATCATCATTCCCCAACAAATGCCAAACACCGCCGATCCGATAAGCCATCCCGTATGTGAAATGTCATCTCCTGCCAGCCCTTTAGGGCCGAACGCTGTGTTGAATGCGAATCCTCCTGCGAACGCGGCGAGGATGCCGGTGCAAAATACGATACCGCCTATACCGGCATATTTAACCCTGTCTTGAATGGGCGATCGAAGCAAGAAATAACTATCGGCCCCGGCGCACCACCAGAGGAATCGTGTAAAAAGGTTAACTTTTAATGGAGGATATTCGTGGTTCATGATTTGGATTTTTCTATCAAATTTTGGAGCGTTAATATATTAAGGTTTTCGGCAGTTATGCGCCCGCTGGCGATCCAATCACTGCAATGGAGAGTATAACTATCGGCAACATCAATATTGTGCAAATCAATGAGAATGGCACGTTGTGCTGAAGCCGGCGTTGTATTAATATGAATAACTAATTCTTTCACTTCTGGTGAAGACAAGATCGCCGGAGCTACCAAGGGCGAAATCACTAAATTCTGGTTTTCAATTTGCACAGGATTGCTTTCAGGCTGCATGTATTGCACATGCATAGGAATGAATATCTTTTTTGGGATTGCCACGAACCAGGGGAACGCATATATTACGATTTGTGGAGAGCCCAGGTTGGCAATATTCGAAAATTTCCCAACGGACTTGCGAAAGAACCATCGCTTAAAGCGGTAACTTCTCTCTGTAATTTTATACCATGGTTTCCTTTGCCCGTTCTTGAACCAAATCAAAATCCATTTCGCTTCGGGAAAATCATATTCTAAAGTAAAGCCTTTATCGTGCCAGTGATTAGGTTTAGTGAATTTCCACATTGTGCGAATGTAAAAAAAAGTGGCTAGAGAATTACGATGTATTAATGGACCAACATTTGCTGACGATTAGAATGAATTCTTATTGCAACCATCCAGCCAGTAGCCCTTTAGGTTGAATCCAATTCGATATCGATTTGTAATTAACAAAAACCGCTGGAGTACCGGACGAGAAAGCTCCGATTTCGTATGGTGAGAATTGGAACAATAATCCACCTGGCTGAATTGAAAAATTTCGATTCAAAGAAAAATTTCCAGGCTCGAATTCCCACCCTTCAGTTCCGTACTCTTTGACGAAATTAGCCTCGGCAATTCGATTTAGTGGACCTTCGAATCCTGGTTTCAAAAGCTCTTCCAGTTGGACGATATTCCCGGTGCTTAAGTTGAAGTTGATGTATTCAGTGTTGTACATGGCATGGGCAGCGCCGAAGCTGAACCAATTCGTACTGATGCCAACACTAAGGGTGTTGTTTCCATTGGTGAGAACATTGCAAGAGACTTCACCGTTGAATCCGTCTTCAGCTGATTGAATATTTACGATTTTCATAAACTGATCAATATCGTTGAATTTGTTACCCGATTCAGATGCATCTATAATATTTGAAATTAGTGTGCTATTAATCTTGGTTGAGATTTCTGTTGTTGGGGTGTTAACCTTAAGGAACTCTATATAAAGTGTCGTGCAACCATCCTCTGATCCCGCAATTTCTAATTGTTGAGCCTCTTTAGCAAACTTACAATTTTTGGCCTTGCGCTCATCGAAGGCCACCTGTGCAAATCCCTCAGTTATTTCAATCAAGTTCAGTGGCAATGATTTACTTTTCTTGGCATTGTACCAAAAGCCGGTAATATTTCCTTTAGCAGGTATTACTCCCTCGAATATTCCGGTTACACTTCCGTTGCCATACTCTTTCACGTTAAAACTACCATCTGAATTAATGTCACCTTCTAGTGCTATCGGCATTCCGATGTTTTTATAATAATAAGTTCCTGAAATTTTTTCTTGATTTCTAGCTAAGTCTATTACAATTGGTAAGTCGCCAATATTACCCGAGTACTTTCTAAAAAAGACGCTTGATAAAGTATCAGGAATAACGGTCGTTTCGGCTTGGGCCTCGATCTTTGCTTCTGTTGCGGGTGCGGAGGAGTTAGATCCGCAGGCGTATAGTAAAATTAAGAGCAGTGTGTTGTAGAATATGTTTTTCATAAGCGTATTTGGCACGAAATGTATGAAAGAATTTATTGGGTTTAGGTTTGATGTACATAATAGCATGAAAAAATATTATGAATAAAGTGAAGGGATTTGTATAATTGTCTTTACAAAGGGAGGTGCAAATAAAAAACAACAAGTTAAACTCCGAGATAGTAAATCTTTTAGCTAAATTGATTTTATAAATATTCAACTATGAAGAAAAAGAGTATAATCATTGTTTTGGTTTTTCTTATATCGATAGCGGGTATTATCTATTATTTCCTGCCCTATTTTTCTAAGCAAGACCTGTCACGCTATGTTCCTGCTGATGCCATTCTAACAATGAAATTGAATGTTGTGCAAATCAGTGAAAAAATCGACACGAAGGAAATCAAGGATCTGCGAATTTTTAACAATGAATTCATGGATGAGCTGAACTCTTCCGATAGGGATAAGATGAAGGAGTTGATGCAGAACCCTCTTAAATGCGGTATTGAATTGAGAACAGCGCCTGTATATTCATTGTATCAACAATCAGAGAGTGAACCTGTGGGCGTCTTATTGTTGGGTATAACAGATGCTACTGACTTCAAGAACTTTGTTATGGATATGTCTGATGATTGGTCTGTAAAGGAATTGGATGATGCAGGTTTTTACGAGGTGCTTGTCGACGATGAATATTCTAAATTTTACTTTAATGACGACATTGCCATGTGGATTGTTGACATTGATCAAAATGAAATTTCCTTACAGCAGGTGCGCGATAAATTAGTTGAGCTTGATAATGCAAATTCCATATTAACTAATGCGTCTTATACAAGGATGAATGATCAGGGAAATGATTTTATGATGTATTTGAATAAATCGGAGTTGTCTGATCTTATAAAGAAAAATAAATCTTCTAAAGCGGGCAAACGGCAATCAGAAATGTTGGTGCTTTCTTATCTGCCGGAAGCTATGTCGCTCGATTTTATTGATGACGCTATCACGATAAAGGCCTATTCTTCCGATGATTCTAACCCTATGAAGGTGTTGAAGGATGAGGGGATTTCTGATGGGGACCTTAAAAACATATCACCTGGATCTAACCCATTCGCTTTTATTTCTGCGAACATGCATTTAGATAAATTAATAGATGTAACGTTGGACGCTGCAGAAATACAAGATGAATCTGCTAGGGATGATTTTAATATGAGGATGGATGCTGTGGCGGCGATGTTAGGTACTGACAGGGAGAGCCTAATGAAAATGTTCAGTGGTAAAATGAGTCTTTCATGCGCAGGATCTGTTGAACAAATGAAGCCGCAATTTTTTTCCGATGGATTAGTGTCTACTAATTATCCAGGAGTTTATTTCTGGGCGAAAATCAATGATAGCAATTTGTGTAACTCTATATTGTTGAAGCTTTTGGAAAGCAATGCAGTAAAACAAAGCGAGGGTGTTTATTCTATGAATGAAGAGAGTTATAGCCCTTCCATGTACATGGTACTTAAGGGGGACGATTTCTATTTGTCCAATGATAGAAACGCTGTTCTTTCCAAGTTGAATAATGATGATTGGAAAATTGTTGAAGATCAAACCGCAGCGTCAATAGCAAAATCGAATCCCGTTGCTGTATATGTTGATTTGGATTATAGGAAATATGAAGAAATTCTCAAGAGCACAATGGGTGGGAGTGAAATGGATCTTTTTGAGAAGTTGAAAAGTAGTGTTTTGTCTTCTTTCAAGCATATTCGACTTACTGCTCAATCAGACAATGTAACAGAGTTGGTACTTCAAATGAGTGAGGAGAAAAAAAATGGTCTGCAGAGGATTATTGTATTAATGGATGAGGCATATAGAATTGCGAACTAGTTCTTCTGCGAATGGATTGAAGATAACTCTTGTAAATATTCATCCAGTCTCCTTTGATTTTATGCCAAAGGAGAGATCAATCTGGTCTAATTGTGTGGCTTTTGACACTCCAGAAACGATAAAAATAATAGCGTCAAGCGGGTCCGGAAAATCAAGTTTGCTGTCCTTCCTTTCCGGCCTTCGAGGAGATTATGCAGGAGAAATTTTATATAATGGTGCGAATACACGCGTTTTTACTTCAGCTCAATGGGGCTCTTTGAGGAGTACGGTGATTAGTATGGTGTATCAGGATTTGAGACTATTCAGAAAATTAACTGCAAGGCAAAACATTCAACTTTCTCAAGAAATATCAGATTCAATGGTTGATTCTGTAACGCTTGATGATATGGCGGAGAAATTGGCGATTCGCGAACATCTCGACAAAGAGGCGGGAAAATTATCTTTTGGACAAATGCAGCGAGTTGCTATCCTTCGCGCTATTACGAGAAATTTCAAGTGGCTTATCTTGGATGAGCCATTTAGTCATCTAGATAAGGAAAATGCTTCCGCGGCTTGGGATTTGATTCTTAAGCAAGCCCAATTAAGGCATGCAGGAATAATAGTTGCGTGTCTTGATCCTTATGATTTTATTAATGCGGATAGAATATATCAATTATAATAATTGAAGTGAGGGGCGAGCAACAGATAAAAAAAGTAATTAGGGGTAATCATAAATTATCTCAAATTGTGCTGGCGCTATTTGGTTGTTGGATCGGCTTTTTTCTGATTATGGTTTCAGCCCAAAGCGTACTGAATTATAACGCTATTTTCGAAGGCTCAACACAAGGAATTGGTTCTCAATACATGGTATTGAACAAGAGAATTAGCTTGTTTGGGTCCATGAGTAAAGATAACTCTTCCTTTACAGATAGGGAATTGGAGGAAATATCTAAACACCCGTCAATAAACCGTTTTTCTCCATTCGAAGGGAATGAATTTGAAGCTCAAGCATATCTTGAGTTTAAAGATATGGGGCAAACCATCAGTCTAAAAACGGATCTGTTTCTGGAGAGTGTTAAGGATGAATTTATTGATATTGAATTGGATGAATGGAATTGGGACGAGGCAGACTCAGAAATCCCAATTATTCTACCTTCTGATTTTATAAATCTCTATAACTTTACTTACGCGCCTGCCCGTGGTTTGCCACAACTATCGAAAAGCACAATAAAATTTTTCGGTTTCAATATTGATGTTCGGGGTAGAAATGATCACGCGGTATTTAAAGCGAAAATCGTTGGATTTAGTAATCGAATCACGTCGCTCGTTGTGCCTATGAGTTTTATCCATTTTGCCAACAGTCGTTTCGGTGCAGATGTAATGGAAAATGAGAGTAGGGTTTATAGAGTTATTACCGAGGTCAAGCCGGAAAATCTTGCCGAATTTCATAAGTTTATAGTTGAAGGCAACTATGAAACCAATGAGGAGTTATTGCGCAATGCAAAATTCGTTTCATTATTATACATTATTCTTTCTATCCTTTTCGCCGTGGGTTGTGTAATAACGCTAAATGCGTTCACTGGATTTGTTCTTTATTATAATCTTATTATATACAGATCTAAGGAGGATATTGACTCATTACTTCGGCTCGGATACAGTCATCATAAGCTGGTTATGAATTATTTATTGAGCGTTATTGCGCTGCTGTTTTCGGTTTTGACTATTGCTCTGTTCGGTTTGGTATGGCTGCAAATTTTATTATCTGAATTGTTGTCTACGTATAACTTTGAGATATCGGATACTATTGGCGTATATCCTGTTATAGTAGTTCTATGCTTTGTGGTTGTATTATTAATTTTATTTTACCTTCAGATACGTCGTGAAATATATAGTATAGCGTTACCCAAGAAATATTATTATTGAACGGCGTTTAATTCTCTTTTTCTTTTAGAAAAAATTAGACGTCGTGAACAGTGATTGAACCAATAATCAGGTGGCTGAAAAACATGATTATCGGTAATAAGGATGGTGGCGAAAATGCTTATATGGTCGCTATTAATATATTCAGGAAATCATTCTTTGCTTTTGGAATTATGTGCTATGAGACGCTTACTTTTCTCATATTTTACCGCACCCTATCAATCCGTCGAAATTAACTGAGTATTTGAATTTTGTCTCTGACATTCCGTCATCACACTCTTCTTTCGTAATTAAAAGGGTTGCTTTTTTCCCTTTCGCATTTATGAGGTAAAGTTTTTGGGTAGTCTTGCCTTTGTCAAATGGTTGTTGCAATTCCCAATATTGTTGCTCTTCAAGAGATTGATTGTCTAGGACCACTGACTTCTCTAAAATATAAAGGTCCCAAAATGGTTCTGTTCCCATTCCATGAAATATGGGGGTTAATCTCTTTTTTTTGATTTCTGCGAGAAGCTTTTTTGGATCTTGGCTGATTATTTCTTGTTTCGTTTCGTTCTCGGGTTTCTTGTCATTCTCTGTTTCAGATTCAGGTGTTTTAACTAAAGTGTCTGTTGCTACAGGGGTTTTCTTTGTTTCTTCTGTTTTCGTTTCCAACGATGTTGTTGTACTCGATTCGCAGCCGAATGTTAATAGCCCAGATAATAATACGGCTAATTTGATTGTTGCCTTTTTCATAGAATATTGAATTTTATTTATGGTATATATTTTATTTGCGAGGAACTGAATTTTTGAATTTTAATTAAAATATTGAAGGTTATATACAAAGCGAATTTTGCTGTGAAATAGAAGAGTTAGAAATAGGTTATTTGAATTATTCATAGGTTATGTTATAAGGTATAGATTTTTATCCAAGAAGTACAGATTAATCTATCTTAAAAAAGTGATAAAAACATACGTTGCACAAATGCATTTCTGATGTTGTTTGGCTAGCGCCAAAAATGATGCGATTAATTAATTTCCACAATTCTCATTCGCGTCGATAACTTGTTGTGTGAAGATTTGTCGGTTGGCATCGGGATAGTCAGGTAAAATACAGCTGTACCAGACGTCCGAAGAAAATGCACCGTGTAATTTTAATACCCAAGATGAATTTACTTTCTTGAAAAGAGCTTCAACATGGCAGCATTCCAGCCATTCTTCTTTTAATACGACGGGTTTCCCATCCTTCCTCTGAACCTTGGCTTCTAACCACGCGTAATTCCCGTAAACCAGGAAGTGATCTACAACGAATACTACGTCTTGTTCGATGTGATTTTTTATATCATTTCGAAGTAGGTCTAGCATATCTGTTCTTTCTTTAGCGTTGCTGTCGTTTTTCTTTTGAAAGTTTTTTAAGCTTTGGCCGTTGGACTGAACAGCCATAAAGATGAGTATAATGCAGAGGTATCGCATAAGGATGTTTTGTTTTAATGGATTTTTGGGATGATTGTATTTTGCAAATGTGCAGCAAGTTATGGCTGCGGTCTATTGGTTATGAAAATTCGCTGTAAAATACTGCCTGACTTGTAAGTATGGATAACATCTATGAATCACCTTGTTTTATAAGTGCCAGATGGCATGATTAATCATTCGGGATTGCTCGCTCAATTTAATTTTTTTGCTTCATAGAAGCTATCTAGGGCATTGCCATTACAGTTTGTGGCCATCACCCGCAATTGCAATTCTGAAACCGCCATTGTACAATAATGGTCTTTATACGTCACGAGAAATGTATATATGCTTGGGCCGAATGCTTTGCTTGTGAAGGAGTCGATTATTGATCCGCCAGCACGACCTATATTTCTATCTACTAATGACCTTGCGTCCGAAAATGAAACTCTATTATTGCTAGAATTATGTGTTTGGCCTGAGTCTGGTTTTTTAGGCAGGTATATGTTTGCTTCCTCTTGATTATTCACTATATAAGATTCGGCCTCCTTATTGCCAAGAGATGAGGCCCTTTGAAGATATGTATAGCCGTCTTTCTTAGCGCCACTCTTTATGTCCATGTATCCGAGGCACAAATACGCTTTAGGGTCTTTACCTCCGAGAAATGAGTAACTGGTTAGATCATTCTTGGCACGAGCATAGTTTTCTAAATAATAGAAAGATAAACCGCGCAATAGATAAGCATTTGTGTCGTCAATCAGGCCCGTTCTACTTTCTGCTTTTTCCTTTTGCGAAAGAAATGTCGTAATATCCTCGATTGCCTGAGCATGATTTTGTTCTGACGTTTCGCATGATGCTTTGAAGAAATATGAGTTAATCGCGTTTGAATTTAATTTAATAACCTCAGAAAAATCATTTTTTGCAGTTGCAAAATTGCCGAGGTTAAAATAGGATTTCCCTCGAAGGAAGTATGAGCTCGTATCTTCAGGATGCTTTTGAATAATAACATTGAGAATTTCAATAGCTTCACTGTACTTTCCAGCATCATAGAGGTTGTCCGCTTCTAAAGCTAATTCCTTCGAGTTATCAAAGCAAGAAATTAGTATTAATGAAATTGCTGAGGAAAAAATGATTTTTTTCATAGGGGTGATTGTTGGGATGGAAATGGCATTGAGGTGTTATGGGCAAAGTTAGGTGAAGTTTTACTAAGCTTGGGAACCTTTGTTTTTATCCAGCGACCTGACTGACTTTGAAAGGCGAGATCAATTGATTGCATATGCCAAGAACGCCCACGCCCGTCGTTAAGTAATCGAACTTCAAAAGTTGCAGAAAGGGATGCTACAATAGGTGTATTCAAGGCCTGACGTTTTGTCCAATTACTTCTGTAACGCGTCAATTGGAACACAAGTTATTCCACCACTATATGAAAGCACTTACTTGTAGATCCAATTTCTCGGGTTTTGAAAAGCCGCCCTTCGGTCTTCAACTCCTCTACTGTTGCAGCAAGTTCGTTTTCTAGAAATTGAAGCTGACATTGTGATAAATACAGCTCATTGCCATCCTTATCAAGGTAGGATATGTAGGAAATATCGAAGGCGCACCCTCTTTTATGTGGTGAATTCTTGCTGCTATTCTTGGGATTATTTCCTGCGGTACGGAATATAGAGGTAACTTTTAATCGAACATGCCATAAATCTGTTGCGCTAATTCTGCATTTAAATGATTCAGCTATATCATATAGTAATTTGCGAGCTCGCGGAATAAGATACCTCATATTATCATCTTTCAAGGCTAATCCGTAACCATAATGGTTTGTTAAAACAGGAACAATTTTTTTCTTTCCAATCAAAGAAAGCATCGACTCGTAATCTTTCACCGGAGTAACGCCTATAGATTTTACGTGCTTGTCATAGTCAACAATTTTGTCATCATTGGAAAAACGGTAAGCAGAAAAGGGATACTGGGTATTACACAACATCTCGGTGGTTGGTATGGTCGCAGTAAGCTCAATGGTTGGATTTATTAGGTCATCGGCAGTCTCTTCTACTTGAAAATAATCTGGCCAGACTGTATAGAATGCGGCAATCAACAGAACGCAAATCAGTACCATTAAAAATAGAAATAAATATTTTAATATACCAGATGACTCCATTATTTAAGGTATGATTTAAAATAATTATAAGAGAGGATTTAAATGGGTTTGAAGGCTTCAAGTAGTTCCACCCTACTTCGTTATTCGTAAATGCCCTAATGTACAGTGTAGCTGCCGAATCTCGCTGAATCGAAGCTGAAAAAGACTCATTCCCCGGTCCCAACAATACGTTATCATCTTCGATGTTAGGTTCTGTATGTTCGTACGACCAACAAAAACCACGACCTTCAATGATAAGTAAGGCCATCGGTTTCAAAATCAACGCGTACGCGAATACCCTGAAGATCCTCCCCCACCAACTGAACATTGCCAAGCTTTGGAAGTGTTTCCATATTCCAAGGATTGTGCTTGTTGCAACCTGCCAAAACGATGACAAGAATAAAAAAAGTTTTTCTTAATTACCTTCCGCATACATTGGGGTAAAAAAAAGAAAGCGTTTATCGAATTCCGAGTCACCAAATAGCAGGATCCATTCATCCCTACCATCTAACGATGCATATATTTTTAACTTGTAAGACTGTTCATCGTCCGGGTTGAAAATTATTCGCCTGTATTCGTCCGGATGAAAGTCTAGGCGTATAATTAACAAATCCTTATTTCGCTTGAACGACGAGAGATAGATGTTTTTTAATTGTTCCCTGCTCTTTTTATCGCTGTATACCAATTTATTATCTCTGTCAAACAATTCAATCTTAATATTTTCGCCACAGGACCAATTGTAGTCGTCAAACACTACATCGAAAAGCAAACTATCTGTATAATTAGAATAGACGTTGACCTCATCAGCTATAACGTCATATTTCAGAGGAAGAAGACCACTACCCATAAAATCCTTTGTTTTGTCTGAAATTCTGCATACGTCATGATTCTGGGAAATTAAATCCAAGGATTTAAGAACGAGGACCATTTTGAAAACAAACTTGAAAACACTCATTTCGTTAGTCTCTTTTCAATTATTGAAGGACCATTAAGCTGTATTCTTTCCGGATGAGTAAGCTCCACATACAATTCAATCAATCTTGGTTTATTATCCCCATTTTCCTTGTAGAAGACGTATTCATTAAGCCCCTTCACAGGAGCGCTGATGATTCTCTCTCCACTCTCCTTGTTTGTAAAATAAAGGCTCAAGGAACTGCAATATTGGCTCAATCTTTCGTTCCAGTAAATTAACCAATTGCCATTGTACCTTGAGCATTGAAGATCTAAGGAAAGTTCAAGCTTACACCCCCCGCTTTCCGCATATCCCGGCTCATTCGGACATGTATCTTCCTTATCGCTAATTTCATCATTATCACTGTCCTTCTTATCAGGATTAGTTCCCAAGGTAATTTCAGCCGCATATGTCAATCCATCCTTGTCGTAATCACAAATTTCACAAGAACGATTTGGCATACAGGGATCCTGGTCATTGTTGTCAGGGTTTGTAAGATCAATGGCATAAAAACCATCACCATCCTTATCAATTTTGGCTTCTTGTGGTTTTTCAGCCATGGGACATCCGTTATTTACCGAAGAAGCAATCACGGGGCATTGATCCCTATCATCCGGGAAACCGTCACCATCGCTATCAGTGATTGCCTTGGATTCAGGAGCTAGCAGCAGGCCAACCACAACGGCAATTGCAGAGAGGAAAACAATTAAAATTGGTAGCCGCTTTTTCATTGCTGTTTCTAATCAAATCAAAAGGTTAATCCAAGCGGATCGTCCTTAGTATAATTCGCAGCATATTTCTTTTTCAAATAGGGATAGGCGTCCAACGCACTAGAGTACGTATAAAGATCAAGAAAACTTTTACGAACCTTGGGCTCCTTATTACCCCGAATCTCAATCAATATGCCATCAAGGTCTATCGCAGCGGTTTCAAAATGTTTGAGCCTGGACATTAATGCTTTATAGTAATTGGCCTGAGCCGCAAATTCTTGGTTGATTCCCTTCTTAAGTTGTTTGTAGTCCCGGCTAAACTCTGACGAAGACCCAATACCATAATCCATGAAGTTGGTAACTCGGGATAACAATTCTGACTGGCTTCCAAAATCTTTGAGTTGGGTTAAATAATCCGAACTCCCATTTGATGTCATTTTCTCTACAAGCTCTAAGGGCACCATGACAGCGCCCTTAAGCGTGGCAGCAATGAGATTATTCCATTCCGTTTTGTTCCTTTGATCCGCCTGCAACTCACCGTTTTTTTTGGCAGATTCGCCACTTGCATTTGCCAATGAAAGTTCCTTATCTCGTTGGCTCAACTGCTGCTTTAAAACTTTGATTTCATTGTTCTTTTTGGAGATAGTATCACGCAAATTCTCCACTTCTCCCTCCAATTGAACCACTTCTTGATCATTTTCCTTGCTCTTATGACTATCCTTCTGGATTTGCAAATAGGTTGCTTTAACATAATAGAGCAATGAATCATTAGACATCTTGGCAACCTTCTCATCACCACCTTTTTTCGACTTAGTCTTATCCGTCGAAGCATTCGGTTTATCCTGTGCATTCGCCTCTGTAAAAAACGCCAGACATAACATTAGTCCGCATAATAGGTTGCGCCCAAAAAACTTTGATTTCATAACTTTCATGTTGGAATAATAATTAATTTTAATCCGGACTACTTGCATAATAACTGTCTATTATATTAGCATAGTGAGTATATCTTTTGTAATTCTCGTCCAGAAAACAGCCTTTATTTGGTTCTTTTTTCGAATTAATTTTATTGGTAAAGCAAGTAGTAAAGATGTTGTCATAAAAATTTCTGAATTCCGTTAACTCAGAATTTATTCTACTTCCTAAGCTTTGGATTTGTGAACATGACGAAAATCGCTGATTGGCTATTGCACCGGCATATGTTGATCTAAGCTGCTGATCCTTACTTGCATCATACTCTGATGCGAGGAAGTTTGACAATGTACCTTCAAAAGCGAGTGCATTCTGAAATTTTGCATAGTCATTCAACAATTCGCTAACACAATCTGTTGGATTCTCAAACGTGCGTGCCAGGTCAAACAACGATTTATCACTAGCAGAACAACCGTTTTGGAACCAAGCTTCCATAGACTTGCACAAAGCGGCTTGTTTTGAAATACCGAGATTGAATAAATAAGCATCATATTGAGCTTGAGTAATTTTTTGTTGCGTTTTTTGGCCCATAATAGCGTTTTCTAAACTATTGAATGCATTGGCATTATACTCTATTGTACCGCACGCTTCGATTTTCGCATCCAAGCTCAGAGATTGATCTTTCTCATTATTACGCCTTGATCCATTCAATATGCCGGGAATGTCGACCAATGCAATTCCCATTACCGCAATTGCGAGAACAACTATAACTATAATAAATGAGTGCTTTTTCATGATGATTCCTATTTACTGCAATATTTGACAATTTGTACTCGTTTCTGTTCCTTCTTTCCATCCCGACAAGAACAGTTTAGCTTTTTGCGTACACTATCCTTTCCCTCAGAATCTATCTTCGCTACATTGATGGATCCACTATTGCTTAAATACGGATCTACCTTTCCATCGCAATCAACCTTGTCATCATTATCCTGTGATTTAACAGCAGCATTAGCCCCCTGATTCTTATTAGTCTGACCCGCAGTTTGGCTTCCTGTTATTGTAGTTGAATTGCTCTGTGCAGTGGGCGATTTAACAATTTCCGCCCTACCATCACCACACAAGGAATTTAGCATAAAATTTATATCTTGCTTTTGCGCCGTTTTCCATGACTTAGCACTGTTTTCACTGTACATCCAGCCTGATGCGCTTGCGTACTTATAGCGTCTTTTATTAAACACCGCCCCTGTATCACTAATGAATTTAATAGAAACCATATATTTTTTGTTATCAAATTCAACTTGCCCCCTTTCATCGCTTGAATTTTTGGCAACTTCAGCTGTTGATGAATTCTGATTTCGCTTTCTGACTATTCCGAAATACTTGTCCAGTTGATCAGTTACTTTTGGATCCGGTGAGGTTTGTGGTTCGCCACAAACTTTCCGATAGGTACTATCTGCATTCCTCTTATACAAAACACTATCTAACCGATAGTAGTCCTTGGATCTGGAACTACAAATGAGCTTCCATAAGTTATCATCCTTGATACTATCGCAAGATTCGCAGCGCAATTTTACTTCCTTGTTATTGATCATTCCTGCAGAATCCGGTTTTCCAATGGAGAAGACTACACTCTTTAATTTCACTGAAGCGTTTTCAGGCCATACGGTGTTAGGTTGCATGTCGTCTATATACAACACGCCATCATTATCAAAATCTGATCTTAAAAAGAAAATCAAGGCTCCTAGTATTAATGTGCACAACACAATGGTTGCAACAATAGGCGTTAGATTCTTAGGAACCCATTCGTTCGAAACAAGATACTTATAATCCTTCTGTCCGAGCAGTGCTTGCCTTTGGCTAGAATCAAGAAGTGAATTAGCCTCTTGATTCAGATCACCAATTTGTTTCTTCCAATTTCCTTGCTTTGAAATTTTCGTTGAGCGTGACGAAATCTTGATTTCGTGGTACAATTTGGCAACATCATCATATATCTTTTTAACCCTGTACTTGTCGTACTCAGATTTCCATGTTCCAATTAGCCGTTTAAAATCGCTATCCTCCTGCAAATCGATATCAAAACCATACAAAAATTCATCAGGATTTATCGTCCAATTAGATTCTTCGGCCTTCCGAATAATTTGCCGAAGTTCATCATTCTTTGCGTTAAGATTATTTTGCACAAAGATGCGTTTCCAACTCGTAAAAGCTTCAATATATTCTACTCCAAGAGCGTCTGCTATGGATTTCTGGTGGCGGCTATAAAGTTCTATCGCTTTGCTGGGATCGAGTTTGTAGTTACTCCGTTTCGCATCTTCCAACAAATTTTTAAGATTGGAAACCGCTTCATTTTCCTTCTGACTAGATTTTATTTTATCCGCCCAAGATAGATACTCATTTTTGATTTTTGATTCAAGCCCATCTGAACAGACAACAAATAATCTAGCCAGCTCAGCAGCATTGTCTTCTTTTCTATTGTTAAAAAGAACTTTAAATTGCTTTAAACTCTTTTCCCTTTCTTGTTTCTCCTCTTGAGCATTCGCTAGTTGTCCACGTGAGGGAAACCCCAACGCTGCAACCATATCTGAGTTTGATCCCTCCTGAATGAAATAAAGCTCGTCACCCGTATAATCAGTAAATAAATTAGCAAGTTGGTTGATATCCGAGTAATAAAAAATGGCATTGCTATCGGCTATTGCAGTGCGTCCTGCATCCACACTTAGATGCGAAACCTGCTCATCAATCTGCTGCTGGGTAAATAAATTTCGATCAACTTTATAATCGATGTTCTTTGACTTATATAAATTCTTCAGGTTATTCAGCGCCTTTATAACATCTCCTTTTGGGTAAAGATGAAATGGCAATACAATTGTGAAAACCAGATAAGACTGTCGTCCTTGTATATCCTTATGCCCCGAGTATACCAAGGAATAAGAACGATAATTATTATCCGATTTTATAAAATAAAAATCCCGCTCGCACATCCGGAATTTATAGTCTTTGTCCTCCGTAAAATTCCTCGTAACCTGTGCATATTGCCTCATACGTGATTCATCGTTGGCAATGTGCACCCTATCCGGATACAAAGCCTCATGGGGTTTGAACCCGTATCGGATTCCCCAGATGTATACATCCATGGCTTTCATTCGTTTAGTTAGTAAACAATCCGCTTAGTCCACTTCGATATTTGGCAGTCACATCCTGGATTCGCTGATTAAGCCGTTCTGGAAACTGACGCAGCTGAGGATTATTCTCCATTTTATAATCAGTAAGCAATTGACCGAACATACAGTCACCGATAGAATACGGAATGATATCCCACTCAAATTCATACCTCGCCTCTAATTGAAGTAATCGATTTTTAAAACCCTTATAGGATTCATCCACATACTTTCGAGCGTAATCGGCGGTTTGCCCCAAGGAAGTAGGAAATAAATCAGCCTTGGAAACAACGAGATAAATACTATCGGTGTGTTCCAAAATCTTCATTTCCTCCAAGCTATTCAGCACAACCTGAAGCGATAAACTTTGATCAAATGTACTACCACCGCTTTTATCGACTGAATAATCTAAAACAAAGAAGATCGATTTTGGATTATCATTCAACAAATAGTCGCGATGCTTATCAAAATTTTCATGTCCATCATCAGCAACTCTTCTGAATTTCTCACCAGCCATGTCCAAAAGATTGATTGGAATATCATAGACCACCTCGCGAGAAGAGCCTAATCCCAAAAATCTTTTCTCCGATCTGGTAACTTTCAGGGTAAGTTCGATGTAATCAATAAATGAATTGGGATTACTCATTGGCAGTATGCCTTGAGAAAAACCTCCCCCCAATATTCTGAAATACTCGACGCTTCGTTTGTTGTTCACCTCAGGATTGCAAATACCCTGTTTCATCCAATGCGATATTAAACTGGCGATGAGACACGTTTTTCCCGCAGAAGGTAAACCCAAGAAATAAAAATCAGTTCGATCTTTTTTTATCGGCGGCAACTTATCAAAATCAATGGGCGACATTTGCTTCGCTTGGTAAGTCTCGATGCGCTTTATAAGCTCATCCGATAGAAAGCACTGTTCCTTGAGTTGCTTTGTGGTGACTTCACCGTTAAGAAGGGCATCCTGAATATCCTTAACGCTGACTTCCCTTCGGATAATCCCATCGATGATGCTACTATCGGCACTGGGAGAATATGGAGTATCATCGGCAACGTCAGGCACTGACTGACTGTCCAACGTATCATCGCTTCCTAGCACGCTCGCAATAACATTCCCTGAAAATCCGGCTTCCTGCAGTCGATTGCGAGTTATTTGCTCTTCCATGACCTTGTCTTTGAGCAAATTGATATCAATAGAGTTAAGCTTCTCAGCACTCAATCCGTACTGCATCAGACAACTCAATTGAAATCGATGAATTCGCAAGAAGTCATCAATTTCTTTGTGACTATAGCCATTTATGGAGTTTAAAATCGCCTTTTGCTGGGGTGTAGCGTTACACATAGTTCAAAGTTCTGTTTGATTAATACTGACGACCTTTCGTTAAAAAATAAGGCAACAAAATGAGTAATTGAAAAATGACCAGCACCACAAAGGTTGTAGGTCCAATATGCTTTACTGCCAATTGCAAAGGCTTATCCATCATGGCATCCTCGAGATATGGCTTTTGGTCTGTAATTAGTTGAATTTGCCCTGAAGAAACAGATTGAAGCTTTTGATTTAACACTTCATAATCGGCCGTAATACGTTGATCAAGTTCGTTAAATACTCGAGCGATTTTAAGGCGACTCCAATCTTCAATGGCATTGTTACAACTCTCAAAAAACTCCTCCTTATTGGATAACAACTGGTTTTCCACCTCCGCAAAATCGTTCAACATAGGCTGAATCTTCATTTGATTCACTGCATCGACTTTACTTGGCCGATTCATGAGTGAATTCAACATATTATCATCAAGATTGTATGGCGAGCCATTGAGAATGCTCCGATTTGCGTTTATAAGCTCACGAGTACTTGTTTTTTGTATGATATCAGTCCTCATTAAGTCGCAAAAAGTTGAGTATTGCTCATTGTACTCTTTGTATATAGCCTCAATGCCTTTAAGTTTTTTTGCTGCTAACGATTGCACAGCACCCTTTTCGTTCAGTTCAACATTAACAAAATGCAAAACGAAAAAGGAAACAACAGAACCCAAGACTGCATACAAGACGAGGAGATAATAAAACATGGAGGAATATCCCTTTTTCTTTCGATTTGCCTTTTCTTTCATGAAATAGGTGACCAAATAGAACATTGAAACCACTAGCACTAAACTTATAGGCATAGCGTAAAGTACATTTCCATTAAACATATACAGGCCGCCTATAAAGCTGGTAAACATTGCAACCAGTAATCCAACGGCCTGCAATAGCAGTAATATATTCTTAAGTGTATCGGTTCTATGTTTCATAGCATGTGGTTAAGAGTACGAAAATACAAAAAAACTACGGTTTCATTCTGTCCATTGCCATACCTATTTGAAGTATCGTCGGTGTCGAAGAGTCCGCTGAGGGTATACCGGAAGAACTTAAAATGTCAAATATTTCGCTGTTTTTCAAATCTTGTCTGCGCGTCTTAAATAAAGCAATTGCGCCCGCAACAATTGGTGCTGCCATGCTTGTTCCATCAAGCGGTAAATATCGATTATCCGGCACTGCACTGAATATTTGAACACCTGGCGCAGAAATATAGTTTTTTCTAAGTGTTGTCATTGGATAATTACTGAAGTCTGCTCGTTTCAAATTTGGGCCAATTGCTACGACCTTTAGAGTGGACTCGGATCGTTGCATTGGATCCAAACCAATCGGTAACGCTTCGTTGCCACCTGCCAACACGATGGCTACATTCTTCTCATCAGCTAAAGCAAAAAGCTCTTTCCAGAACTGCTCTTCATCCTTTCCGTATCCATCAATTATTTGGTTGTATTGATCTTGAGTCAATCCTCCAATCGCATCACCAAACATTTTCCCTAATGATAAATTCACAACATCGGCTCCATTGTTTAAAGCATAAAGCAAGCCGTCGATAATATCAGTACCCGAAAAAAAGCCTCCGACAGAACCCGCTTGAATTGGCATAAAACTGCATCCCGGCGCAACACCGCAAGAACCGGATCCATTATTTCCATTCCCAATGGCAAGAGCAGCAACGTGAGTTCCGTGTAAAACCTCTTCACTCGCCGTAATTCGGTCATTATCCGTAACCACGTTGTAGGGCTTCACAATATTTTTGCCTCTCAATTCAGGGTGCGTTAGATCGAAACCATCGTCAATCACTGCGACAACAATAGATGTATCGCCAATCGTCACATTCCAAGCAGCCTGAGCATTCACCATCGACAAATGCCACGATTTTCGTTCATCACTAAAAAAAGGGTCGTTAAAGTCTAAAGTCGTTTTGAAAATACTCTCATCCCAGATTAATAAATTATACGCAGCTAATTTTGTGCGAATTGAATTCTTCATATCCTTTTCTTGTTCAGGAAAGTTCAATTGCAATCGATGGGTAACATCGTCGTAATAAACAATTTCAAATGTGCTATCCGGGAAATTACTTTTAAGATCAACGGCCATTTGCATGAACTTTTCCTTCTCATCCACCATGGCTATATTTAACAGTCCGGCTACGACCACACCACCGGCATCGTCATCCCGAAAGCGAGTTGTATCAATGGGTAACTTTCGCTTTCTTGGATATTCAGGCATAATTTCTCTGAACTCTCTTTCAATCAATGTGGTATTCGAACTATTCGCGGATTCTTCATCGCCACTGCACCACCAAATCATAACAAAAAGAATTAACAGCAATAGAAGCCATAACCACCAATATCGTCTTGCCGAATTTTCAATGCTGTCCAATAAGCCGTAAAACCAAGGCTTCGGTCTTTCGCTCGTTACGACTATCCGTTTTGGCTTTTTAAGCGGTTTTTCTGAAATCGGCTCTTCAATACTTTCTATCGTATCCGGTGTAGACTCAGATTCTGATAAGTCTGACGAACTCTGCAAAACACCTTTTGAAATGACATCTTCCTTAGGACCAGAAGTTGTTTCTCCTACAAAATCTGAATGTTCATCACCTATATCATCGTCAATCACTCCAGATGCATCCTCGGCAGTTTCCCGAACAGAATCAGGCGATAAGATATATGGCATATAAAGGCTATACGGCAGGGTATAGTCCTTCCCTTTTCTGGACTGAATGCCCCAAACAAGAACAACCTCTTTTCCATCTGAAAAAATTTGAACATGATTCGGATTGAAGGCATCGCTTAAAATTCGTCCCCATACTTTCTCATCATAATCATTTGATCTCTCCAGTAACTGACATTTGCGCTCAATTTCATGTCTGCGGGCGTTGTAAATCGCCAAAGCTTTCGCCTGATCGGTGTTAGACAATAACTCAACCGCTTGAAGCCACATCGCTGAGTCGCTATACCATTCAATAATTCTTCCTTTTAGCTCAGGCTTAGAAAGTAGCTTATGAAATTCAGAAGAAAAACTAGCTCTTATAAAGTGCTGAATTTGCGCATACTGTTCAATCAGATAATTTGCATCTGATGAAACCAATTCATACTCTGAAGTTGACGTCTGATGGAACTTTTTCATTGTTGATTTCTGGTAACTATAGAGTATATTGCTATTGGTATCAATAATATTGTTTTGTTGAAACTCTCTGTTTTACAGAAAACGAACTCCTCATTATATTTCACTTAAAAACACTTGCAAATACGCGTGTTATTGGGGGCAGCTAATGCCGTAGGCCCATTGGGTTGTTTTATTTTCCATTCCAGGGCCGAGGTTAGAATCCCCCCCTGTAACGACAACTACGACATAGTCGTCAGTCTTGGGTTGATAATAGAATGTCAAATCGCCATCGCCATTATGCCAAGCATCGCCAACAAATCCGCTTTGATTTCCGGCAATATCCCTAGTAGAGCAAAATACTTTTCCTTCGTAAAAAACCTCCAATTTGTCAGGTACATATGCCATTTCAAATTGAATTTTAACATAACCGGAGACATTACCCAATTGAACCCTCGTAGTCGTAATCCCCTCTCCACCTGAATTCATCGTTGCATTGCATTGCGAAATATTCTGTGGAGGAATGCTATCCAATAGAATGGTTGAATCTTCAACATCGAAACAGCTGCAGCAGTCATTCAAATGCGCATTAATAAGTAGCATCATATCATCCAGACGCTTTTGTTCGTCACATACAGGTTGTTTCTCAGCCCTATTCCATGGCCAAAACCAAATAAAAAGACCTATCACGAGTAGAAGAAGTATGTAATTGAACCACCAATATCGGAATCCAAAATAGTTACGCTCACGAATCGTCATGAACCACCACTTTCTTAGAAGAGCATTGGGAATTCCCATAATAAAAACACTTTTGAATTTCTTTAAAATTAATCTTAGAAAAATTATCTTCTCACATTTAAAGAATCACATCTATCCCTGATTCTTTGGTCGATGATTTCCAATTCTTCCCTTGTCTTTTGAAGCTGTTTACAACAGTCATCGCATTCTGTTTTCGAAAAATGCCGGGTGAGTAACATCACAATCAAAGTGTACATAATCAACCAAAACAAAGCCCAAAAGCGATAGGAAATCCAACGTAATAGTCTAACAATGCGCCCTAAACATCCGATATTATGAGCTAGCGATTTAGAAACAACCTCTGGAGCTATTTGTGTTCTTTCAGCCTTAACTGCCTCGCTATAATCCACCCTTTTGGGTGCTGGCTGATCGATTTTTTCCGATTGAGATGTTACTACAGTTTCAACAGGTTTTTCTTCATTTCTCAACTCTATTACCTCTTCCTTAGGAAAACTAATGACAGGCAATCGATTTTCTTCCCTGTTTCTAAAGTCCCAACCCCAAAGCATGGCCCATTGACCATCCTTTGAACCAATAAGAATAATTTTTTCAGCTTGAAACAACTCAGAAATCAGTATTCCCCATTCCTTACTGTCTACATCCCGGCTTGTCAATAAAGGAGATGCCACTGCATTCGTCTTTTGAAGAAACTTATGAAACTCCCCTTTTATTCTGTCGGCAACCGGCAGAGGTAATTCAGACAATCGCGCTAATTCCGTATCAAAAGCCCCGTACCACTTGATTTGTCTTCCCTGTGTCAAAGAGGGTTTCAATAAACGCCTCAAATCATCAAGCGACATCTTCGTCTTTAAGTAGGACGTAATGATATCATACGTATCAAACAAATAACGATCCTTAAAAGATATTGGAACGTAGTCAGTACTATTCAGTGTAAAAACGTGCGTCATTGTTCAGCCGAAAATTGGATTGTTTCAATGGATGTAAAAATTTCTTTTAACCGATCATTCTCAGCAATATTGAAATTGCGAAATCCGCAATTGGACAATAGTATTAGTCTGACTTTACATAAAAAAGTTTGGTAATGCTCTACAACCGGATAAGTAATGACCAAATTATTCGAAGAATCATCCTCATCAAATACATGCTTTATCTCCGATTCATTTGGATGCACTCTATTTCCTGAAACATAAGATGTATCTATTCTAAAATCAGAAGCGAGCGAAATAACCTGAATTTTGCGCTCGTCAGACATGAAGTTGAATCCGAAGTTAGATACAAAATCATTGATATAGCTGGAAATGATTGACGCCAGATACTCATCTGTATCATTAGAAACTCTCATCAATCGTGTCTTCTTCTCAAAAATCCGAATGAGTTCTTTGCGCACTTCGAACAATTCGAATGTTCGCATCAAATTATCACTTATCATGCGAATTGTATTTGCCTCTAAGCCCTTAGCTTGAAAATCTCTAAAGTTTTGCGGATCCAAACCACTTTTCCAAATAGTAATGACACCGTCCACCAATTTGCTTGCTGCGCTAATGTGCACATTTTGTAGAACTACAGTTAAGTCAATATCATTATCGGATAGCCACGCATCTACATGCTCGATTGATTCTAGATACAATCGATCCTGGAGTATGTTTTTGTTCTCAGCAATTGTTGCATTCAAATCAAGGGCATATGTTCTGAGAAAAACTTCCTCTTTACTAGGTGTATGATTTTTGGACGCCGGGAGATAGTTCTCGTGAATATAATTATAAGCCTTCGTATTGGAGATATACAGCTTAGATAAAAAGTCTCCGAACATTGATCCATTGGTATTAAATAAACGCAGCAATTGCGCTGAAATCGCTGAGCCCTCGTCGAACGCCTGCTTACGTTGCGCATGCGTATCATCGGTTTGATAGTGTTTTCGAAGCAACGTTGAAGCATTCATTTGAAATCCTGCAAGCTTCGCCAGATAATTATTTGTTTTAGTTATGTTATTCGCAGTAGGTAATAAATTTCGAATAATAAGTTCGCTACCATCTCTGCCTGGTGTTGATGTCTCTTGCCAAGTCTCTTCAGGCTTTTGAAAATGGTCTCGAACATATGGGAAATCCAAAAAACTTCCTTTCATGCGCTCCATATACTCCTGACGCTCAGAATTAATTCCAGTTTCTCTTCCTCCCGTTCTAAAACCATTGAAAACATCATCAGAAAACTCGAAATCACGCAGAAAATAAAAGCTCTTGAAATTTGGGGAACTTTCGGTCCAATGGTCATCCCAGTTGTATTTTGTAGTTACTGTTTCATCCTTAAAAAATCGTATGAATCGATTGTTCCACTTAGCAGATAAATCACCCTGGTCTGAATTAGGGTTAAACTTTAGAGACTCATTGTAGAAGGTGAATACAATAAAAAGGGGACTGCGTCCTGAAGGACCAAGTCTTCGTTCACGCTCTTGAGCATCTCCTCCAATATTTCTCTCTATCCAATCATTCAACAACTGGGGAATATCGCTCACTTCATTTTGGGCGTTTTTCAAACAGAACAGCAGGTTATTTATCTCATAGTTCGCTGAATACTTATTGAACAGATAAGAAATTTTACCTCGCAACAGCATCATAGGTGCACTTTCCTCACTAATATGACTTACATTCAATTGTTGTCGAGAGCGAGCACCCGGAAAATCAAGCAAATCGGTATTTACTAAAAATTCCTTTTCAGATGTTATAGATGGATTAAGTGGCAGTGTTATTTCCGCCGTTAGCGCACTTAACAAGTGCAAATCAATTTGAACGGGCCCGTGACTTTCCGGAACAACCTGCGCAAGGACTTCAACACCAAATATCCCCTTAACGCGCTCTACATCAAGAATTTTACCCTTATCCCTGAGAACAATATCCACTCCGGCGAAGGCAACACGCGAAAAACGAAGACTTGTCAATCCGTCTATAAGCTTGCTGAATAGCTTGCTAATAACGGGGTTATAACACCATAGTATTTCAAACACTTTTACCCAATCCTGTGGTCTCACATGCTCAATATAGCTACTAATAGTCAGCCAATAATCACTGCGCGAAATAGAATCGACATAATGGCTGTGGCGCATAAAATGCTGATCGAAATATCGTTTGATAATGAAGACATGATTTTCGCTCAAGTAATGCTGTTTAAAATCCTTTAATAGGAAATCTTGCTTACACTTAATAGCATTTTCGGCAAAGCGATCTGCATCAGGATATCCATCAATTTTTAGTAGGTCTGAGAAAAAACTATCACATAAAATGAGCAGAATATCCTTGACATCGAGTAAACTCAATTGAATGGGAAAATTCCTGTCCGTGGCATTGGAAGCAATGGTAAATCGAGTGACCACTCCTGTGCTTTCTGCGCCGCCACCAACGGGATTAATGGCGTTCAAAAAGTCTACATTTCCAGTTGGAAATTCTACTTCAAAACCTCTACCATTTGTGGTAAGTAAGTTCTTAACAAGGTATGACTTGCCTACCTGGCTTTGACCGAACAAAGCGAATACTGGTCTTGAGTCAATACTTTCTGTAATTGTAAATACTTCAGAACGCATTTCCTTCAGTGAACGAAGCAAAGATTGACGCTCTTCATAATGAAGATTGCTCTGTGTCCAATCAATCGATTTTGATAGACTGTCCGATAGCGAATCAGCATCTGATTTCAGTTTATTAAGTACATTTCTGCTGTAATTGTTCATTGTCAATTTCTTGAGTTAATAGAAAGAGCGAATTCCGCTGTATCAAACCAATATCCGTGCTCATTGGATAGTGTAACTACACGTAACGACAGCATTGTTGGAGCCAAGGATTCACCTTCATTATCTGTAATTTCTTCTATAACTACTTTCTCCTTGTCAACATCAATCTCCCTAGAAATGGTAATTTCGAAAGGGAGTTTTGCATTTAGTTTATTAATCAAATCCTGAGCTTTACCAACATTAGTCATTTGCATCGTATTTGAAATGAACTTCTCGTTGTATATGAGCTGATAGGCAAAACGCGCCGGATAATTCTTTGAATCGATATTTTTGACACCCAAAGAATGAGGAATGCCATATACCTTGAATGTAGCTTTATTCTTTGTCGGTGAGAGCAATACCTCCTTAATAACATTATCTCTAATTGTTCCCGCATAATTCGCCGTCGAATTCAGGTTTTGAATAAGATACTTGGGATTAATTTTAAATTTCTTCAGTTTGTAGAACTTAGTAGCCATAAAGCCAATTAGAGCTCCGGTCGCCACTATAGTCTTAGGATCTTTGACATATCCATTATTATCCGCAAAAGGATACCATTTACCTATCCAATAATTATTTAGATTGACAAAGCGATTGGGTTGAACGGGGTGAACTTCCAAAATGAGCCTCTCTATTTCCAAAAAACTACAGGGTCTTCCGCTGATTACGACATAATCACAATTAAACCGATGCATCAGCTTCGCTACTTGCATAATTAACTTGGAGAAAGTATCCTTAATGACTTGATTCACCTTTTTGGGGTTAAGTCTCCACTTTAAATCTTCAAAACGAAAGCCAAAATGGTCTTCAAAATACCGAAGTAAGTCTTGACTTGGCGGTTTACTGCTGAAAATATCGGAATAAGAAGCAGTAACAGTTTCACCTGAATTTGCACATTCCAAATAAGCGTGAGCAAGAGGAATTCCAATTTGATTCAGGAAATTAATACGCTGCATTCGTGACAAATAACTCATATTAGCCGCGTCTTTGCCGAAGAAACCATTCAGCTTCTCAGAAATATCATCTCCATATAGATTATAACCAAAATTTTCAATAACACCCGAGCAAAGCAAATCGTCTTCCGTTTTTTCTCGACCTTCGATGACGATGTGTTGAATGATGTTCTTCATGAGGTCATCCCCGGCAAGATGAAATGATTCATAGTAAAGAGGATTAGGTATTAATTCCGTTGAATTGTCATAATTCAATCCATACTCACAAATCATCAAGTCTGATGTCCCGCCACCAATATCCAAAGACCCAACAGTCAGCACGTTACTGCCGTCTTTGCTTTTGCGCCCGAACAACTTGAACAAATTATGTGAATTACCATCGAATTTGTGCTGTATCAAGCCATACAAGAATACAAACTGCGCACAAGTAGCTTCATCATACATCCAGTCATCTTTCCTTTCTAGCTCATCCAAATTCAAACGAATATTTTTCAGTTTGGGTATTATCTCGAACGCGTCTGCAATTACCGGGCTAATAGCCGCATCTTCATTGTTTACTTTACCCGAGAAATTTTTCAAAATTTGCACAGCATCCTCTGCAGCCTTTCTCAAAGCAATCTGCTCTACCTTGATCATTGCAGTTGGACAACTTATAAGCACATGACGTAATCGTCTACGCGCATTCGGTCTTCCATGGCTCGATCTAAACTGAAATGAATTAAATTGCGATATGGCCTGTGAAAAAATCTCTAGAAAAAGAAAAGTCATAAGCGTTCTGCGCGAGTACATGGGTGTTGCACCCCAAGCTCCATCCGTGCAGAGCGTACCATCACTTTTTAACTGTTCAGATATACCTTTCCTATAGACCTTTTTAGGTATTTCCTGTCCAAGATCGTGATAATTCCATGGATGTTTCGACATTTGATCATCCCACAAGTATCTCTTCGGACTCGAATAAAAGGACTTGTTCTCGTGCTGAACATTTCGCTTGACATGAAATGACTTTATTAACTCTTCGGCTTCAAAACCAATCCGCACTGGACTTGGCCATGCAAATTTTTCATATTTAGCGAAATAAGAATCCTTCATCCCGAATTGCTCGTCCCGAAATACAACGCGGGTTGAGAATGAATCAGAATGCGTCCTAGTTGGACAATTCAAATCACGTATTTGAAGCTTTTTGACATGGTTAAACTTCACATCACCCTCAATGGGTGTTTCGAACAAAATCGCACATGTATGCGAGTTACCAACATCAATAGAAAGATCAAGATCAATCAAGTCCCCCTTATCCGTTAGAAGCTGAATAACAGGTAGTTTAATATCCGAGTTCAATATCCGAATAAGATGAACAAAGGTTGTTAAATGTAAGGTTTGAGATTCATCTTCCCTGGGCTTAATCAAATCCCCGAGCCACTTTTCCACCCATGAACATCCAGTAAATTCGCTGAAGAAGCTTAAAAGCGAGTCTTCATTAACACAAAGGTTGTACTTATTCTCATTTGGATTCGAATTCAGCAGGGGGGTGACATTTTGATCCGTATCACTTATTGTGGTGTCTACAGCCAGGCATATCTGCAGCTCATAATTGGGCAAAAATTCGTACCACATTCGAACCCAATCCGTTGGACCAAAAAGATTATCATTAATCTGGTTATTTCGAAAGTATGGAAGTGGAATCCAAACTTTTTCGAATCTTCTTAATGTCTTCTCTGCATTTCTGACCACATATGTTCTTTCTTCATCCGCAACAAACAATCTTCTACCGGAATCTTGAATCTTTTGAACTGCAGCTGAAGAGTTAATCGATCGTCGTTCAATTTTTAACTCTTCTAGGTCAGATTTGCGGATATACGACCCGATCTCCTTGATTTCTATCAATTCTTCAAACCACCAAGAAAGCGTTGATGAGTCGATACCTTCAGAGTAATTAAAACGAAGATTTTTGAATTTTTCTGGATCAAGTCTTAACTTGAAATCAATAAACTGCACGCCGGTATTGGCTATGAGCGATACAAAATCCATGATATATGAAATTATTTGGAGGAACTACTGAGTTGTAAAAATGCATTACCTCACGTGTCAAATATGCAAAGAAAATGCAAAGAAACAAGGTGATTGCAAAAATGAATTTTGAAATCCCCTTACATTGCATAACACGCACATCACTTAGTTCTAAAACTTCTCACCTCCTCCTCATGCCCAAACCAAACAAGTGCATAGCCCTCATAAATGCCGATACCGATTGCATTCCAGGGTTGTCTCCACATGCCGATATTCATCATACATGCATGATGCCCTGAGCTGCTCTTCCACATTTCGAGAGCTTGCTCGGGTGTAATACCATTGCTCGACCAGGCCGCGATTTCATAGCCATATCCGGTATAAGCGGTGAGCTCGGAAGGTTTGCTCCAAACCAATTCAACATTAGCGTGGTCGTCTGTGTAGCAGCATTCTCTCCAGGGTCCCTTATCCGACCAGTTGTGTAAATTGCATTCGCCATGAACCGGAATATTTTCGACAAGATCACGAGCATGCACCTGTGCCACATAGGTTAAGGATTCGGACAATGGTATTGTAGGAAGTCTCCTCGATTTGCGGTACTTCATGATAATATCATAAAGCTCTTGCTCTGAAGCTGACAGTGTTTGGGCGTCAGAAGCTTTAGCCATCATGGCCATCAGCACAATTAAAAGGACTGTTTTCATAACGGCATATTATAGTTGCACATTCATTAAGGCTCGCCAACTCCGCCACCAATTGGATACAGATCGGTGGGTTCAATGGTGTCGCAAATAATTTCCTCAATCAGATAGTAGTCGCCAACTTCCGGATCAACACTACGGTAATAAAATGTATCGCATAGTTTTCTCGATTTTACCGGCTCATGAGGTAAAGCGTCTCCTTCAAAATAACAAGTCAATACCACAAATGTGGTCAGTACAACAATGAATTGGATGCGCATAGGATTATGGAATTTACGGGTTAGAATCTGTATACGCAAATTCATGAAAAATATTTGACGGATTATAATGACTTTTTTAAATGCAACATTGAGTTACAAAAAATTTATTGAGTAACACACTAAAATTATTTTATTGGGCGTTGCTCGAGAAGAATAGAAAAGGCTAATCAGCCGTTCATTCAACTCATCAAACGTCCAAAAATATCCCATGAAGAGCACTGCCATCATCTTATTGTTGAGCATTACACAATGTACAATGATTGCTCAAGTGATTACCCTAAAAATGGACACTTGTCAGTTTTTTGCAGCGTCCAGCGACAATAAGCACACCAGATGCGGAGAAGGCCGGTTTACTCTTTTACAATGAACTTTATAAGTACAACAATTTTCGTGTAACGTTCGACCTCGATAAGAGAATAAGCTTCACCCATGGTGGAAATGAAAATACCATCGCAGAAATAAATACGACATCCAATATCCTGGATTTAGTGGTGCAAGAAAAAGAACGCGTATCACTAGTTGTTTTAGGAGCCACAGATGAAGGCGGAACGATTTATATCTATGAATACGAGGAAGATGATTTGCTAAAGGGTTATTTATGTAATAATCCTGAGATTATTCAATCGCAAAAGCAATTTGAAGAATCAAAATGAAGCTATCTAGATAAATAGCGCTACCATGAATTAAGCTATTAGGATATCCTGGTTATGAAGCCTTCCCTTAATTAGCTACGTTTATTACTACTAAATTCGTTACAACGTATGCGCAAATCAAAATTCAC
>CAZKRL010000014.1:0-61084 GCA_964555295.1 uncultured Comamonadaceae bacterium | reverse complement strand
TTGGCACAGGTAACCATACACTCACTTTTGCTAATTCAAGTGCGGTGAGCTGGACGGCGGCCACTACACTGACTGTGACCGGTTGGACCGGTGCTGCGGGTGTAAGCGGAACGGCCGGAAAAATTTTCGTTGGTAATACAACGGGAACATTGACAGCGGGCCAGCTTGCGCAAATTAGCTTCACCGGCTATACCGCTGGTGCTATGTTGCTGAGCACAGGTGAGGTGGTTCCTCTGTTGACTGTGCCGGCTATTACAACAACTACAGCGGCTTCGTCAATCACCAACACCACAGCCTCAACAGGCGGTCAGAGCATCACAGGGTCGAACCTCACCGCCAAAGGCGTAGTATACAGCACGGCGGCCGTTAGCACAACACCAACATTGACCAACAGTGTGCTTACCGATGGCGGCACAACCACATCTAACTTCTCAAGCAGCCTTACAGGCCTGAGTGTCGAAACACAATATTATGTGCGGGCTTACGCCACTAATGCAGCGGGTACAGGATACGGACCGGCTATTAATTTCTTTACGCTTTCGAATCCGGCTACCGCGCAAGCATCAACACTTACAGGTACAGCCACGGCGGCCGGCACACTTACTCTGAGCTGGAACACCGCAACCTTCCCTTCATCTGGAGCTACGCAAGCCGGCTATGCACTGATTTATTCTACCGGTACTCCAACATTATCATCTGCCAATGGTGCGGCGCCTGCTGCAGGAGTGGGCACATTGGTGACGATTACACCAACGAACCTTCCCACAACACCTTCCACAAGTTATGTGCTTAGCGGACTTACCGGCGGCACAACCTATAATTTCCTGTTGGTACCTTTCACCTGGAATGGGACGAACGCGAGTACCTATAATTATTTGACCACAAGTGCACCAACGGCTGCCATTGTAGCCGTAGGCAACCCCTCCATTACAACAACAACAGCCGTTTCAAGTATCACCAACATATCAGCTGCGAGCGGCGGTTCGGGAATTTCGGCCAACGGTGGAACGATCTCGGCGAAAGGTGTGGTCTGGAATACGTCTACTACGCCTACAACAGCCAACAGCTCTACCAACGATGGAACGGGCACAACAACTTTCAGCAGCTCAATTTCTTCATTGAGTGCTCAAACTCTGTATTACGTGCGATCCTATGCCACTAACGACGTGAGCACGGCTTACGGTAATGAAATTTCCTTCCACACAATTTCCAATCCGGCCACCGCTCAAGCCACCTCCCTAAGCGGAACACCCACCGCATCAGGAACGCTATCACTGAACTGGACCGGTGCTACATTCCCATCTTCGGGTGCAACTCAAGGCGGTTATGCCCTGATTTATTCAACAGGAACACCAACTCTTTCCTCTGCCAACGGCACTGCGCCTGCCGCAGGCGTGGGCACACTGGTGACCATCACACCAACGAACCTTCCTACAACACCTGCCACATCCTATGTGCTGAGCGGATTGACCGGTGGTACAAGCTACAACTTCCTGCTGGTGCCATTTACCTGGGATGGTACCAATGCGACTACCTACAATTACCTTACAACCTCAGCGCCAACGGCTTCAGCAACAGCTGTTGCCACAGCCAGCGTCACTACAACAGCCGCAAGCGCAATTACAAGTTCCTCCGCAAGCTCGGGTGGAAGCGCTATCAACGCAGGTGGCGGAAGCATTTCAGCGAAAGGTGTTGTTTGGAATACATCCACGGCGCCTACCACAGCCAACAGTTCAACCAACAATGGCACGGGTACAACGGACTTCAGCAGCTCACTCACTTCGCTGAGCGCACAAACGTTGTATTACTACCGCGCATACGTAACCAATGAAATCGGAACGGTTTACGGCAGCGAATCATCGTTCTACACTTTATCGAATGAACCAACAGCAGCGGCAACGTCATTCACCGCCACGGCAAATGGCTCATCTCAAATTGATCTTGCATGGACCGCAGCGACCTTCCCCGGAGCTGGCGCAAGCAACAATGGGTATGTAATTCTCCGTCGCGTGGATAGCACCAATCCAACTACTTCAGGTGTAGTAGACGGTGTGAATCCGGCGAGTCTGTCGTTGCCCTCAGGAACAACTTTGGTAACAACAATCACTTCGGGAGCTACTGCTTCCTACAGCCATACAAGTCTGTTAGCATCGACCCAATACAACTACATCATTGTGCCGTTCACTTGGGACGGAAGCAACGCAGGAACCTACAATTACTATCTCACCTCTGCACCCACAGCAAATGCCACAACTGCCGCAGGATTGCCATCGGTGTCGGTAACTACAGCGGCTTCCAGCATCACCCACAATAGTGCCTCCTCCGGAGGAAGTTCGCTGGTGGAAGGGGGTAGTGCCATTTCAGCAAAAGGTGTTGCTTACAATACTACCGGAACACCTACTATATCAGACAATACAACCAACGATGGTTCTGGCACAGCGGACTTCAACAGTTCACTGACCGGATTGAGTAGTCAAACAGTCTATTATGTTCGGGCCTATGTAACGAATAATGCTGGCACGGCATACGGAAATGAGATCAACTTCCGCACGTTGTCGAGCCCGCCCACTGCGCAAGCAAGTGCACTTACTGCTACAGCAAGTGCATCAGGTGAGCTGACCATCAGCTGGACCGGAGCTACATTCCCTTCTTCGGGCGCTACGCAAGGCGGTTATGCATTGATCTATTCAACTGCGACGCCTACGCTTGCTTCAACCAATGCAACGCCGCCCGCTGCAGGAACCGGCACGTTAGTTACAATTACACCAACCAACTTACCTACAGCTCCGGCCACATCGTATGTACTCAGCGGTCTGACTGGCGGAACCACTTACAACTTCCTGCTGGTGCCATTCACCTGGAATGGAACCAATGCTAACACATACAACTACCTCACTGCTTCCGCTCCCACAACAGCAGGTACTGCGGTGAGTCCGGCATCCGTTACTACCACAGCCGTTTCTTCCGTTACTGCTTCAACAGCAAGTAGCGGCGGTAATAGTATCACTGCGGGTGGTGGAACCATTTCTGCGAAGGGTGTTGTTTGGAATACCGCTACTGCGCCCACCACCGCTAACAACTCTACCAGCGACGGAACAGGAACTACATCGTATAGCTCTTCCCTCACATCGCTCAATCCGCAAACGCTGTATTACACACGCGCTTATGTGACGAATGAAATTGGAACGGTTTACGGAAATGAATTGACCTTCCGCACACTGTCTAACGTGGCAACAGCTCAGGCAAGCTCACTTTCTGCATCGCCCACTGCAAATGGCACACTCACCATCAGCTGGACGGGCGCAACCTTCCCGGGCTCAGGTGCTACGCAAGGAGGTTATGCGTTGATTTACTCTACCGGAACTCCGACGTTATCATCAGCCAATGGTTCAGCTCCTGCCGCTGGTGTTGGAACGCTTGTTAGCATCACTCCTACCAACCTTCCGAGCGCGCCGGCTACATCGTATGTGTTGAGCGGACTTACGGGAGGAACAGCCTACAACCTCTTGTTGGTGCCCTTCACTTGGGACGGTGTCAATGCAACAACCTATAACTACCTCACATCATCCGCACCAACGGCTTCCGCTACAGCATTGGCAACAGCAAGCGTTACAACCACCGCCGCAAGTTCAATTACAAATGCTACTGCCTCTTCAGGAGGTAGCGCCATCAATGCGGGAGGTGGCAGCGTATCTGCCAAGGGGGTGGTATGGAATACTGCAACAGCACCTACCACAGCCAATAACTCGACGAACGATGGTACTGGCACAACAACCTATACAAGCTCGCTGAGCTCTCTCAGCGCACAGACGATGTACTATGCCCGCGCATATGTCACCAACGAAATTGGAACCGAATACGGAAATGAAATCACATTCCGCACCTTGTCGAACCCACCTACAGCACAGGCATCGGGGTTGTCAGCTTCGGCTTCATCTGCAAGTAACATCAATCTTTCCTGGAACGCGGCCACATTCCCTGCAACAGGAGCCACCACTACTGGTTATGTTTTGTTGCGAGCAACATCACCCAACACACCTTCCTTGGGCAACGGCAATGGCGCAGCCCCAACAGCAGGGGCGAATACCACGATTGTTAGTTCTACTTTGACCGGCACTACAACCAGCAACTCAGGTCTTACTGCAGCAACAACTTATAATTATTTATTGGTGCCATATACTTGGGACGGCACGAATGCAACTACTTACAACTATTTAACCGCATCTGCGCCTACAGCCAGTGCTACAACATTGGCGAATACACCAACAGCCCAGCCGACGGCTTTGGTATTTTCTGCTGTGACCGCATCAACGATAACTACTTCATGGACTGCAGCTGCGGGTCCACCAACTGGTTACATAGTTCTCAGATCAACCGGCTCTGCACCTGATACCGACCCCGCCCCGGGAACTGCTTATTCTGCAGGTGCTACTCTGGGCAATGCCACCGTGGTATACGCAGGAACCGCTTCGACTACTGGTGCGCAAACCGGACTGACGGATGGCACAACCTATTTCTATGAAGTATACAGCTATAATGGAGGTGTTACAACGATCAATTATTTGACCACCTCACCTTTGAGTGGCAGTCAGGCAACCAGCACTATTAGTGCCCCTGTGGCAGCTGCGGCGAGTGGCGCAACTTTAAATTCGTTTACCGCCAATTGGTCTGCTGTCAGCGGCGCAACTGGGTATTCGTTAGACGTGAGCACCAACCCATGCTTCGCAACGTTTGGTTCATCTTCCTCGGCCAATGAAGGTTTTGCCGGAGGCACTGTGGCACCTTCCGGATGGACGTTCACTACCATTGGTGCAACTTATTCAACTGCTGGAAACTTTGGTGCGGCCTCGCCTTCGCTAACTCTTGACGCAACGGGCGACAGAGTTCTCACGAACCAACTTACGGGTGCCTCAGCTTCGCAGCTGAGCTTTTGGATAAAGGGTAATGGAACCAACGCACTAAGCGCTCTCTTGGTGGAAGGAACAACTGATGGCACAAACTGGGTGACCATCGAGAATATCACGAATAGCCTTCCAACCACGGGCACAACAAAGACGTATAACTTCTCATCAAACCCACTGCTGCCGTGCGGAATGATCCAGTTTCGATTTACCTATACGAAAAACGCAGGCAATCTGGCATTCGATGATGTAAGTATTGCATCCGCAAGTTCAACGCCTTCTTTTGTTTCAGGATACAATGGTCTGTCTGTTTCCGGAACTTCTTCTGCTGTAACAGGCTTAAGCGCGACCACCACATACTATTATCGATTGAGGACGATTGGAACTAACTCTACTTCTGCAAACTCCAATGTCATCAGCGTAGCCACGCTCAACGACCCGGCCAATGCAGATTATCGCTCGGTGACTACAGGCAACTACACCAGCGCCTCAACCTGGGAGTATAATAGCACGGGCTCAACATGGGTGGCTGCGACGCAGGCACCGACATCAGCTAGCAACGTCACAATTCAAGCAGGACATACCGTGACATTGGATGCGAACAGAAGTGTTGATGCAGGAAAGACATTGACCATCACCGGAACATTGGATGCCGGAGCCAACAACATCAGTGGCGCTGGAGTGGTAGCCATGGGTGCTGCATCAGCCATCATAACTTCAAGCGCTACCGGTCTTGCCGGAGCCATCCAGGTAACAACACCGGCAAGTTGCACCTTCACGGCTGGAGCAAAGTTCCAGTTCTCCGGAACATCGGTGAATACGGGCTTTGCCTCTTTCACAGGCTTATCCGCATTCTCATTTTATAACATCGCTTGGACAGGAACAACATCGCTGACTCTCGACAAGAGCGTGCGTGTTATCACACTTGACTTCACCAATAACGGGTTGATTTATTTGGGCAACTTCGACATGTCAATGTCATTCAGTGGTGTTATTAACGGAGCGCCATTTTCGTCAAGCAAGATGATTGTGACGGATGGCACGGGTTCTTTGATCCGTTTCATTTCAGCGGGTACCGGAATACCTTTCACCTGGCCTATAGGCGAGATAACCGGTACAGCTGAATATTCTCCTGTTACCGTTTCGTCCATTACTGGCAATGTTGCAACCAATGCTAGCATGGGCTACAGGGTTACAGACGCAATTGCTTCGTCCAATGGATTGGCCTCGAACTATGTGTCGCGCTACTGGAACATCACCACCAGCAACTTAACAGCGGGTTCATCTTGGGGCAATGCAACTTATACCTATACCGCTGCTGATGTTGTCGGCACAGAAGCAGCATTCAAAGGGAATGTCTATGATGCCGCAAGCGGAGTGTGGACAGAATTTGCCTCGAGTAGTGCAACGTCCAATGTCCTAACGATTACATCAGGGCCAACTACCACTACTGTTCTTACCGGCAATATCATTACAGCCCGTCAAGACCCGGCTTTGTATTACCAATCGGTCACAAGTGGCGCTTGGAACAGTGCGGCCACTTGGCAAGTTGACATCTCTTCCTCCTTTGCTTCGCCTGTTGCGGCCACGACCTTTCCAACGGCAACCAACTCGTTGGGCGCATATGTTCGCAGCGGACATACTGTAACCGTTTCAAGCAATGTGAGTATTGATGACTTAACAATTGACGGAGGGGCAACAATTGATATTACATCCAATTCACTCACGGTGGCCAATGGAGCATCTTCAACGGATGCGACCATCGATGCAGGGGGAGTGATGTTGATTTCATCTGTAGGTAGCAACTCGCTCACCATCGCGGCGGGTGCAGGGTTACAGGTGAACGGATTATTGAAGCAGATAGGAGCAGGCACTACGGATATCAGCAATAGCGGAACAATTACAGTGGGTAGCGGAGCAACCTACGAACACGCGCGCAATGCGGGCAGCATCCCAACATGCACCTGGGGCAGCGGCAGTACCTGCCTCATAACCGGAACAACGATCAATGCACCCACAGGTTTGGGGCAGGCATTCCATCACTTTACGGTAAACTCAACGCTTACAAGTAATGTGAACTGTTCGGGAGCGCTGCAAACCATCAATGGCAAGTTTAAGCTTACCACAAATGATGCTTCTTTTGGTTGGAGATTAACAGGTACCACCGGTTACACACTCAATGTTGCAGATAGTCTCATCATCACTAATGGAATTTTAGATGTAGCGAGTGGCGGAGCCATTGGCACAGTGAATGCCAATGGACCTATCGTCATGAATGGTGCTACATCACAGATTACTAAGACAGGTGCAGCAACCATGACCATCAATAGCAACAGCAACTTGATTCAAAATGCGGGTATCATTGAATTCAACGCCGGCGGGTCAAGCAATACCACCTGGAACATCAAAGGTGATTTTGTACAAGGAGGTACCGTGCAGCGTACCAATGGTGGCGTGCACACACTCAATTTCAACAAAACATCCGGCACACAAACCTGGACGCAAAGCACCGCCTTTGGAACGGGTGCTATAACCATCAACATCGGTAACAGCACAACCAATGCGGTTCAACTCTTATCGAATGTCGGCCTTGGCTCTTCGGCGCAGGCCTTTAACGTAAACAACGGGGCTACACTCAATATGGGGCCTTACGTAATTTCAGGTGCTGCGTCTGCTTTCACACTGGGGGCAACAGGCGCATTGAAAATTGGAAATACTGCAGGAATTACTACGGCCGGAAATGCCACGGGTAATGTGCAGACGCTTACGCGTACTTTCCCAGCCACCGCTACTTATTTCTACAACGGCACGGCCAATCAGGTGACAGGGAATGCGTTGCCTACGACTTTAACCACGACAGGTAATTTGAACATGGAGGCTTCCCCGGGCGTTGTTGTTACGCTATCAGCCAACACCACAGTGCCAACACTGAATCTATTGTCAGGATTATTTGCTGCGGGAACGGGGCAAAGTATCAGTATTTCCAACAATGGTGTTATTAATGCCACAGGAGGTGACTTCGTTACCGGTGCAGCGGCGGGCACAGTGGCTGTTTTAGGAGCGGCGGCATTCAATGGCAATTCCAATCCGTATAATGTAAACACCGGCGGAGGAATTAACTTCGGAGCACAAACTGTTACCATACAGAATGGAGGAACGTTCCGTATCAATAGCGGTGGATTTGTGAATACAAATGCCCCATTCTACGCCACAGGTTCAACCTTGCAATACTGGATTGGAAATGCATCTTATGGTCGCGGCTTGGAGTGGAGCGCTTCGAGCGGTCGTGGCTATCCGCATCATGTGCAGATTTCAAACAACACAACGCTGGATCCTGCGAGCTCTGGAGGTGCCCAAGCCAATACACCATTGCGCACGGCGGGTGACTTTACAATAGATGCTGGATCTGCGATGTATATGGACTTCGGAGGTAACAGCATGAACGAAGATTTAATCATCGGAGGTTCGTTGGTTCTGTCGGGCGCGCTGTCGGGTTCTCAAGCCAGTGGCTCTGATATTTTTGTTGGTGGCAATTGGCAAAATGATGGTACAAGTGCCAATTTCTTTCCGAATAATCGCGCTGTATTCCTCAATGGAACGGGAGCGCAAAGCGTCAGTGGAACCAATGCGTCTTTCCCTTCATTCCCGTATTTATTTATTGATAAGAGCGCAGGAAGTGTGAGTCTTTCACGCGATGTGCAGGTAACGGAATTGCTAAACTTAACCGCTGATAACGTTGCTAACATTAGCACGGGCGCTAACACTTTATTTGTCAGTAAGAACACAACCACTGCAATTGAGCGTTTGGGTAGCGGTCACATCATTGGCAATCTGCGCAGAGGCATCACCACTGGCAGCAATACCTACAACTATCCGGTAGGCGATGCCACGGGGTATTCTCCGGTAAGTTTGGCGCTCAATAATGTTACGGTTGCAGGAAGTATCATCGCATCAGTAACTGCAGGAGATCATCCACAGATTGGTTCTAGCAGTTTGGATGGCAGCAAGTCGGTAAATCGTTTTTATACCCTCACCAACAATGGAGTAACATTAACGGATTACAATCCAACCTTCACCTTTGTTGGTGCAGATGTTGATGCGACGGCGACGACTTCAAATCTTTTGGTAGGCAGATATAATGTCGCGTGGACATATCCTTCCGTAGGAACGCGCACAAGCACAACTACTCAAGCTACAACCTTATCTGCATTCGGGGATTTCGCTTTGGCAGAGTGCAAAACGCCTAATACATACAACGTCACTGGCGGTGGTTCCATCTGCGCTGGCAGCGCGGGTGTCGCGGTGGGCTTATCGGGTTCAGATGCCTGGGCCAATTATCAATTGCAACGCAATGGGGTCAATGAGGGAGCGGTGGTTAGCGGCACTGGTTCGGCGTTTAGCTTCGGCAATCAAACTTCTTCGGGCACTTATACTGTTGTTGCGGTGAACCCTGCTGTAAGTGGGTCATGTTCGGCTGCAATGTCTGGTAATGCAGTAGTGGTATCCAACCCGGTGGTTACACCCGCCATTACCATTAGCGCTTCTCCGTCAACTCAGATTTGTGTAGGCACCTCTGTCACTTTCACTGCGGTGCCACAGTTTGGAGGAACGGCTCCGGCCTATCAATGGAAAGTGAATGGCACGAATGTGGGGAACAATACTGATACCTATACCAGCGCGAGTTTGGCTGATGGCGATGTTGTGGCTTGTGTGTTAACGAGCAATGCCGAGTGTGCTTCGCCCGCGAATGCGACGAGCAATGCCATTACCATGACGGTCAATGCATTTGTTACACCATCGGTTACCATTACCTCTTCAGGAGGAACAACGGTATGTGGCAATGCAGAGAACACATTCACCGCAACACCTGTAAACGGTGGCTTACAGCCTTCGTATCAATGGCAATTGAATGGTGTCAACGTGGGCAGCAATCAAGCTACTTATTCTAATAGCGCATTGAATAATGGAGATCAGGTGCGATGCACCCTCACTAGCGATTATCAATGTCTCAATTCGGCTACTGCAAACAGTAATATAATTACGATTACTGTAACCGCAGCACCTCAGATCGATGGAGGAATTGCATTGACAACATGTTCAACCAATCCTGTCTCCGTATCAACTGCAGTCGCATCGAATACCGCTTCTATTTCTTGGACAGAGAATGGTTTCGGCAGTATCACCAGTGGTGCCAACTCGCTTACTCCTACCTATACTCCTGCAGCAGGTGATGTAGGTAACACAGTAATACTTACAGTAACGGCAACTGGTAATTCGCCATGTGCGACGGTCGCAGATGAGGTAATTGTTACAGTTTCAGCATTGACATTATTCTATGCCGATGCAGATGGAGACGGATTTGGAAACCCGTTATCCTCGCCAGTCGCAGCATGCACTGCCCCTACAGGTTATGTATCAAATAATACAGATTGTTGCGACAACAATGCGAATATTAATCCCTTAGGAGAATGGTGGGCTGATGCCGATGGTGATGGTTACGGTGGTTTTATTTTCCAAACGGGTTGTGTGAGTGGTTGCAATGGTTCGGCCAATACGTTGCCTTATTACACAGCGGCCCCGGTTAATAACAATCAGCCTTATGTGATAGACTGTAATGATAACAATAGTTCCATTTATCCTGGTGCAGTTGAATCTTGCACGAATGCGATAGATGATGATTGCGACACGCAGATAAATGAAGGATGCAGCCCGGTAACGAATGACCTCTATGCCAATGCCACATCTTTGAATGCCAATCTTGCCAATGGTTATTACCCCAATTGTTTGTCTTATTCTGGCAGCACTATCAACGCTTTTGTTTCGGCCGAGGGCAATCCCGCGAATGTTGGAGCTAATGGTGGTAAAGATGTTTGGTATCGTTTTACAGCGCCATCGACCGCTATGAGCATAAGAGTAGTTCCGATTGGTTTTGATGCGGTGATTGAGTTACGCACAGCTGCCCACCCGAACGGTCAGGTGGATGTGGAGAATGTTAACAATACAATCGGCGGAGTAGAGGTACTTAATATCGGTAACCTAACCGTTGGACAACAGTATTATTTGGCAGTGCGCAGTTTTGGTAGCGAGATGGGAAGTTTTACAATGTGTCTAGCACCACTTATGCCAAGTGGATGTGCTGTAGCATCGCCCGCTAACGGATTCAATTTGTGTGATTTGTATAAGGCCACTTATCGCGGTGCTGCCAGTTATACTTTCAATTTCACCGGTACGGGAGGAAATGCACCGACCCCTTTTGTTACGACGTCGGCTACGGTTACCGGAACGACGAGGTTGGCCCTTAGCACCGCTTCTCTGGCATTGCGGGCAGGAGGAACTTATTCATGCAGGGTAGATGCGAACTATGTACTTTCTAATGGCGCCGGGGCAAATGATCTTACAGTAACTATACTTGGCAGTGCAACCTCACTCAACTGTGGAAATGTTGTGATTGCAGCACCTGCCTTGATGGAGGTGCGTGCAACGCAGCGTTGCGCTGCATCTGCTATAGGCAGATTTACTTATCTCGCGGCCGATCCTATTTCGGGTGGTTCCAGAGCTTGCGGAGCATCATCCTATACATATAGGTTCACAAGGGTTTCGGATTGCACCGGAACAACGGTAACGGGAACGCCGTTTACTGTAAATACCCCGAGCTCATCTCCATACTTGTTGTTGTCAAGCGCATTCCCCGTTTCACTCGCACAAACAGGGTTCTGGCGTGTTGAGATTCGAACCAACTACACCTACATATCAGGGGATTTCGGACCACCGCAAGTAATAGCGGTTACGAATTCTGCTGCTGCACCAGGAATGCAGGATGATCCGTCTGTCGAAAGAATGGGTTATGAAGATGCCCCTGTAATCTTCCCTAACCCTACTACGGGTGGTGAATTCAATATTGATGGTTCGGCTGAGGGAGAGGTACTGATAGAGATTTTTGGTATGACTGGAAACCTGATTCATTCTGAAAAGTTTTCGAGTGATGGACCGTATGTAAGGATGCTAAACATAAACGAACAATTCCCTCAGGGAAGTTACATGGTACGGATTGCTGAACCGAAAGGTGTGAGTTCGTATGTCTGGATTGTTGAATAGGGTGAAAATGATTCGTTAGATCCAGGAATACACAGGTGTGCAATTCAAATGCAAGTGGTTTATCACTTGCATTTGTTGTATTATGATGGGCGAGTATTTGAGTTATTGATGTAGTCGCGCCAACGTTCAATTACGGATAGCATATCATCAGGCAACGCTCTTTCAAAAGTCATTCTTTTGCCTGAAACCGGATGATCGATGCTGAGGGATCTGGCGTGTAACGCTTGGCGGGGTAACAATTCAAAACAGTTTTTTACAAAGGATTTGTATTGTGCGAAGGTGGTGCCCCTCAATATTGAATCACCACCGTATTCGATGTCGCCAAATAATGTGTGTCCTTTATACTTCATATGCACACGAATTTGGTGTGTACGACCCGTCTCGAGTTTGCACTCAACTAATGTGACATAGCGGAAACGCTCTAGAATTTTGTAGTGTGTTACCGCATGCTTACCGTAATCGCCTTCAGGGAAAACAGTGAATATCTTTCGGTTTTGTAAACTCCTGCCGGTGTTGCCAATGACGGTGCCATCAGTTTCAAGATCCCCCCACACCAAGGCACAATATCTTCTGTCAATTGTTCTTTCAAAAAATTGTCTCGACAGGTGCTGCAATGCATAGTCGGTTTTGGCTATCACCATAATGCCCGTTGTGTTTTTGTCAAGGCGATGTACTAAACCCGGGTGTGCATCGCTTCGCTTGGGTAAATTTTGGAAGTGATACAGTAAAGCATTAACGAGTGTGCCAGAATAGTTGCCGTGACCGGGGTGCACAACCATGCCTGCGCTTTTATTGAGGATGATAAGTTGATCATCTTCATAAAGGATGTCGAGGGGAATGTTCTCTGGTATGAGCTCAAGCTCACGCACTGGATAAGGAAGCTCAATGGTTATTACATCCATTGGTTTGATACGATAACTGCTTTTCACGGCGTTACCCCCAACCCTTACAAAGCCGCCATCGCAGGCGTCTTGTATTCTTGTACGCGAGGTTTTTTCCAGTCTGTCGAAAAGAAATTTGTCAATACGAAGCAAGCCCTGGCCTTTGTCTACTGTGATGCGATGATGTTCGAATAACTCGTCGTCGCCGTCGTATGGAATTTCCGCATATGGCTCTTGCATTTATTCAACTATAAGTCGATGATTCTGGACAATGCCATCTTCTGCCACAACACGAAATAAATATGAACCTGACGGAAACGCATTCACATCGATTGAATGCTGGCAAATCCCGGAAGGTAAATACTCGCTCTTAACGATTTGCCCTGAGCTGTTGTACAATGTGAAATGGTGCGATTTTTCACAATGTTGAATCCTTATTTGAACGATGTTGCTTGCAGGATTTGGGTATATAAATACATCGTCATTTGATGGCAACGATGTAACATTTGCGAAATAGGGCATCCCTGATTTAAATACAGGTCTGAACATAAGGGATCCTTCAATAGATGAATTCTGCCATGTTGGATTGTTCTGTAGCTGATAGTGTAGCCTTGTAGTATTGGTATTGGTGTTTTTGTCGAGTCCAATGTTGAGTGAAACTGGATTTTGTTGAATGAACCCAACATGAAAATTACCTTCAGGGATGTAAAGGGAATCAATCAATCGGTAAAAAACGAATAGTGAATCAGGATGAGAATTATAAATAGGACGATGTAATGTGTAATTATCCAATTCCGAGGTTATTAGATTTCCCGGTTGACCGCTGGCATCGGACCATACTTGCAATGCAAAAGTCTGGTCGGTGGCAAGATATTGTACCTGTGTAAAATGAATTAAAACACCAATCAATGTATCGGGTAATGCATTGTAGTATCGCAAGGCCATGCTGTTGCCTGTGCCTGTAAGTCCCCATGCGCGTTCAGCGGAACCATCATCGTAAGAATAGTAATTTTCGAAGCGCTGCGTAAAGCGCATGGTATCGTTCTGGGTATGTATATCTGTAGGATTGAAAAATGTGGTGATCAAGAATTCAGCTTTGTCCTCTGACGGCGCTGAAAATGAAAAACCCTCCAACGATACGGTTCGACTGAACTCTGAATAACCGTTGCCCTGGGTGTTTGCGTCGAGACTTCCAGTCTGCATAAGGTTGCCATCGTGCTCAATTTTCCAGGTAGTGGCGATGTTGGAGGTTTCCCCGAGATTGCGTTGTCTAAACGTGTAGTTCGCTGCTGTATGAGAATTCGGATTGACGAGATAATGCGTCCACGGCATTGAAGTTTTATTGTCAGTTAGTAGCGTTTGTGCCTCATACTGAAATGCAACTTCGTCATAGAAGAATTGCGTGCTATCGATATTGTTGTTGATGATTACATAGTCAATATTCCAATGATCTAAAGCACCATGCAATGTGCCATAATTTCTGAAGCGGAATTTGAATCCATTTTGTAAGTGTATGAAGTCGTTGATTGGAATGAAGACAGTATCAAATGTTGTGGTTACGCCACCGCCTTCTTTCGCCCATACCCTCTGCCATGAGCCTTGCTGTAAGGGGGTGTAGAATTCTACCGATAAGGTGTCTCCCGTGGCGCCAAGAATTCCATCGGCGTCAGGAGCATTGCCATATCCTCCGCCTTGGTAATGGAAAACAAGGTAGATATTATCTTCAGGAACGTAGCCCTCAAGATTGATCGGTAAAGAAGTCAAGGTGTCTGCTGGCCCCCATTCCAGATAGGATTCTTGAATAGTTGGGAAATAAAGTGTATCAACATAAGCGGATCCGTCTTGTGCCATTCCGTCGAGGGTTGCAACACCTATGGTGAGAGGGGATTCTGCAAAGTGGTTATTGATAAATGCTGAACGGTCTTCCCACATTTGCCAGTCAGCAGGGATGCTCGGGTCATTCGTAGGAAGTGAATACCTCGAGAAGTCATCGAAAAAGGGAAGAGTTAGGACACTTCGGGATACAGGTTTTTTAGGCCATCGTTGCTCAGAATTCCAGCGTTGTATAATCGATTTGTTAGTCTGCAAAAATCCTTCTGTCTCTTGTCCACTTGAATCAATGAATGAAATCAAGAGCAATAACAGCAGTATTGAATTTTGGGATGTTATCAATCTGTTGATATGGTGTCCTCCGGGCATGGGGTGTTGTATAGCCACAAATCTACAATGCGTCCGGCTTTCGAAGTTATTACGGGATGATGTATTGGGTCTTGCCGGCATGTCGTGTACTCAACTGAGTCAGAAGATGTCGGACGTTCGATGAAGGGCTCAAATCTGCAATTGCAAATCAGATTTAAACTGCTAAGTGCGGCCTCTGCGTCTCTGCAGTTCATTCCTGTAAGATCAGGTATTATCACTTCTTGCTCAGAATATTTTCCAATGGTCACCAGAACCTTACTTCCTTTTAGTAGCATATCGTCAGGGCCCAATCGCCGCCCCTTCATGGTTACACGCAACACGCTGCCGGGAAAGAGGTTATTGTGCTCGTATACAGTGTCAAATTCGAAACCTTTGCTTCGAAGTTTTATGAGAGCCGAGGTATAAAACTCTCCGGTACTAACGCCAAGTTTTTCGCTGGGGGGTGTTTTACGATAAATGGTAAGGTATAACTCCCTGCCGGTTTTTACTTTGCTTTCGGGTATCGGACTCTGTTGAATGACTGTTCCTGGTTTTCCGTCTTGAGCATAGATGCTATCTATTATTACATATCTTAATCCGAGTTGCTCAATGCGTTGTTGAGCTTCCTCAATGGTCATTTCTTTTAAATCAGGTACGCTGACATAGTCGCCATGCCCAGTGTAAACCGATAACCATAACCAAAATAGAGCGATAAGAGTAACGTAGAGGGCAAATAAAATACCGATCGTTTTTAGAATATTTTTTCTCTCTGGTTTCACGGTATGAAGTTAAAATGAAAACAGTTTTCGCCAATCACAGATAATATTCTTGTGAGATTGTGTCTGTGAACAACCCATAAAGTGTGTTATTTCATCCAGTATTGAGGAGAATAAATCTTGCATTCGGAGTTGTTGATGGTTTTGGAGTTTCTTATACAATCCCCTAGGATTTAAAGGCAGATTTTCCGGGCACAGAGTCGTGGGTGATGAAAGTTTTTTCTTTGCGACTCCTATACGCATACTTTGTTTTACTCTCTATGAAAGTCCAAACCTCAAGGTAGTGCTAAATGGTGAAACGGTGGAAGTTTTTAATGGATCAAGTTCATTGGACTTCATTAATCTGCTTTTAACGGATTAAATACATGATAATTTAAAGTAGTGGTTTGTATTTGCAAGGAAATATTACATGGATATGCTAGGTCGTCGTCAGGAATTTGAAGGATCAGTCACTGAGAGTGTTTTTCTCTGGGGCGCACGTCAAACCGTGAAATAACTCGACATCTCACCGGGTTAAAAGCTTTCGCAGAAGAGTTCAAAACGCGCAAACAAATTTTGGTCTACAACGACCCGCGGATGCGTATGGTCGATAAAATTCTCGTGATGCCTTGGAGAGAGTTTTTGTCTCAACTGTGGAACGGTGTGATCGTTTGCTGTGGGAACTACTTCTTCGCTGATGGCGGCAAGATTTCGGCTGTCCAGTTGGCCCTCACGTTGATGACTTCCGATCTTAAAACCCTTTCTGTAGGTCGCTCTCTCAAGGCCAAGGGATCAAACTTTCCATTGCCGTTTTCATCGATCAATTCGAAGAGGGTGTATTCTCCGGGACTTAGCTCCGTGAATAGTATAGCGCCTGCTCTCGATTTTGCATCAGGTAAAAATTTCTTGCCTTTGCACTCTATCCAAAAAACAGATTTCGTCGATCCACGTGCAACAGATATTTCTCCCGTGCTCTCTTTTTCGTTGAGTTGAATGTCGGTCCGCAATGTGTCGGCCGCACCATTCAGCAAATCAGTTGCTCCGGTGAGAATGAGTTTATACGAATCGCCGGGCATCCAGCTGTGTTTGATGGCTATCTGAAATGGATTCAGCAAACGTATGTCTGCGCCGTTTACCAAGGTGCTGTCTGTCGCGCGCATCATTGTTATGAGCCCGGCATTTGTAAGACATCGCGGTGAGTTGATGACAAGCGTGTCTTGTGAACGTATGGTGTTTGCACCTGATAATTTGAGTTGGAATTTAGAAGGTACGGAATACGCGCTCACGTGGAAGGAGTCTACACGCTCCTCACGATAAAAAATTTCAATCGGCGCGCTTTCCCCCACAGTGGCAGGAAGCCATGAAAAAATTTTTGATGACAAACGATGCTTCGGGAGAAGGATGTCGCCACTGCGTATCTCGAGAGAATCATCAAAATACTCGTCGACCTGAAAGGAAAATGAACCGCTGCTGTCGGCATCGAATCCATTGATCATAGCCGTATTGGGCTCCGGCGTGCTCATCAGAAGTAGCGCGAGACTCGTATCCGGAAGACTTGTTGCCGAGAAATTCATCGCAATCGATTCTCCCTCTTCCCAATGAAAATTTTGATTTTTGTCATCTAGCGCACAGAGATAATAGTCACCCTCTTTCAAATAGCGAAAATGGAATCGGCCGTTTTTATCAGTTCGGGTTACATATCGCGGAAGCTCGATTTTACTCGTTATTCCCGTGTCGCTGGAAAAAAGCATCACACGAACATCGGCTGCAACCGTGTCTCTTTCGGCATTGCGGATTTCCCCCTTGAATTCAAGCGAGTCAATGAAACTTCCATTGCTGTATGCCAGGGTATAATTCACGAGAATATTTCCTTCATTGACATCACGTATCGCATTGCCAAAGTTGATTACGCGTGTCGTGTTCTCGGCGAGCGTGTCGGAGAATGTGCAGATGATCTTACGCATCCGCGCCTCTATTTTCGGAGGTTTCGGTGAAGGTGGTGAGATGAGCACTTCATTTTGCACATCGAACAGGTCAACGTATTCATCCAACACAATCACAACTTCTTGTTGGGTATATCTTGTGGATTTATCTGGTGAGCTAATGACCACCGGTGGCGTTTCATCTTTCGCCCCACCTTGCGGTGAGCGTATCTGCGCACATGAGAGCAACAGGCCCACAAACAGGAGATATAAAACTTTAGCTCTCATGGGAATTTGTTGCAAGTTGTTTGACAACCTCTGTAAAAAACAACTCGTCGTGTGCATCGAAGTGCGCAGGAAATTCACTGTCGATATCCAATACCGCAATCACTTCTTGGTTTTTGATCACAGGGATTACCAGCTCAGATCTCGAATGAGCACTGCATGCAATATGTCCGGGAAAGAGCTCAACATCCGGGACATTCAATAGCGTTTGTTGCTCCCAGGCAGCGCCACATACTCCTTTGCCGAAGGCAATTCTTGTGCATGCTACCGGGCCTTGAAACGGACCCAAGACGAGCATCGAATCGCGAACAATGTAAAAGCCGGTCCAATGAAATTGGAAAGTTCTATGCAGCAGCGCAGCGGTGTTGGCCATGTTGGCAATGAGCGATACTTCACCCTTGATGAGTTGTTCGAGTTGTTTCTGCACCTGAGGAAATACTTCGCTCCTTTTGGTATATGAAGTTATGGCGTTGTGCTCTTCCATCTTCGGCGAATTTACATTCTCCGTTTTGTGCCACAGGTTGAATTCTATATTTGACCTCACTAAAAGCAAGATATTTTCAACCATTTAATGATAATAGGATGAAGCAATTTGAAGGCAGACACATGGGTCCGAGAGACCATGAGACCGATTACATGTTACAAACCATTGGGGTTAAATCATTGAACCAATTGATTGATGAAACCATTCCGCCCGCCATTCGTGTGGGGGAAGAACCGGCAATTGGTGAAGCTCTCACCGAGACCGAGTTTCTGGGCCGCATGCGTGAACTCGCGGCGCTCAACAAGGTGAATAAGTCGTACATCGGCATGGGCTACAACCCTACCATCGTTCCTCCTGTTATTCTGCGCAACGTTCTGGAAAACCCTGGATGGTACACGGCCTATACACCTTATCAAGCAGAGATTGCACAAGGTAGGTTGGAGGCATTGCTGAATTTCCAGACAATGGTTACCGATCTCACTGCTCTGCCCATTGCCAACGCGTCATTACTCGATGAAGCCACTGCCGCAGCGGAAGCAATGATTTTGTTTTTCCATTCTCGCCCGCGTGAGAAGGAAAATGCCAATACTTTTTTTGTGGATGAGCAAGTGTTTCCTCAAACACTCGATGTATTGAAGGGTCGCGCCCATCGCCTGGGCATCACCCTTCATGTGGCGGATTACAAAAAGTTTACTCCTGATGCGTCGTGCTTCGGCGCTCTCGTTCAATATCCCAACAACACAGGTTCGGTTGAAGATTATTCTTCTTTTGCGGAAAGCATGCATCAGGTAGGTGGATATCTCGCCTGCGCAGCAGACATCATGTCGCTCGTATTGCTGACACCTCCTGGTGAGTGGGGCGCGGACATCTGTTTTGGCAATTCACAACGGTTCGGCGTGCCAATGGGTTACGGCGGTCCGCACGCTGCTTTCTTCTGCGCGAAGGATGAATTCAAGCGAAATATGCCCGGACGAATCATTGGTGTTTCTAAAGATCGCCTTGGCAACAAGGCATTGCGCATGTCGCTGCAAACACGTGAGCAACACATCCGCAGAGAAAAGGCAACGTCTAACATTTGCACGGCGCAGGCATTACTTGCGGTAATGGCCAGTTCGTATGGTGTGTATCATGGTCCCGACGGCCTCAAAAAAATTGCCGGTAGCATTCACCGCAAGGCGCAATTGCTTTCAAAAGCGCTCGGGGAAAAGCAACTCAACAAGAATTTTTTTGACACGCTCTATATAAAAATCGACGACGTGAAAGCGCTCAGATCGAAGGCGGAAGCTCATAGCATCAACCTAAGATATTTTGACAATGAAATGGTGGGCATCTCATTGAATGAGTGCACCACGGATAACGATATCCATGAACTTGCCACTTTGCTGAACGTGCAGGTGGGAAGCGATGCGGGCACTTTCTCGCCCCGTAAAAGTGCATTCATGTCGCATCCGGTTTTCAACAGTCACCGCAGCGAAACCGAAATGTTGCGCTATCTGAAAAAGCTCGAGAACAAGGACCTGTCGCTCGCACACGCAATGATACCGCTGGGTTCATGCACGATGAAGCTCAACGCCACCGCAGAGATGATACCACTGACGTGGCCGTCGTTTTCTGATATTCATCCCTATGCGCCTGCTTCGCAAGCCGAGGGATATGCAAGGATCATTCGTGAATTGCATGACGACCTCTGCAAGTGCACCGGCTTTGCGGGTATGTCACTACAGCCCAACTCCGGCGCTCAAGGTGAACTTACCGGTTTGTTTGTAATCATGGCCTATCATGAGCATCGCGGCGAAGCTCATCGCAACATCTGTCTTATTCCATCTTCTGCACATGGCACCAATCCGGCTTCAGCTGTGATGGCAGGTCTTGAAGTAGTGGTGGTGAAGTGTGATGAGAATGGTAACGTGGATGTAGAAGACCTCGCTGCAAAGGCAAAGGAACATGCTCATCATCTTGCAGCATTGATGGTTACATATCCCAGCACGCACGGTGTATTCGAAGAGCGTATTCGGGAGATAACGCAGATTGTGCATGATCATGGCGGATTAGTTTATATGGACGGCGCGAATATGAATGCTCAGGTGGGGCTCACCTCTCCTGGTGCTATTGGCGCAGATGTTTGTCACCTCAATCTGCACAAGACTTTTGCTATACCTCACGGTGGTGGTGGACCCGGCATGGGGCCCATTGGTGTGAATGAAAAACTTCTGCCCTTCTTGCCGGCCAATGAATTTATTCAGCAGGGCAGCACGCATCCTATACATGCGGTTTCTGCCGCACCATATGGGAGCGCACTGATACTGCTCATATCATACGGTTATATTAAGATGCTGGGAGGAAGCGGTGTTACCAATGCCACACGGTATGCCATTCTCAATGCGAATTATATCAAGGCGCGTTTGCAAGGACACTATGAAGTGTTGTACACGGGTAAGGCGGGACATGTTGCCCATGAGATGATACTCGATTGCCGAGACTATAAAAAATCTGGTATTGAGGTGGAAGACATTGCCAAGCGTTTGATGGATTATGGATTCCATGCACCCACCGTGTCATTTCCTGTAGCAGGAACCTTGATGATTGAACCAACTGAGAGTGAGCCCTTGTGTGAGTTGGATCGTTTTTGTGAAGCGATGATTCAGATTCGCAAAGAGATTGCGGAAGTGCAGGGCGGATTGGTTGACAAGCAAGACAACGTCTTGAAAATGGCGCCGCATACTGCGCATGAGTTGATATCAGATCAGTGGGAACATTCATACTCACGAGAGAAGGCGGCCTATCCGCTGACGGACATGCGCGAGAACAAATTCTGGACATCAGTTGCGCGGGTAGACAATGCATACGGTGATAGAAATCTGGTTTGCACTTGTCCGCCATTGGAGGCGTATGTATAGACTGAATGGAATGTTGCTGATGGAATTACATTATGTTGCTTTCCATAATGTATTTCACATTTTTGAGGAGTAGCGCAATCAACTGAAAGTGTTAGGTTGTAATGCACCTCTTGCATATTTCATCGAGTGCGAATTACTTCGTTTTATTGCCTTTTTGGTTTCCTAAACTGGTCATAATTGCAATGGCTTTAGAATTCATGACCCGTTGTATTTATTTTCGGCGAAACTTCTCAATATGCCTTTGTTACGTTCAATAAGGATAGCAATATTCCCTTTATTTTTCTTTTCGATTATTGTTGCGGCCTCAGCCCAAACAGCCGACACTGTTACGGTTCAAACCTATACTTGGGAGGCACAAAACAATCCCAATACCGCTTATGATTCACCGGGTCGCAGGTGGTTTCAATTCCCATCAGACGATGGTCAGTCTTACCAGAAAATTTTGATGCTCTACAACCTCAAGTGCTTCTCCGATGGCACAGCAGGCAATCTTGGCTTCCCCTGCGGTGAATGGGATTATCTTACCTATACATATCTGTATCAACATACGGGTGTGCTCGACAGCAATCTTGCAACCTATCCGCAATACCTTGTAAACAATGCTGATTTTGATGAGTTGCAGCTTTCACCTGAGGCGCATTATACCGTGCATCAATCTGAAGTTAACTTACCTGTTCTCGATAGTATTCAAAATGAAATAACCCACACAATTGGCAACGGAATTCCTCCAATGGCTTTTGTGATGAACGCGCCGGTGACCAATGGTACTTTTCGATTCACCGCTGATGAGCTCTTAGCCGCGGGAATGACCGCGGGCATGTCGATCGGTAGATTTGAGTTTTTCAATTCTTCGGCCGATGTGTTGATGGACGAGATGACATTGGAAACCAGCTGGAATAACGGAATCACCACACCCGGCGACATTCCTGCGAGCGGCTGGCAAACAGTGTTCAGCGGCGATTACACTTTCACAGGCAATGACTGGAATAGCATCCTTTTTCAGAATTCACTTACATGGGATGGCGTATCTGATTTGTGGATTCGTTTTCATGGTTATACCAACGCTCCCTTGTCTCTCTTGTCTGATGAGGATACTACCTCATCCAGTTGGCAGTATAACGCGGCGGATCGTTTCATTCGTTTTGATTGGCAAGATCTCGTAAGCGTTCCCGCAACCACTTTCGAAAACTGTGATAGTAGCATCACGATTTCACTCTGGCAGCGCGGCGATGCAAACTTTCAGCCCCAAGATGGAACTTTGTTTGAGGGAGTCAACGCCAGCAACCAACGTGTTCTGAATGTTCACCTTCCCTGGAGTAATAGCAATGTGTACTGGGACGCCGGATACGATGGAGGATATGACCGAATCAACGCAGCTGCAAACGCAACACAGTTTGAAGGCAATTGGAATCATTGGGCTTTTGTGAAAGATGTTGCTGCAGCGCAAATGCGCATCTATCTCAATGGATCGCTTTGGCATTCGGGCTCAAATCTCAACAATACCATGACCGATGTGGTGAAGTTCTATCTCGGTGGCGCAGCCGGTTGGACCAACTACTACCGCGGCGATGTAGATGAATTCGCAGTTTTCAGTGAGGCGCTTTCTGAGTCGGTAATTGAAGATTATATGCACAGCAGCATCGATGCCTCTCATCCCAACTATCAGCAGCTTGAGGTGTACTACACTTTCGACGAAGAAGACGGGGAGCTTGTAACAGATCATAGTGGTCATGCACGCGATGGATGGGTGTTCGGTAATCCCGCACGGCTGTGGCATGAGTCAGCACCCCTGATCTCCGCTGTGACTGCGACAACAAGGCCGGTCATCAAAATAACTTCCGGTGAGTTTTTTGTTTCTGCAGAAACGGTATTGGATAACGATACGGTATTTGCACCGCCATACTCAGTTGTTGAGTACAGCGACTCTAACTATCAGGTGCTACCCATATCTACTGATCTGGCGTGGCCTACGAATGACAATATTCTCATTTCACCCGCTGGTGACACAACCGTTTTAAGCACACCGTCTAACGTATACACACTCACCAATCAAGACATTGAATACTACCAACGTCCTTTTGAAGTGATCAATCGTTTCGAATTGAATCGTTTCATCACGATGTACGGAATTCAACTCACATTAGGGCCTGATGGTTGGACATGGATTGTAGATGTAACAGACTTTGAACCCTTGCTTCATGATTCGGTTGAGCTTGAAGCGGGCAATTGGCAAGAGTTACTCGACCTGAAATTTCAATTCATCAGCGGAACACCAGCTAGGGATGTCAAACGCGTAGAAAGAATCTGGGATCGTGATCTGGCTCTCGCTAATTTCGATAATGTTGTCGTACCCAAAACATTGGGTAAAAACCCCGATGAAGCCGGCTGGAAAATGCTTGCTACTACCACGGGGCATCAGTTTGATAATCCATACAATTGCGCTGAGTTCTGCAACAATACACACTCCGTTGAAGTGAACGGACAGGAGCAATGGAGTTGGGAAATCATGCAGGAATGTGCCAACAATCCCTTATATCCGCAGGGCGGAACCTGGATATTCGATCGCGCGGGCTGGTGCCCCGGAATGAATTCTACCACTCGGGAATTTGAGCTCACTCCGTTTGTGACGGCGCAAGACTCCTTTACGGTAGATTATGATATTACCTATAATGATTATGGCAATTATGTTTTCTTTGGAACCCTCATTGGATATGGTGAACCCAATCATGCGCATGACGCTGAAATAGATTTGATAACAGCGCCAAGCAATTGGAAAATTCACAACCGTTGGAATCCTATTTGCGAGGAAGCGAGATTTGTTTTGCGCAACAAGGGATCGCAGTCGCTCACTTCGGCGCAGATACTATACCATGTAGAAAATGGTCCAGTAGATACGCTGCATTGGACGGGCGACCTGGGCTTCATGCAACGTGAAGAGGTGGTGTTACCGTATCACCATCCAGACTATTGGTTGGGTGATGAAAACACATTGAAGTCATTTCACATTGAAGTGATTGCCGAAGATGGAACAGACGAAAATATCACCAATAACGCAAGTGTCAGCTATTTCTATCCCCCCACAACATATCAATATTCAGATCTAGCCGAAAACCGTTTGGTCATTCAAATCCGGACCAACAACTTTCCGGGGGAAAGCTCATACGCACTCTATAACGCGAGCAATGAAATTGTATATGCACGCAATGATTTCAATCAAGCCAATACTACCTATAGAGATACTGTGGCACTGGATGCCGGTTGTTACCGTTTCCATCTGATGGATTCGGATGATGATGGATTGTCGTTTTTTGCGAATAATGACGGCGATGGAACCTGTCGCCTGGATAGAATACAAGGTGTCGACTTTGAATTTTTTGAGCAGGATTTTGGCAAGGAAATTCTTCACTCATTCGTTTGGAATACCAATACGGTCGGAATTACAGAGAATGCAAGAAACCCCGAGGTGTATGTCTTTCCAAACCCATGTCGCGATTTTATGAATGTGTCATTGAAGGGGTTTAAGGGGAATGTGCGTTGCGACATTTTCAACAGCCAAGGCCTTCTTTCAATGAGCACACAGCTCTCGAAGGTTGGAGATGGAAGTCCGTTTAGTATAGACACTTCGCAACTTACCCAAGGCGTTTACATCATTCAATTTACCGACACAGAAAAGACCTCAGTGCAGCGTTTTGTAAAGCGATGAATCTGTTTATTCTCTAAAAAACCAGAGCATATTTCTGGTGATGAGATGCACGTTGGTGTAATAATGGTGGATGATATCTTCATAGCATTGCCCCATTTGTGCGCGTTTGATTCCTCCCTCTTGACAAAGCCCTACACCGTGTCCAAATCCTAAGCCCATCAACTTGATCTCTTGTCCTTGACGATCCACTTCAAAACGTGTCGACTTCAAACCAAAGTCTTCACGAATGCCTCTCAAAGGGACAAGTGTAACGTCATCATGCCGATAATATCGCTGTGGCGCTTCTATCGTATACACGCCCTCATTGGAGGCAAGATTATCGGATGGAATGCGATGCGTTTTCATGTAGTGATCCCACTTCGGAGCCGGGATGGTTTTTTTCCAGCGCGCCTGAATCATGCCTGCGCAAAATGTATCAGGCACAGCAACAAGGTATGATACGGGTTTCGACCACACATCGTCGGCATTACGCGTATATCCCCCACAGTTGCTATGAAAGGCCGCTGTAATCAGTTGAATGTTGTGATCAACTATAACAATGTCACGCGTTTCTTTTACCGCCTCTTCTATTGTGGCATCGAAGCGCACCAGGCCATGGTACACCTGACAATGTGTGGCATCACATAAATCGAAGCCCTCAGCCACATGTCGGTTGATGTTGTTCAATGCGTAGGTGCGACTGATCACTGCTTGCACTTTGTTGTACTCAATAGGATTTCCCGTTCCGCCTTCCGCCTCGATAACCCCGCTCACGTATTCTTCAACATCTACCTCATTGACGAGCCGCAAGGTTCCATATACCCGCACCGAGAGATGCCCATTGAATTTCCGATTGTGTGATTTGAAATGAGCCGAACTTATCTTGAATTCACCATCGCCGCTATTCGTAAACCGTACCTTTTCTTTAAATGAATAAGTTTTGCCTTTGATCACCAGCAGAATGTTCTTACCGCTCATTTTTATATCAACCTGCGTTGGTGCAGTCAAATGAATTTCTTCTGCCCCGGTAGTAAGCATGAATGCACCCTTACTTACAATAAAGCTGCATTGCTTGATAGATGAATGGTTATAGATTCCGATGCGGATGTCTTCAGCAGAGAGCGTGAAGCACAATAAGCCCAGAAGGACTGTCAGAGTGAAACGATACATGATGGGGAAAAATAACGCCGGGGCTTCTCAAGCTATTGTTTGCCATTGAGACTTTTCAACATGGCTTTGGCAGTTCGCTCCGACGCGCCTGGTCCGCCCAGTTTTTCGCGCAATTCATGATAGCCGTCAAGCTGTTTTTGGCGCTGCGGAGAGTCTTTCAGAAGATCTTCAAGCTTGCGCCGCAGAGGTTCAGGCCGCATTTCATCTTGTATCATCTCTGGCACGCACTCGCGATCCAGAATGAGATTTACAAGGGATATGAATTTCACTTTGATGAGCTTGCGGGCGATGAGGTAGGACAAATAATTCCCTCTGTAACAAACGACTTGAGGAAGTCCGATGATGCCGGCCTCCAAAGTTGCGGTGCCGCTGGTAATGAGTCCGGCAGTTGCTTTTCTCAATAATTCCTGCGTTTGTCCGAAGATGATTTTTGCATTGCTTCCTTGTAAGAATCGGTCGTAATACGCGGCCTCTTGTCCTGGTGCCCCGGCAACGACAATGTCATAATCCTTGAAGCCGGCGCACGCCTCTAGCATCACAGGCAGCATCGTTGAGATTTCCTGCTTTCTGCTTCCTGGAAGCAGCGCAATAATTTTCTCACGTTGTGATTCACGGGGTAATTCTCTTCTTACGTCCAGCAGGGGATGGCCCACAAATTCGGCATGCATACCATGCTTTGCGTAAAAGTCTTTTTCGAAAGGCAGCACAACACACATCAGTTGTATGTCCCGTTTCAAAGCATGCACCCGGTTTTCTTTCCATGCCCAAATCTGTGGTGAGATGTAATATAACACAGGGATGCCTTTTGCTTTGGCCCATGCTGCTATACGCATATTGAAGCCCGGATAGTCAATGAGTATCAGCGCATCCGGCTGGAAGCTTGTAATGTCTTCCTTACAAAAGCGCAGGTTTCTTAGAATGGTTCGGAGGTTGAGAAGGACCTCTGCAAAGCCCATGAAAGCGAGTTCTCGATAATGCTTTACTACTGTCGCACCTGCATCCCTCATGGCATCACCTCCCCATGCGCGTATGGAAATGTCATTGCGTTCATGGGAGAATGCACGTATCAAATTGGATCCATGTAAGTCGCCAGAGGCCTCGCCTGCGATGATGTATAATTTCATGTCAATACAACCAAATAACGGCAATTACATTAACTACCAGTGCAAGCATCAGACCTCGACAAAACTGGTACTTTTCTTTTTTCAGCATCATGGCAAAAAAGACCACGTTTACCAGAGCGCTAAAGCTGAGTATTCGACTTTGAAAATCGGGAATGGCAAGAAAAAAATCGTAAATAAAATATTCTACACTAACATTATTGAACGCACAGAAAACGGTCATAAACAAGACAAATCCCAGAGCAGTTCCGAGCATCCCCGCCACAAAACCAACCACAGTTGAATCTTTTACTGTCAGATTTCGGAACTCCATTGGTTGATTTTTTTCAGTGTGTTGTAATCAGTAAGGTCCGCATGCACGGGAACAACAGAAACATACCCCGCAGCGAGTGCATTTTCGTCGGCATCTTCACGATTGTCTTCCAGAACATATTGCCCGCTCATCCAATAGTAATTGCCTCCGTGTGGATCTGTTCGCTTCTCAAACCCTTCAGCCCAATGTCCTTTGGCTTGCCTGCAATAGCGGATACCTTTGATTTTTTTGAGAGGAAGCTTGGGGATGTTGACATTGAGGCAGACCCCTTCCGGAAGACCATACATCAATACATTTTTCACTACACGTTGAGCAACAGGTACTGACGCAGTGAAGTTTGCCTCGGGAGAAAAATCGAGGAGCGAAAAACCAACCGAGGGAATTTTTTCGAGAGCACCTTCCACTGCTGCAGACATTGTGCCGCTGTATATCACATTCACCGATGCGTTTGACCCGTGATTGATTCCTGAAACGATGATGTCTGGTCGCGCCGGCAAAAGATTATTGAGCGCGAGTTTCACGCAATCAACCGGTGTGCCGCTGCAACAAAATGCTTCCTTCACTTTTACTGGAAAGGAAGAACGATATGCACGAATGATTTGTCGAATGGTAACTGCATGACCCATGCCTGATTGCGGCTGATCGGGGGCCACAACATACACATCACCTATGCTAATCATGGCTTTTGCGAGGTGTTGAATGCCAGACGCGAAAATGCCGTCGTCATTGGTGATGAGAATGAGTGGTTTCTTTTTGCTTTTCATGTAAGGTCAAAACTACTACCGATCAGGAATATCCTCGGGCATTTCTCATCTTTGCGCAAATCAAAAATGATGAATGCTTTTATTGTTGACGCGGTGCGAAGTCCGATCGGAAGTTTCGGTGGTGCGCTGGCTCAAGTTCGCGCCGATGATCTCGCTGCTCATGTTATCAAAGAGTTGTTGAGCCGTTACCCGAACTTGCCTATGAGCGAAATCAGTGATGTCTTTATGGGCTGTGCCAATCAGGCGGGCGAAGACAATCGTAATGTTGCTCGCATGGCGGTTTTATTGGCGGGTCTTCCTGTGGAAGTTCCTGCAGAGACCGTGAACCGTCTTTGCGCTTCAGGTATGGCAGCCGTTGTGCACGCTGCTCGTTGCATTCGTTCTGGCGAGGGCGATTTGCTCATTGCCGGAGGTGTTGAGCAAATGACACGCTCTCCCTGGGTGATTTCTAAAACTTCTTCCGCGTTTGGCAGGGATGCGCAAATGTTCGACAGCAGTTTCGGATGGCGCTTTGTTAACCCACGCATGAAGGAGTTGTATGGTACCGAAGCAATGGGTGAGACGGCAGAGAATCTTGCAGAGAAGTTTGGTGTTTCAAGGTCGGATCAAGATGCTTTCGCGCTGCGGTCACAACAACTTGCCGCACGATCTGCAGCGCTGCATGCAGAGGAGGTTGTGCCGGTGATCATTCCTCAGAAAAAGGGCGATGCAATAGTGGTAAGCCGTGATGAATTTGTCAAACCAAATACAACAGTAGAGGCGTTGTCAGCTCTTAAGCCCGCGTTTCGTAATGGGGGAAGTGTTACTGCCGGCAATGCCAGTGGTCTTAATGACGGTGCAGCGGCGATGCTCATTGCTTCAGAAACTGCGCTGACACAATTCAGTTTGAAACCACTGGCGAAAATTGTATGCGCCGCTGTTTCGGGTGTGGCACCAAGCATTATGGGAATAGGCCCCGTGGAGGCAAGTCGCAAAGCATTGCGTCTCGCCGGGCTTTCCATGAGTGATATCGGTGTGATTGAAATCAACGAGGCCTTCGCCGCCCAAGTGCTTTCTTGTACTCGTGAGCTTGGTATAAGCGATGATGATAAGCGATTGAATAGCCATGGCGGTGCCATTGCTCTTGGTCATCCGCTCGGTATGAGTGGAACGAGAATTATCCAAACGGCAGCTCTCGAGTTGCGCAGAAGTAACCAACGCTTCGCACTTTGCACGATGTGCATTGGTGTTGGGCAGGGATATGCGGTGATACTTGAAAATTGTAATTGAGATGGATGGTATATATGAGTTCGGAGGATATCGTCCGGTAGTGCATGAGTCGGCATTCGTACATCCGAGAGCCGTGGTAACGGGCAATGTTATCATTGGCCGAAATGTATATATCGGTCCGGGGGCTGCTATTCGTGGCGACTGGGGACAAATCATTATCTCAGATGGATGCAATGTGCAGGAAAACTGCACCATACACATGTTTCCGGGTGTGCAAGTGATACTGGAAGAGTCAGCACATGTAGGTCATGGTGCTATCATTCATGGTGCTCATTTGGGCAAGAATTGTTTGATTGGAATGAATGCTGTGATCATGGATCGCGCGGTAATTGGCGATGGCAGTATCGTGGGTGCATTGAGTTTTGTTGCAGCAGATACCATTGTTCCACCGCGCATGGTTTATGCTGGCAATCCGGCCAAAGCGATCAAAGAGGTTTCGGAAGAAATGCTTGCATGGAAATCAGAGGGCACTGCGATATATCAGCGGCTACCGGAAGACTGCAGGAATTCACTGCGTAGTTGCGAGCCCCTGCGTGAAGTGCCCGCAGATCGTGGTGTTCAGTCGGCCGGTTACAAGCCATGGAAATCTTGAGTGTCTCTTTTGTTACCGTCCTCCATTCCTTTATTTAACTTCGTCTTTGAATGAAAAAAATTCTTGTAGCCAATCGCGGTGAGATTGCATTGCGTGTCATGCGTTCAGCCAAAGAAATGGGCATCAGCACAGTCGCTGTTTTTAGTGAAGCAGACCGCGATGCCCCCTTCGTCAGATATGCCGATGAGGCGATATGTATCGGACCGCCACCGTCTAGTCAATCGTATTTAGTGGGACAAAAAATCATTGATGTTTGCAAGGCAACCGGCGCTGATGGTATTCATCCCGGGTACGGTTTCCTCTCTGAAAATGCAGAGTTTGCAAGAATGGTGAAGGACGCGGGAATTACTTTCATCGGTCCGAGTGCTGAAGCAATGGACATGATGGGCGACAAGTTATCTGCGAAAGCTGCAGCTCGGAAATACAACATTCCTATGGTTCCCGGAACCCCTGGTGCCATCAGCGATCCAGTGGAGGCAAAACGAGTTGCATTGGAAGTGGGACTTCCGGTTTTGATCAAAGCGAGCGCAGGCGGAGGCGGAAAGGGTATGCGCATCGTAGAAAAAATGGATGAACTAGAATCGCAAATGGAAAGGGCCATCAGCGAGGCCATTAGCGCTTTTGGGGATGGTTCGGTTTTTATTGAGCGATATGTGAGTGGTCCAAGGCACATTGAAATACAAGTGCTGGCAGACAATCATGGAAATGTGGTGCATCTATTTGAACGGGAGTGTAGCATTCAGCGCCGTCATCAAAAGGTTGTGGAAGAGGCGCCTTCATCGGTGCTCACCCCAGAGTTGCGTATGGCCATGGGGAAGAGCGCATGTGATGTTGCGCGCAGTTGTAATTATAGTGGCGCAGGAACAGTTGAGTTTCTACTCGACGATAAAATGAATTACTACTTCCTGGAGATGAATACTCGCTTGCAGGTTGAACATCCTGTTTCGGAGATGATAACCGGGATTGATTTGGTGAAGGAACAAATCAAAGTTGCCCGAAATGAAAAACTCGGCTTTGATCAGGCCGACCTGCAAATTCGGGGTCATGCGCTTGAGATTCGAGTTTATGCCGAGGATCCGTGCAATCAATTCTTGCCTGATATAGGCAAACTAACTGTATACAGAAGGCCATCGGGCCCGGGCGTGCGAGTTGACGATGGATTTGAGGAGGGGATGGATATTCCCATTTATTATGATCCGATGATTTCGAAATTGATAGTCCACGCATCCACACGAGATGAAGCCATCGCTAAGATGGTACGTGCCATTGACGATTATTATATAGCAGGCTGTAGCACCACACTTGATTTTTGTAAGTGGGCTATACAGCACGACGCGTTCAGGTCTGGAAATTTCGATACGCATTTTGTCAAGCAATATTTTAAGCCCGAGGTGCTGACATCGTTGTACAGTGAGAGACAGGAAGTGAATGTAGAGGATTATGCCGCTGTTATTGGGGCATTAATTGCTAGCAAATCATCTGCAACGAAGCATGCTAAATCAAAGGATTCGGTTGTCTCGGGCTGGAAATTTCGGGCTCGCTGATATGTGCCGATTTCCCAAGTATAGTAGGTATTTTCCATGCGGGATGATGAGCCAATATTGAATGAGGTGTAACTTTATGTCATATCATCAGGAATTTTGATTAGCTCAGAACGCATCATATTGGGAATCGACCCAGGCACTACCATATTGGGCTATGGTATTATTGATTGCAGGCAAAAGCAGATGTCTCTGGCGGCATTAGGAGTCTTGCACCTGGAGAAGTATAACGATCATCATTTGAAATTGCAGAAGATCTTTGAGCGAACCATTGAACTCATCGAGGGTTTCAAACCAGATGAAGTTGCAATCGAAGCCCCATTCTTTGGTAAAAACGTTCAATCCATGCTGAAGCTGGGAAGGGCTCAGGGAGTTGCCATAGCAGCAGCTTTGAGCCGGGGAATCGCGGTGACAGAATACGCTCCAAGAAAAATAAAACAAAGTATTACAGGAAATGGTAATGCCTCTAAAGAACAAGTGGCTGCCATGATTCAGCAATTACTTAAAATCCCCACCGGTGATATGCCTGAGAAACTCGACGCTACCGATGGCTTGGCAGCCGCGGTGTGTCACTTTTTTCAGACATCGGGACCTGCTGCCACTTCCAAAAAGCATAACGGCTGGGCAGCATTTGTAAAATCACAACCCGATAGAATCAAAAAGTAAAATTGTATTGAGAATATGAAAACATTTGATGACAAAAAATTTGCAACTCGTGCTATTCATGCCGGACAAGAGGCGGATCCTTCTACGGGAGCAATAATGACGCCTATATATCAAACATCAACATATGTGCAAGAGGCCCCTTCAAAGCATAAAGGTTATGCATATGCAAGGGGTAAGAATCCTACCAGAGTTGCTCTGGAGTCTTGTCTGGCTTCTCTTGAAAATGCAAGGCATGCGCTATGCTTTAGCAGCGGTATGGGTGCGGCAGATACTGTGATTAAGCTCCTCCGCCCGGGTGATGAGGTGATAGCTACGGATGATTTATATGGTGGAAGCTACCGCATGTTTACCAAGATTTTCGAACCGTTGGGAATCAAATTTCACTTCATTGACTTTCATGATGAAGCCGCCGTGAAGAATGCCATCAACCCGTCTACTAAGATGTTGTGGATAGAAACGCCAACGAATCCGATGATGAAGATCATTGACATTCGACTCTACACGCAAATTGCCAAACAGACTAATTTGATTTCTATAGTTGACAACACTTTTGCCTCACCCTATCTGCAAAATCCTCTGGATCTTGGTGCCGATATCGTCATGCATAGTGCAACTAAATATCTCGGCGGTCACAGTGATGTAGTGATGGGTGCGTTGATGATGAATCATGATGAGCTGTATGATAAACTGGCATTCATTACCAACTCATGCGGTCCGGTGCCAGGGCCGCAAGATTCATTTTTGGTGCTGCGGGGGTTGAAAACGTTGCACTTGCGAATGGAAGCTCATTGCCACAACGGTATGAGAATTGCAGAATTTTTGAGGTCACACCCAAAGGTTGATAAAGTGTATTGGCCAGGATTTGAAGATCACCCAAATCACACCGTGGCGAAATCGCAAATGCGCGGATTTGGTGGTATGATTTCTTTCAATCTTAAGAATGATACTTTCGAGAATGCCACCTCACTGGCCTGCGCCACGAAGATATTTTCACTCGCTGAATCTTTAGGGGGAGTTGAATCACTGATCGGTCATCCTGCTTCAATGACCCACGCTTCAATTCCTAAAACGGAGAGACTCCGAACAGGAATCACCGACTCCCTGCTCCGACTTAGTGTTGGCGTGGAAGATGCAGAGGATCTTGTAACTGATTTGAAACAAGCATTGGAAAAAGCTATTTAGCATGAAAGAAATTGGGGTGATTGGTACAGGTCTGGTTGGGAGTTTGCTCAGTGTTTATCTCGCCAGGCGCGGTTACGAAGTGAGCGTGTATGACCGTCGATCTGATATCAGAAAGATGAAAGTTGTTCAGGGAAAAAGTATCAACCTCGCATTGAGCGATAGGGGTTGGCGTGGTCTGCGAGAGGCAGGCATCGAGGATGAGGTTAGAAAAGTTGCATTGCCAATGAAGGGCAGATTGATGCATGCTATAAATGGCGATTTAACCTATCAGCCCTATGGTCGCGAGGATCAAGCAATTTATAGCGTTTCCCGAGGTCTGCTAAATCAGGAACTTTTGCATTGTGCCTCTAAATACAACAATGTGCACTTTCACTTTCATCATAGGTGCTTAGACCTCGACGTTGATGCCGGTGAGGTAAGTTTCCGAAATGAAGAAAGTGGAGAAAATATCAAAGTAAAACATGATCACATTTTCGGTACCGATGGCGCTTTCAGTGCCGTTCGTGCACGTTTGGCGAAAATCGATCGATACAATTTTTCACAAGAATATTTGTCTCACGGTTACAAAGAATTGGAGATCCCACCATTGGCTGATGGTAGTCATCGCCTGGATCCAACCTGTTTGCACATCTGGCCTCGGGGAGAATATATGATGATTGCACTACCCAATCCTGATGGCAGTTTCACTTGCACCTTGTTCATTGCTTTTGAGGGTGTGCACTCTTTCGAGAACCTCAAAACACCAGAACAGGTGCGTTCATTTTTTGAGCAAAATTTTGCAGACGCAGTGCAATGGATGCCCGATCTGGAAAAGGATTTTTTTGCAAATCCCAATGCAAGTTTGGTAATGACCAAATGTTATCCATGGCATTACAAAGACAAAATTTGTATCCTCGGTGATGCCGCTCACGCAATTGTTCCGTTTTACGGTCAAGGTATGAATGCAGGTTTTGAAGATTGCCGAATCTTAAATGAACTCTTGGATTCAGGCGGTGATTTCAGTCATGTTTTTCCAGAATTCACCAGAATTCGTAAACCCGCCGGCGATGCCATTCTAGAGCTCGCGCTACGCAATTATATAGAGATGCGGGATAAGACAGCCGATCCGAGATTTTTACATCAGAAAAAAATTGAAGGATGGTTCTCATCACGTCACCCCGATAAGTGGATTCCCCTGTATTCTCAAGTTTCATTTAGTCATACCCCTTATCATGTGGCATTGGAAAATGGTAACCGGCAACAAGCGATAATGGACAAGGTGATGGACATGCCCGATATTTATTCCAACTGGCAAAATGAGCAGGTGGAGAAATTTATTCTAGATCATATTTAAGTTATCGGCTTTTAATAGTCGAAAATCAATCGTCAATTTGCGCAATGAGAATAGATGTGATAAGAATTGAATCCACTCTCAGGTGTATTCTGTTATTCTCGGTTTTCGCGTTGATGAGCCATAAGGGAATGTCTCAAATTCAACGTTCGCGTCAACCCAAGCTGCTCTACAACCCCGAGGGAAAATATGAATCCTATGGTTGGTATGTGGGCGGTGGTATCTGCAAGATGTTGCCCCGGCCTGCCCGCGAGGAATTGACCGGGTATAATCAAAATGATGATACTCTCTATAGCGGTTCTTTCGAGCGAAGCGGTGGAATTGGTTTGTATCTGGAAGCGGGGCGGCAACATTTTTTCAGACCTAACGCAATTTTTAATCACGCTGATTATGGCCTTACCTATCACACAGCCAAGGGCAGTGAAAACTTTTCAGGAATCCCCAATCCAAGCGGTTCGTTGTTCAATGAAAAATACCTTGCAGCCACAGGACACCTTACGCGCAACGCACCTTTGTCTGACCGGTTTTGGTTTCATGTTGGTCTGGGCCTGCGATGCGAGGCCGCCATTATCCGAAGAAATAGTAAGGGCGCGTTCTTTGGCGCTGATCTGAAACAACCCACGTTGGTTCATGCTCAGTCGACATTCCGAGTAGGTTTCGGCTGGAAGCCGGAAGCGGGAATTTACCTGGTGCCGTCTCTTGAGTTTGCTATGCTCAATGTATTTCCTTTTGAAGGTGCTGTTGGAACCTTGCCCTATTTCAATGGTCGGTTTCGGCCGGTATTTCTCTCACTAAGAGTGATGTGGCTCAATCGAAAGAAAGACAGAATTTGCGAGGGACAACCGGGAGCTGATCCTAATCTTGAGAAAAAATACAAACGCGAGAAGAGCAACTTGTGGGGACCCGAAATGCGGGGTAAGAAAAAATAGTTGAGGAATTCTTCGATGCCTGAATCAATTGCCGACCTCACTCATGAATTTAATGCGCATCAATCGGAGCGGCTCTTCTTCGTAATCCCCATCAAAATAATCTTCCGCAGCACGAATCTCATCGGTATCTGATTGCATGAAATACTCCATGATTTCCTGCTGCTGATCTTCGTCGAGCTCTTCATTGATGAAGTACTGAATATTCAGTCGCGTGCCTGAAGAAACAATGGTTTCCAAATCCAACAACAATTCATTCATGTTTCTGCCCAACCCCTTCGCGATATCCGGCAGCGGAATGCGCTTGTCAATGTTCTGAATGATCTGAACTTTCTGCACACTGCGATTCCCCGCCGACTTCACTACGAAATCAATTGGACGCTCAATCTCGTTATCATCAACATACTGCTGAATGAATGCAATGAACGGCTCACCGAATTTTTGCGCTTTACCTTTTCCTACACCGCCAATTTGCGCAAGCTCATCAATCGTGATGGGATACTGAGTGCACATCTCCTCGAGTGCTGGGTCCTGAAAAATGACATACGGCGGAATCTTCTTCTCTTTCGCCATGCTGTGTCTCAATTCTTTAAGCATCTTGAAAAGTTGCTCATCTACAGCACCGCCGCCTTGCTTAGGTATGATCAATTCATCATCATCCGTCTCACCAATCTCAACCTCCTTGGCCACCATAAACGCTGTTGGCTTTTTGAGGAAGTCTTTTCCTTCGGCTGTCAACTTGAGAGTGCCGTAGGTTTCAACCTCTTTGGCAAGCAACCCTCGCACATACATCTGACGAACAATCGCATTCCAGAATTTTTCATCTTGATCCTTGCCCTTTGCAAAAAATTTACTGAGATGACCTTTGTATGTGGTGACCTCTGAATTCTTTACACCTGCTATCACTTTGCAGATAAATGCGGCTTTATGCAATTCTTTGAACTCGAGAATGCAGTTCAGGATCATCGACACATGCTCCGATCCATCAAACTGTTCTTTAGGGAAGCGTGAGTTATCATCCATCCCAGCACCTTCTCCTTTTACGGGATCCCACTCTTCACCAAAATAATGCAACAGATATTGTCTGCGACTCATCGCTGTCTCTGCATAGGCAATCACCTCTTGCAATAAGAGCATTCCGATTTCTTGCTCGGCCACCGGTTTGCCTTGCAGAAATTTTTCCAGCTTCTCAATATCCTTAGGCGAATAGAAAGCCACACAAACTCCCTCACCGCCATCTCTGCCCGCACGTCCTGTCTCCTGGTAATAACTCTCGAGACTTTTCGGAATGTCGTGGTGAATTACAAATCGAACATCCGGTTTGTCGATGCCCATACCGAAAGCAATGGTGGCACAAATCACATCTACATCCTGCATCAGGAAACTGTCTTGCACACGATTGCGTTGGCCACTGTCCATGCCTGCGTGGTAGGGCAATGCCTTGATGCCATTCACCTGAAGTAACTCGGCTATCTCTTCTGTCTTCCGGCGACTGAGACAGTAAATAATTCCACTCTTGCCAGAATTGGCCTTGATGTATTGAATGATTTGGCGGCCTACGTTAGACTTCGGACGAACTTCATAATACAAATTAGAACGATTGAATGAGGCCTTGAAAAGCTTGGCGTTTAGCATGCCAAGGTTTTTCTGAATGTCTTGCTGAACTTTTGGTGTCGCAGTAGCGGTGAGCGCCATGATCGGACAATCTGCTATCTGTTCGATAATGGGTCTAAGACGACGATACTCTGGACGAAAATCGTGGCCCCATTCTGAAATGCAGTGCGCCTCATCTATCGCTACGAAAGAAATCTGAACTCCGCGAAGGAATTCTACATTCTCGTCTTTGTTCAACGACTCAGGAGCTACATATAAGAGTTTGCATTTACCATTTGTAATGTCACTTTTCACTTGCGTAATCTCTCCTTTGTTGAGAGATGAGTTCAGGAAGTGAGCCACACCATCGGTGTCACTGAAGCCACGCATTGCATCTACCTGATTCTTCATCAGCGCAATCAACGGTGAAACCACAATCGCGGTACCTTCCAGCATCAATGCCGGCAATTGATAGCACAGCGATTTTCCACCGCCTGTTGGCATGATTACGAAAGTGTCATTTCCATCAAGAACAGAATTCACTACTTTCTCCTGAAGTCCTTTGAAATTTGAAAACCCGAAAAATTGTTTGAGGGCGTCTTTCGGTGAAATATCTGCTGTTGTTCGCATGAATGTCGTTTGTGTATGCTTGGTAATATTTTTTTGAAGGGTAGCGAATTTAATGCTCACGTTAGATTGTCACAAAAACTTTTTGGCATAACAAATTTCAAGCGTCTTAGTTGGGGCTTGGGGGTAAAATTCTTTGCATCAGGATTTATTGTTGGTTTGAAATAATTCAATGTTGAAGACAGTATTGCATCTTTGCGCAATAACCCATGAGTGATTCTCAGAAAATTCTAATGGCAGGTAAGCGGGCTCTTTCAATGGAGGTTCATGCCCTGCGCGAATTAGAAAATGGATTGAATGATGACTTTGTAAGATCGGTTGAGCTTATCTCTGCTTGCGCGGGGCAGGTGGTTGTGACGGGTATTGGTAAAAGTGGCATCATCGCTCAGAAAATGGTCGCGACTTTTATCAGCACTGGTCAACCGGCGGTGTTCATGCATGCTGCTGATGCGCTGCACGGTGATCTCGGTGCCATTCGCAAAGAGGATGTCGTTGTTGTTATTTCTAAGAGCGGTGAGTCGCCTGAAATCAAAGCGTTGATTCCACTTATTAAAACCATGGGCAACACCTTGATTGGCATCCATGCCAACCCAAAAAGTGCTTTGGCTGAGATATCGGATGTTTCGATAGTAATGCCTGATTCACCCGAAGCTTGTCCGAACAATCTTGCTCCTACATCTAGCTCAACGGCGCAGATGGCGCTGGGCGACGCAATGGCCGTTGCATTGATGGAGTTAAGGGGTTTTGGTGCGGCTGATTTCGCGAGAGTACACCCTGGCGGCGCTTTGGGAAAGAAGCTCTATCTCAACGTTTCTGGTTTGTTGCGAAAGGATTCCAACCCTCAGGTTGCGCCCTCTGCTATGGCTGGCGATATCATATATTCTATCACCGCAGGAAGACTCGGCGCCACGGCCGTGACAAGCCATGGGAATTTACAGGGTGTGATAACCGACGGGGATATTCGCAGAATGTTAGCAAGGAATCCTAATGAGTGGCGCGCTTTGAAAGCAGACGACATCATGACTAGAAATCCAAAATTTGTTTCTCCTGAAACGCTTGCTACAGAGGCCTTTTCGATGATGGAGGCGCATCACATAACCACGCTTCCGGTGGTTTCTGAACAGATGTATCTGGGTATGATACACCTTCATGACATTCTCAAAGAAGGTATCTATTAAGAGGAAACCGAGTGGCCAAGACCTCCAATGACATGACGTTTATTGAGCACCTTGAGGAGTTGCGAAAGGTATTGTTTCGCTCTGCTCTTGCGTTGCTTGGCGGAATTATCGTAATAGTTGTATTTCATGATTTTGTGGTCAATGAGGTAATCATGGGTCCGCGGCGAGCCGACTTCATTACGTATCGCTTGCTATGCTCATGGTCGGAGGTTATGGGTTTAGGAAGCGCCCTGTGTCTTGATCCTCCTAAGTTGCAATTGCAGAGCACCACCATGAGTGGAAACATGAACGCTGATTTATTGGTGTGTTTTGTAGGCGGTTTGGTGGTGGCGTTCCCCATGATTTTTTATAACGTTTGGTCATTTGTTCGGCCCGGTCTTCGTCAGAAGGAAATCCGCGCAGTGCGAGGCATTGTGTTCTTTGTGTCGTTGCTCTTTTTTCTGGGTGCTGCCTTTGGGTATTTCGTTTTAGCGCCCTTGAGCATTCAATTTCTGGGCAATTATGAATTTGCCGACGTACAGAATAACGCTACGATACTTTCCTATCTCAAGCTCACCACTTCACTCGTATTGGGCACCGGCCTCATTTTTCAATTGCCTGTACTGGTATTCTTCCTTGCTAAAATTGGGTTGGTCACCGCAGATTTTCTGCGCAAATACCGCAAACACGCCTTTGTGGTGAACCTTATCATTGCCGCTATCATAACCCCGCCGGATGTCACGAGCCAGATTCTGGTCGCCATGCCCATGTTACTCCTTTATGAGCTGAGCATTTGGATTGCGTCGAGGAACCAAAAATAATTTTATTGTCCAAGGAATGCGAATGTTACTTTTGTAGAAACCAATTATTAAGAACCAATAATTATTTTCAATGAAAAAATTTTACTTTTTAGGCATTGCACTGATCGGAGCGATCACACTTTCTGCTCAGTCAGGCAAGTCGCACAAGCGTCAGCAATACGCTGAGTTTGGAACGAGAAACGCTGTGCAAGCGAATCAAAACCGTGATATCATCTGGCAGGATGATTTTTCCAATGAATCGAACTGGAGTATTGCGCATGATGGTCTTGTCGACGCTGATTGGGAGATCGGCACCGGTCTTGTGAGCGCGGGTCAGTACGGAACTCCTGCTATTATGAGTTCAACAGCGGATAATGGTTATGCGATGTACAATTCCGATGGCTTCAATAATCAGTCTGCTGATTATGAGCAAGCACATATCACAACAGCGTCGCCAATTGATCTTACCAATTACTCTAATGTAATTCTCGAATTTCAAACCCAGTATCGCAGATACAACGATGAGCAAACATTCGTGATCATTAGCACAGATGGTACTTTTCCTGTTTTAGACGACCCGAATATTGATATTTCCACCCTACCTAATGTATATCGTGCATGGGAGCTTGGCGAATTAACACAAGGTGTATCCCCTGGCAACCCAACCACTCGTCGATTTAATATCAGCAGTGTTGCCGGTAATCAGCCGCAAGTGTGGGTGAGGTTACAATTCACAGGTATTTGGGGGTATGCTTGGTACGTTGATGACATCAATATTTATGAGCAGTATCAATACGACACAAGACTTTCAAGTGGCTATACATCTACCACAGGAGAAGGCGATGAGTATGCTAACATTCCACTCTCTCAGTTACCTAGTACAATGAACCTTGGTTGCTATGTTGAGAATTATGGTTACGACACACTTACGAATGTTGTTATTAGCGCTATAGTTACTGATGAGGCGACAAATTCAGTGCAATTCGAAGCCCACGATACCGTTGCTATCCTCCTGGCGGAAGAAATCTACAACATGAACGAATTCCCAGCTTTACCAACCTTGGCATTGGGGAGGTATAACGCGTATTTCACTCTTACCAGCGATCAGATGGCTTCTGAAGGGGATACTACGAATAACTTCGGTGTGAGGTACTTCGAGGTAACCAATGACATTTATTCTATGGACGGTATCGGAGTTCATCCTGCGGAAATCGATGTATACACATCCACCGGTACCAACTCTTTCACGGATAACGCTGACGAGTTGATGCTGATGACGTATTACGAAATGTTCGCGCCCGCTGAGGTTTACGGTCTTCAGGTATTCCTGACATCTACTTCGGTTCCTGGTGGAGAAATAACAGCTTTGTTGTATGATTCTACCGAAGTTCTCCCAGGCAGCGCCGGAACTGCTGGGGCTGCTTCTCTCTCTTTTGAGGCACAAAGCAACCCATACATTACTTCTCAAGCTGACATCGATAGCGGTTATGTTATCATTCCGTTCGATGCGCCCGTTGCATTGGCTGCAACACCATATTATGCTGCCGTTCAATTGATCAGCAACTCTAATACGTATGATACTCGTGTGGTAGATGATCTTACTGTTCCTCAGCCAGGTATGGCGTCTTGCATCTATTTGCCAAGCGACGCAACCGTATATTCAAACGGTAATGCGTTTGCCATTCGACTCATTATGAATTCAATCGGATGTAATGATGCCACGGCTTGTAATTATGATCCTGCCGTAACTTATTTGTTCCAGTCTTGTCAGTACCCTGGATGCACAGATGATCAAGCTTGTAACTACACTCCCGGAGCAGGTTGCGACGATGGAACATGCGGAGCACAGGTGGGAGCCGGATGCGATGATGGTAATGCCAATACCACCAACGATGTAGTTCTACCCGGATGCGCTTGCGAAGGATCAATTCCATCAATGGTTGATGGAATCGGCTCCGAAATGATCAGCCTTTTCCCAAATCCAGCTTCGAATGTTATGACATTGAATTTCAATGGCAATCGTCCTAACAGAATGGAAGTTTATAATGCGATGGGAAAATTGGTTCATGCTGGAAGCTGGGTTAGTTCTTTTGACGTGACCACGTTGGCCGATGGAATGTATTTCCTACGTGCGATTGGTGCAGATAAATCAGAGGATTTCAAATTTGAAGTTCGTCACTGATTAATGAAATAAAGACAATAAAAAAGCAAGGTCTAGGCCTTGCTTTTTTATTTTAGCACAAAATAATTTTTAATCATGAACCATTTTTATAAACTTCTTTTTTTAGGTATCTGTATTCTTGGTAATCAAAATTTCAATGCTCAGAAAAGAAATGTTGATACACCACTCGCAACACCAACAAGCCCGGGTTTGACAAGGCACGAAGAGATGAGAGCGGGCAACAATACCCTTCGTGGTAGCGCTTTCTTTAGTGAAGATTTCTCGAACGGCCTAGATGGCTCAACCTCTTACGGAGCTTGGTCGACCTATGATAACGCCGATGGTACGTTATGGCATATGAATACCCCACAAAGTCCTGAAGGTACTTTTAACCAAGGCATCCCCGCATTGGCCTCTACCACGGCCTCCAACGGCTGGGTCATTTTCAATATGTCTGAACATCTTGACGAAGACACGTCATTTTTCAGCACTTACTTCACAGGACATCTCACTTCACCGGAAATCAATATGACTTCGCTCAATTCCGTGGTTGTGAATTTTCAGCATTATTTCGTTTATTGCTGCTATCCATATTCGCCGCTTACGCTGGAAGTTTCCACAGATAATGTCTCATGGACAAGCTTCCCCGCACAAGGTGATTTCTTTGAGTCTGCTAATGAGCTTTCAGACAATCCAATGAATACCTCCGTTGATATCAGTTGTGTAGCCGCAAATCAACCCAGCGTTTGGATTCGTTTCTCTTACAATTCCATTGAACAGAATGGATATTTTGCTTATCTGTGGGGTATTGACGATGTGACCATCGGTGAGAATACCGTTACAAACGATTTGGCTATTTCCGAGATTGTTAATGGAGATATTTATTCGTCGTTTGAATATCAAAGAATTCCATTGGAACAGATTGTTCCGGCTGCAGACGGCGGCATGATTGCCGGTGTGATTTTTTCTAATTTGGGAGTATATACTCAGCCCAATGTCAAGGCGCTTGTTGAATATCTCGACTCCACAGGAACGGTGATTCATACCTACGAGTCAGAGGCCTCCGATATCCTTTCACAAGTAACTGATACGGTTTGCCCAGCAAATATGTCTTACACAAGTTTTCTCTCAACAGGATTCGAACCTACCGAAATAGGTACATATACATTAAGAATCACACTTTCTGGAGATTCTACTGATCTCACCCCAGAGAATAATACACTCGAAAAATCATTCATTGTAACTTCAGACGAATATGGCCATGATGTAGAGGATGAATTGAATTTCAATACAGTAGCTCAATTGGTAGATGGTTCCACTACGGAATATCAACCTGCTGGTTGGGGCAATTATTTCCAATGTCCAAATGATGGCTCAACTGCATATGGAATCTATGCTCGTTTCGGAAATAATAGTCAGAATGATGTGGAATTCAAAGTTGAATTGTTGGAGCATGATACCACAGTTGGAGTAAATGATGCGTCTCCTGTGGCAGAGGAGTTTTATGTAATGACAAGTGACATGCATAGCGGAGATTTTTATTATTTCCCATTTGATGCAAGTGCCGACATGTATCCAGGGTTGTACTATTTTGCTGATGTATTAAGAGATTCGCAAGGACCTGGAAGATTTACCATGCGTGTTAACGTTGGTCCAGATAGTGATCTCTCTACTGGCGCCTATGAAAGAGCTGGCAGTGGGGCTTATGTGTGGTTCTTGTTTCAAAATATTACCCCCGCAGTGAGGCTGGTACTATCTGAAAGAGCGGTGCCTATTTCTACCAACCAATTGGATGAAATTGTCAGCGAGATACAGATGTACCCAAATCCTGCCAGCTCGAATATCCAGTCTACGATTACACTTGAAAACTCAGAACATATTGCCTGGGAAATCCGTGATCTGAATGGTAAGCTTGTGAAGTATAGCAATGTGGGAAGAATGACAGCCGGAGAAAATGTTATCACAATTCCTGTTGAAGAACTTGTTCAGGGAAATTATATGATGAATTTTGTTATCAGTGGAAAGAAGGTAGTTTCAAAGCCTTTTGCTATCCAACGCTAAACTGCATGAATGTTTATTAAAGCCGCGTTATGCGGCTTTTTTTTTAGAAGTCAATGGAAGTACATTATTCAACAACTTCTTTCCATCCCCAAGTGGGAATGGCTATTACTATTGGGACATTTGACGGTGTGCACAAGGGGCATGCGGAAATCATTCGTCAGCTCAAATGTTTGGCGGAGAAGCGAAACCTTCAAACGGTTGTCTTAACTTTTCATCCTCATCCAAGAAAGGTAGTTAGAACAGGAGATCAAAATCTGGGGTTGATAACCACCATAGAAGAGCGAACATTGCAATTGGAAAATTTAGGTGTCGATCATTTGATTGTTCAAACTTTCAGCGAAGAATTTTCAAGGCTTACACCGTTTGAATTTGTGAGGGATATTCTCGTGCGAGACCTTAATGTCGATACTCTCATTATCGGTCATGATCATAGATTTGGCCGCAATCGGGAAGGGAGTTTCCAAACACTGGTAGAATTATCGGAAGTATTCGGATTCCATTTGATGGAAATTCCTGCTCAGTTAACGGATGGTGTGCGAGTAAGTTCATCGAAAATCCGGGATGCTATAATTCAAGGGCAAATGGACCAGGTCGAGAATTTTCTTGGGCGCAAGTATAAGCTTAACGGCGTTGTGATTCATGGCGAAGGGCGGGGAAAGGGCATAGGTTTCCCCACAATGAATTTGAAATGTCATGATGACAAAATGCTTCCGGGAACTGGAGTTTATGCAGTCACAGCAACCCTCGACGCGATGATGTACAAAGGCGTAATGAACATTGGACGACGCCCAACATTTAGCATTCAAGATTCGATTCATGTGGAGGTTCACCTGCCAGAATATTCTGGAGATGCTTATCAAAAATCACTTTCTGTAGAGGTCGGATTCAAAATACGCGACGAGCATAAGTTCAGTTCTGTGGAGGAGTTAGTCGCCGCCATAAAATGTGATATTGATGCTGCCATTTCTAATCAGTAGTCTTCCCCTTCGCTGACGTGAGTTATGCTATTAATATTTGTTATATCTGCACTCACAGACACTACAACAATTGTCCAAGGGAGGATTTCACAGTTTACATCCACTCCTAATATTCAATCAATGGAATTAAGTTGCCGGCAATGGTAAGTTTTTAATAGTAGCTTTTAGTTTTATATTTGAACTAATGATTAAGCGCATGTGGAATTGCTCTTTACATCTGAGAAATGGGATTTTTGTGTTGCCTTGGTTCGTTGTATGTTGTTTCAACATCAATAGCGTCAGTGCTCAACAATCGCCCAATGATCCCAGAGGTTTTTGGAGCATGCGGGATGTAATAATACAAATGGGTTTTAATGCCATTGATGACGACAATAGTCGTCTTAAGCGAATGTTGGATTTTTCTAAATGGTCTGTTCCAATTGCACCTACCAGATTTGCGATATCAAAAAAGCTTTATGATAAATATCATTTTGAAGTTGCCTTTGGAGCGGTTCGATTAAAGCTTGCCACTCCAGAATCGTGGTACGTTACGCCGTTATTGTATGCCAATTTGGATTTTAATTTTAAGTATTACCAAAATATAGTCGGCTCGCGACAAATTGGGAAGTCCACCGTATCTGTTACAGGAGCGGGTAAAGTAATAGATAACATGGCGCTTGATGTTTATCCAGCTTTAGGAATGGGGTTCCAGTATATCAGTCAGGGCGGCAGTAAATCCATGCCAACCTTTAATCTTGGGGGGGGCATTGATTGGTGGCTTAAACGAAATGTCGTAGCCCTGAATTTTCAGGCCATTGCAAAATTTGCGATGCATCTCACTCCGCCGCAACATTCAGGGAACCTTCTTCACTATACAATCGGCGTCTGTTGGAAATATAATCCAAGGCTTGTTGCGAATATTTTCACAGTGAAGCCCAAGGCAAAATACAGGCGGAGGAGAAACAGATTGTAATCAAACTATGCATCAGCGGTTTATTTGCTTGGCTTCATTCTTGTTTTTTACCTTGATGTTTTTTTCGATATGGGGTCAGGATGCTCAAGTTGAAAAAGTTTATACACATTTGGATGAGGCGTTAGCCAACCCGAAGGATGTTCGAATTCTGAGGTTGAAGAAACAAAAGTTAATCACTATCCCGGCAGAGATTTTTTCACTGTCAGAATTGCGGGAGTTGTATTTGGATAAGAATCAAATCAGCGAGATTCCGGAAGCGATCAAGCAACTCAATAAGCTCGAGAAATTAAGTCTTCAGCATAATGCCATTGAGAGTTTTCCGGAAAGTGTTATTCTCGTTAGTTCACTTCAGTTTCTTGATTTGGCTGATAATATGATTGACTCCATACCTGATGAAATCTCTCAATTGAAAAACCTTAATACCTTGTCTTTGTGGGACAATCCAATTGCATATTATACAGCGGAGCTATCTCATTTGCCTCAGCTCAAAATATTGGATTTACTTCATAACATGATGAGCAGTGAGACTCAGAACCGACTTTATACCGATCTGCCTAAATGTAAATTGATTGTTTCTCCCCCCTGTTCTTGCATGGATGGTGGAGAGTAATTTAGCACAATGAAAATCACTGAATTTTTAGAATCTTATGATTCACGCAAGCTTGTAAAGCCATTTATTATTGCCGAGGCAGGGGTAAATCATGAAGGGTCAATGGATCTCGCTAAGCGTCTTATAGACGAAGCCGCAGAAGGCGGTGCCCACGCCATCAAGTTTCAAACCTACAAGGCAGAGACAATTGCAAGCAAGGATTCACCTTACTATTGGGATATCACCAAAGAACCTACACGTTCACAATTTGAACTTTTCAAGAAGTACGATAAATTCTGGAAGAAGGAATTCGAGGAATTGGCCAGGTATTGTGATGGCGCTAACATCACATTTCTCAGCACTCCTTTTGATGTGGAGAGTGCTACTTTTCTAAATGACCTCATGCCGGTTTTTAAAATCAGTAGCAGCGACCTTACCAATCTTCCATTCATCGAATATCAATGTTCTTTTGGCAAGCCCATTATTCTTAGTACAGGGGCCGCATTTAAGTGGGAGGTAATGCAGGCGGTTGAGACCATTGAGAAATTCGGTAATCCGCTCTGTCTAATGCATTGTGTATTGAACTATCCAACGATGGACGAGAATGCGAATCTCGGAATGATAAAAGACCTGATTCGCTTATTCCCCAATGTTGTTCCCGGATATAGTGATCACACTTTGCCCAAGGATATGCATTCATTAGAAGTTGCAACTCTATTAGGAGCCGCAGTGCTTGAGAAACATTTCACGCATGATAAAACATTGCCTGGAAATGATCATTATCACGCAATGGATAAGGAAGACCTTAAGCATTTCCACCAACGCTTGAATCGAACGTTTGAGTTGATGGGCACTTTTGAAATGAAGGCATTGGAAAGTGAGGCGCCTGCGAGAGCTAACGCCAGAAGAAGCTTGGTGGCAGCTAAATCTATGCCCGCAGGTCATACTGTTGCGTTTTCAGACCTCACTTGGAAACGTCCCGCCAGCGGAATTTCTCCCAAAGAAATCCAAAACGTGATCGGAAAGACGACATCCCGCGAAATCACTGAGGATGAGGTAATGAAATGGTCTATGCTGAACGATTGATTATGAGATACAATCCTTTACCCTCACAATTTTATGTAGAAGCACGAGAGCGATTTTCTTCAATGATGTTGCCACGCGCTGTTGCTGTATTTGCCAGTAATGATATTTATCCTACAAGTGCCGATGGTCACATGCCTTTTAAACAGGCAAGTGATATTTTTTACCTCAGCGGCGTAGACCAGGAAGAATCGGTCTTGGTTCTTTTTCCCGACGCATTTCAACCGGCGAATCGCGAAATTCTGTTTCTTAAGGAAACCTCTGAAACTATTGCCATTTGGGAGGGCGCTAAGTTGTCCAAAGATGAGGCACGCAGATGCACAGGAGTTCAGACCATTTTTTGGTTGAAGGATTTTGACCGTGTGATGAGATTATTAGCAAACGAAGCCGATATCTTTTATCTCAACAGTAATGAACATGCCCGAGCAACTATTGAAGTTGAAACAAGGGAGGCACGACTGAATAAATGGATTGAATCACAGTTTCCTTTGCACAAGAAGGAGCGATCAGCGCCCCTAATGCATACGCTACGTGCCATAAAATCGGAACCAGAAATAGTGCAATTACAAAAAGCTATTGATATCACTCGTAAGGGTTTCGAACGAGTCATGAAGTACGTGAAGCCCGGGGTAATGGAATACGAAATCGAGGCAGAATATCTGCATGAATTCATTCGGTCGGGCTCTCGCGGATTTGCTTATACTCCGATAATAGCAAGTGGTTTTAGTGCTTGTGTGCTGCATTATATCGATAATGATAAGCCCTGCAGAGAGGGTGATATGTTACTGATGGATGTAGGTGCTGAATACGGTAACTATAATGCGGATATGACCCGATGTATCCCGGTAAGCGGCCGATTTACCCAACGTCAGCGAGATGTATACAACTCGGTACTTAACGTCATGAAGGCCGCAAAGGATTTGCTTAAACCAGGCGTTTTTCTCCATGATTATCACAAGGAGGTTGGAGAGCTGATGACGAGGGAATTGGTGAATTTGAAGTTAATCGGAATGGACGAGGTTAAAAATCAAAATCCTGAGGCCCCAGCATATAAGAAGTATTTTATGCATGGAACATCCCATTTTTTAGGTCTTGATGTCCACGATGTGGGTCATTGGAACGTGCCTATTACCGAAGGCAATGTGTTCACCGTTGAGCCCGGCATTTATATCCGTGAAGAAAATCTGGGCGTCAGATTGGAAAATAATATTGTCGTCAACGCAAATGGCAACCGTGATTTGTTCTCAGATTTTCTCATTGAAGCAGAGGAGATAGAAATGTTTATGAGTTCAGGTCGCTGAGGTAAGCGGTTTCTGGATTGCGGTTCATTTTCTCTTCTGAGGGCGAAACTTGCACTAAAAGCCTGATTACGAGTATCTTACAAAAAATACCTTTACTTTGATTATTGAAAAGGTTACTTTCGTTTAGAAAAATTTTTAAGGCATTGATATCAGTAATGAAGTTAGGGCAATTCCGATATGATCTCCCGGAGGAGCTCATCGCCCAATATCCCGCAAAACATCGCGATGAGAGTCGCTTAATGGTGGTGCACAAACAAACCGGTAAAATCGAACACCGTCTGTTCAAAGACGTTCTCGATTACTTCGAGGAGGGAGATGTTCTCGTGAACAATAATACTCGCGTTTTCCCGGCAAGAATGTATGGGAATAAGGAGAAAACGGGCAGCATGATTGAGGTTTTCATGTTGAGAGAACTCAACGGGCAAAGCCTTCTTTGGGATACTGTGGTAGACCCTGCAAGAAAGATTCGAATCGGCAATAAGCTTTATTTCGGTCCGAACGATGAATTGGTCGCCGAAGTAATAGACAATACTACTTCTCGCGGACGAACACTCAGATTTCTTTATGATGGTTCTCATGAAGAGTTCAAATCACTGGTCTTTAAACTGGGGGAAACACCCATTCCAAAATATATCAAGAGACCTGTAGAACCTGCAGATGAAGAGTGGTTCCAAACTATTTTCGCTAAGGTAGAGGGATCGGTTGCAGCACCTACCGCCGGTCTTCATTTCAGCAGAGAACTCGTAAAGCGATGTGAGATAAAGGGAGTTAATCTCGCAGAAATAACGATGCATATCGGATTGGGTACATTTCGCCAGGTTGAAGTGGAAGATCTCACAAAACACAAAATGGAAAGTGAGCAGTGCATCATTTCTCAAGACACCGCCGATGCTGTAAACAAGGCGATTCGTGGTGGCAACAGAGTTTGCGCTGTTGGTAACACCGTTCTGCGCGGATTTGAGAGCAGCGTTAGTACTGAGAAAACATTGAAGGCTTTCGATGGTTGGGTAAGTAAATTTATCTATCCACCTTATGATTTCAATATTGCCGATAGTCTTATCACGAACTTTCACCTCCCTGAAAGCGCTTTACTCATGTGTGTTACGGCATACGGTGGCCATGATTTGATTATGCATGCATACCAGGAGGCAATAAAGGAAAAGTACCGTTTTTGGGCATATGGTGATGCGATGCTGATTTTGAGTTGATGCTCCTCACCACAGTCAAGCGAAAACTTCTCTTTTTTATTTCTTTGCTGTTGGGTTACGGTCATTCAGCCGCCGCAACAGATATACTTGCTTTTAATAATTGGGCAACGGATCAGAACGCATTCATATGCCTTGCGGAAATCTCAGAAAATCATGAATTGGCAATCGTTGTGCCATCCCAGGATAGTACTCTAACTCCAAGACTTACGGCAATAGCGATCAATATTGCTCTCGGATTATTTGGCATGCACCGGGTGTATTTGGGTACTGATATCGCAGTGCCAATTTTCTATACGTTTACATTGGGTGGCGGAGGTGTATTGTGGTTGTTTGATTTGGGTTGCTTGATTTTTAGTAGAGATATTAAGCCTTTCTACGATAACCCGAATGTTTTCATGATTTTCAAGAAGAATGGCAGAAGGGCAAGATAAATTTTTAGGGATAGCTCCTTCGATGATTGCTCGCATGATTGAGGCGCTTCACAATGGGGGTGATTTCTCAGGGGGTCGATAAGTATTATTTGGTTTTATTTTCGCGGCACAGAAATGAAAACAACAATTTACCAGGCCTATTTCATGTCAAGTTTCTTTTTGATGTTGGCAGTTATTTGTTTGTTAGCCCCACCTGATAACTCATGGCTGCCGGGCAATAAGCGTTACATTATGTCTGCGGTGATGTTCGTTTACGCCGCAATCCGGTTCTACAGAACTCGAAAACTCAGCAGAACCACCGAATGAATTTCAGGCAATATTTGTTGTTAGTTCTGGTTGTGATTTCGTGTAACGTGTCTCAAGAGCGCGACCGAGACAGCATAACATCAGGAAAATTACAACTGGGAGCCGATTTGTCTTATTCACTTTTATCCGATGCGCAAACATTTGCTTACACACATTTGAATAAATACGCCCAAATAGAAACCAGGTTCGTACCGGAGAACGAATTGTTTCGGCTCTTACTGATGGACAGTCTGCAGGGAGCTATTACAAGCCGTCCGCTAAATGACGATGAAACCGCGTACTTCAAGAGCATTAAGCGCATGCCTCAATCCACTTTAATTGCCAGAGATGGAGTGGCACTCATCGTGTCTCCGTCAGTAGAAGATACGATTATTTCACTAAGTCAACTTCGCTCAATTTGTATGGGTAATATTACCCGATGGGAAGAGATCTATGTTGGATCACGTAAAGGTGAAATCAGGATGGTTATGGAAAACTTTAATGGTTGTAACGCCCGCACTTTGTTGGAAAAATTTAAGCTGGATAAATTTCCCTCAACCTTTTATTCGCTGGAAACAAGTAATGAAGTTTTTGAGTATGTAAATACACACCCTGAAGCAATGGGCATAGTCAGTCTGAGCTGGTTGTCTGATGAAGAAGACTCGTTGTGTTCACGGTATCGTGCAATGATTCGCCCAATGGGCATCGTAGATTCTGCAAATGCAGATCGCCCAACCCTTGCAAGAAGACCATTTCAAGCTTATGTGTTTGATCAAACTTATCCACTTACCAGGGACGTCTATTATATTCGAACAGGGCTGTCGGGCTCTATAGGAACCGGCTTTGGAAATCATCTGATAAGTGAAAAAGGACAGCTCATCATTCATAAGTTGGGAATGGTAGCTGCTAAAACACCGAATAGAACAATACGAATTACCGAATAATCTGTTTATGAGAAGTCAATTTATTTTTTTACTGATGAGTTCATTCCTAGTAATCGATGAGCTCTCCGCACAGACCCGTGATGAGGTCATCAAGAAAATTTTCAATGAACGTTTCGAAGCGGCTGAAGCTGATTTAGAAATAATGATTGCCAAGGATCCTACTGACGCTTATGCATATTTTTTGATGTCGGATTGTCTTACCTCTCAGGAGGATAAAAACGATGATCCAGAAAAATGGCTCGAAATGCTCAATGAGGCCGAAAGGTATTGCCGCTTGGGGATAGAAAAATCACCCAACTCCCCGCTGAATTATGCAAGTCTTGGAACCGTTCTTTGGGAAAAGGGCGACGCCGTTAAGGCCTATGAATTTTTTGCAAAGGCCGATGAAATCATTAACACGAAATCCAATAAGGTCGATAAAGCAACGCGGCAATCAGCATTTCTGAAAATTGCAGAAACACTAATCACTTCAGAAAAGAAGGATCTCGATAAGGCACTTACCTACATTCAGGCTGCGCAGAATGTGAATGATAAGAATCCTGAGGTTTATATTATACTCGGTGATTACTATCGTGAGAGGGATAGAATAGATCAAAGCAACGCAATTAAGCAATACAATCTGGCACTGCAAATAGACTCACTTTACACAAGGGCAATAGTTCGGAAAGGGCACATTTATCTGCTGTCCGAAAACTATGATGAAGGTTTGAAGTACTTCAATGATGCCATTCGGATTGATGCAACTTTTGCTCCGGCATATCGAGAAAAGGCAGAGCTCATGAAGATGGCACAACGATATAACCCGGCCATAGAGACGTATGCAAAATACCTAGAGCTTAATAATAGCTGCAGAGTGCGCCAACGTTATGCAAGCTTTGTTTTTATGACCAAAGATTATAAGAAGGCCGTTGAAACGCTGAATGATGCTTTACCCTGCAACGATAAGAATGCTTTTATGTATCGTTTACTTGGTTGGAGCTATTACGAAACGGGAGATTACGCCAAGGGAATGGATTATTTGAATAGGTTTTTTGCTATGGCCGAAGCCAACGGCCGTCCTGCCATAATTCCTGAAGACTACGCCTACAAGGGCAAGTTATTGTTGAAATCAGGTCAAGACTCACTGGCTATCGAATTCCTCAAGACAGCCATTGAGAAAAACGAGTCTTTTCTCGATGGTTATTCCGAAATCGCAGCCATTTATTTTAAGCAGAAGAAATATGCCGAGGCCATTCGGTACTATGAAATGAAGGCGGCTAAAGCCTCGAATGTTATCCATTTAGACCAATATTACTTAGGACAGGCGGCATACTACAACAAGGATTACGTCAAATCCGATACCGCTTTCGCGCTCGCTTCAGCCAAATATCCCGATGCTGTCTTTTGGCGCGGAAGATGTCACAACAGAATGGAGGTCAATCCGGATAACCCAACAGGATTGGCAAAACCATTTCACGAGAAGTTTATATCATATGTTGGTAGCGATGCCAAAAGGATAGAAACCAACAAGAAGTTCCTTACGGAGGCACTGGTATACCTGGGCGTATACTACTCGAAGCAAGGCGACTTTGATTGCGGTCGGGCCGCCGTTAATCTTGTACTTGAATTAGATCCTGCCAACAAGGCTGCCAATGATTTAATGAAGATACCAGATATTCAAAACGTGCAGTCTACCATCTGCGTTTTGGTGAAGCAATGAATACGCTATGAGATTATATACACTGTGTTATGTTTTTAGCTACGCTGGTAGGAGTGACACCTGATTGAAAAATGAACTTCTCCCAAAGACTCTCTCGATACCTTATAGGGGTGGGCATAGGTACGCTTGCCGTTTTCCTAATGTTCCCAAATTACAACTGGCTGTCGTGGACACCTCAAAACAGAGTGCTCCAAGAGATCATCGATAAAAATTGGAGTATTGATAGTAGTATACTTTGTAGCCAAAATCAAGAAGGTTTGATTTTATCCAATTCGTTTATAGCTGAAAATGGAAAAGTCAATTTTGAATTGAGCAACACAAAATCTAGTCCGCGCAATTATTGGATTATTTTCGATGGCTGCGAAGTTTCAGTTGATGTTGGCGATTCCACAGCAAAGATTGTCGGCATCAGTAGTCTGAGTTCGTGCAAATGTCTAATTACCCAGAATGATTGAAATTCATCAGATAAAGAATTTGGCAAGCGAGATTTTTCCAGAAGTCAGAAGCATTAGGAGACATCTGCACAAATACCCCGAGCTATCTTACCACGAGTTTCGTACCGCTGAGTTTATCAGTCAAAAATTAGCTGCCCTTGGAATTGAGTTTGACAAAGGCATCGGTGGCAATGGTATTTCTGCATGGATCAATCGGAGTCATACGGGTGAGGTCATTGCTTTGCGCGCCGATATGGATGCGCTGCCCATTCAGGAAATGAACTCGGTGGATTATTGTAGCAGCGTTGACGGCGTTATGCACGCGTGCGGTCATGATGTGCATACCGCTTGCTTGTTGGGAGCAGCCAGAATTCTGCAAACATTGAAGGAAGATATTCAACGCCCTATTCAGCTGATATTTCAGCCAGCTGAAGAGGTCTTACCCGGTGGTGCTAAAGCCATGTTAGATGAAGGATTATTTGCAAGTCGCAAGCCGGTCAGAATCATGGGGCAACATGTCTATCCTGAACTGCCTGCGGGCAAAGTTGGCTTTTGTGAGGGGGCGTATATGGCAAGTACGGATGAAATTTATTTGCGGGTAATTGGCAAGGGTGGTCATGGTGCTAAACCACAGGATAATATAGATCCGGTGTTGATCAGCGCCCAAATTCTTACGGCCTTGCAGCAGGTGGTTAGTCGTTCTGCCAACCCTGCTACGCCAAGTGTACTAAGCTTTGGCAAGGTGATAGCTGACGGGGCTACCAATATCATTCCGAATCATGTAGAAATGGCAGGTACTTTCAGAACCTTTGATGAGCAATGGCGCAATGAGGCGCATCAACTGATTGAAAGAACGTGTTCAGGAATTGCAGCATCATTGGGCGGTAGAGTCGAATTGGAAATTCGCAGAGGCTATCCAGTGCTTAAGAATGACATCGAGGCAACCCGCAGAAGTAGAAAAAGTGCTGAGTCATTTCTGGGAGTAGATTGTGTGATGAGCATTGATCCTCGCATGACAGCTGAGGATTTTGCCTATTACACGCACGTTGCACCTGGCTGTTTTTACAGACTCGGCACATCGTCACCCGATGGCAAGTCATTTCATCACGGTATTCATCACCCGCAATTTGATATCGATGAATCAGCTCTCATAACGGGTATGGGTCTAATGGCATGGATTGCGGCAGAGGCTGAGTAGGTAAAGCGAAAAATCGGAACGAAAGCACCCCCGGTGTTGTACCTCACCAATGAATGCGAAACAGAGGTAAATACTCGGATTATTTCTTGCTAGAATTTTCTACGACCAGGTCTGAGCCGTGGTCATAAAGCTCATGGTAGAAGTCGCTGCTCTTGACCATAGGAAGTAGGGTTAGAGAAAATTCTTTGAGCGGTTCGTAGAGATAGGATTTTGTCTTTTGTTCGTCAGGGATAAATCCGGTTTTCTGATTCAATGAATCAACAAATAGAAAGATCACACTAAGGAATAGCGCGGCTTTTGTGAGTGAAAACAATGCTCCGCCAAATTGATTCCACTTTTCTCCACCGCCCGCGCTTACGGTCTGGGTTATCAATTTCCCAAGGAAATAAAGCCCCACCAGAATTATCGCGAAAACGACGACAAAGGAAATGATCGGCATATTCTCCGAGCTCATACCCGCTTTGTCACGGAGTATTTGTGAAGCATAATCGCTTAAATAAAAACCACCATAAAGTCCTGCAAACAATGCAAGCAAATAGAAGATTTCCATTACGAGTCCGTTTTTCCAGCCGCGCCATGCAGCAAGACCAAATGGAATGAGGAGAAGTAAGTCGATATAACTGGGCATGTCAGAAAAGTAGCTGTTTAGTGAAAAGAATGAGGCGTTGGAAGCAGATGTTATGAACGACAGCAAGTGAACGAGGCGAGAGAAAATGTTCGCTCGGAGGTTGAACGAATCACAAAACGAGTAATTTTGTTACTCAATTATGATTGAAACGCTTATCTCATCCAAGACTCGTGTCAAGCTGTTGATGAAGTTCTTTCTCAATAGCAACAACCGATCGTATCTAAGAAATTTGGAGGAGGAGTTTGGCGAATCGACCAACGGAATAAGATTAGAGCTCAATAAGTTTGAGAAGGCGGGATTTTTGGAATCAGTTGCTGAAGGCAATAAGAAGATGTTCAAGGCCAATGCGAAACATCCGCTATTCAAAGACATACATTCTATACTCTTGAAGATGACTGGGCTGGATCATGTGATTGATTATGTGCTCAAGCGCATTGGTCAATTGGATCAGGTTTATTTGGTGGGGAAATTGGCGAAGGGCAAAGACTCAGATATCATTGATCTGGTATTGGTGGGTGAGGAAATCAATAAAGCTTTTTTGATCGAGCAAATCGAAAAGGCGGAGAAAAAAATTGGCAAGAAGATTCGCTATGTACATTTCCGTCCGGATGAATTTGAATTATCAAAAATCGAAGAACCCGGGATGCGTCCCTTGCTTATTTGGAGTAAATGAAATGAATGATTAACAGGAACAAGATGCAAACATGAGCCCTGAAAGCGTTGCAAATAGTAGTGTTGAAGAAAAGTGGGACTTGATAATTTCAGGTCAAAACAGAAGCTATGAATTGGGTTTGAGTGATTTATGGCGCTATCGCGATTTGATAGTACTTCTTGTTCAACGCGATTTCAAAGCCATCTATAAACAAACAATTTTGGGTCCGATATGGTTGTTTATCCAGCCCGTTCTTACTTCGTTGATTTTTACCTTTATATTCGGGGAGGTAGCGAAAATTGGAACGGATGGTATGCCTAGAATTTTGTTTTATTTATCTGGCATTACACTTTGGACATATTTCGCTGATTGTTTTAATAAAACCTCCAATACGTTTATTGCAAATGCGGCCATTTTCGGCAAAGTGTATTTTCCCAGATTGATAATTCCGTTATCGGTTTTGGCATCTAACCTAATTAAGCTGGGGATTCAAATGACGATATTTTTAGGCGTTTGGCTATATTTCTTGTATACGTCAGAAGTGATACAGCCCAGGTGGGATCTTCTCTGGATATTACCCATTCTAATATTGATAATGGCAGGTCTGGGTTTGGGTGGCGGTATTTTAATATCTTCATTAACCACAAAATACCGTGATCTTGTATTCTTGATTGGCTTTGGGGTTCAGCTGCTGATGTATGCCAGTTCTGTTGTTTTGCCAATTTCTACGATGGGCGAAAAAACACAAACCGTTATGCTCCTGAATCCTATTGTTTCAATCATCGAGTCTTTTAAATTCATCTTTATGGGATCCGGTTTTTTCAGTTGGAAATGGCTCGGTTATTCAGCTTTATTCATGATTGTTCTGTTGTTCTTTTCCACTATTATATTCAATCGTACCGAGAAATCATTTATGGACACTGTATAATAATGAGCACAACGGTTATAAAGGTTGAGAATGTGGGCAAGCAGTATCGCCTTGGGATGGTGGGTACCGGCACTATCTCCCATGATTTGCGGCGTTGGTGGTATCGTGTTCGCGGTTGGGAAGACCCTTACCTGAAAATCGGAGATACCAACGACAGAACCACAAAAGGTAATTCTGATCTTGTGTGGGCATTGCGCGACATCAACTTCGAAGTAAAGCAAGGTGAAGTTTTGGGAATCATTGGACGTAATGGAGCTGGGAAGTCTACGTTGCTTAAGCTGTTATCTCGGGTTACACAACCTACTACTGGTACTATAAAGGTTCGGGGCAGGATTGCGAGTTTACTGGAAGTTGGTACTGGTTTTCACCCTGAACTCTCGGGAAGAGAAAACATATTTCTTAACGGCGCAATTCTGGGAATGACGAAGTCAGAAATTCGTTTGAAGTTTGATGAAATAGTTGATTTCAGTGGTGTTGAGCGGTATATCGACACTCCGGTTAAACGCTACTCATCGGGCATGTATGTGCGACTTGCTTTTGCAGTTGCAGCACATCTCGAGCCGGAGATTCTCATCATCGATGAGGTTCTTGCGGTGGGTGACGCCGAGTTTCAAAAGAAGTGTTTGGGCAAGATGAAAGATGTAAGCGGGCAAGGCCGAACAGTTTTGTTTGTGAGTCATAATATGGTGGCGGTGCAGAATCTTTGTTCGACAGCGATGTTTTTGGACAACGGTGGATTAAAGGCAATTGACATCACTGAAAGGGTTGTGAGTCAATATTTGAGTTATAATATTCAGGACGATAGTGCCTTGATTGTTGACCTTAGCAACGCAAAAAGAACTGGCGTTACAAAAAAAGTGATTCAGAAAATGTGGCTGGAGAATTCTCGAGGTGAAGTAGTCCGTAGTGTTCTTATGGGCGAAAGTTTTTCCTTGTTTTTTACGGTCGAATCAAATTCTGTTCTAAGTAATGTTTTGTTTGGTTTTGGCATAGAAAATTCTCAGGGCGAGAGAATTACCTCGCTGAATAATGAAATTTCGGGAGATCTTGTACCAGCAGAAATGTCAAATGGCAAGGTATGTCTCCGGTTGGATTCTCCGAATCTTATGGATGGTCAATATTATGTTTCCGTGTCGGTTGTAACCAATCAAATTGAATGGGCAGATTATATTGAACAGGCATTTTCTTTTGCAATTGTTTCAAATGATGTTTATGGATCGGGTAAATTGATATCGAGTAATCAAGGGAAAGTATTTATTAAAGGTCATGTTTATGCAACTTCTGAATAGACTTAAAAGGGCAAAGAAGGATATTATGATTGGCATAAAATGTAATATCTCCAAAAGTGCTAAAATTGATACACCATACGGGGGGTCTATTCGTTTAGGAAACAATTGCGACATAGGCGACCATAGTATGCTACTTACCTACGGGGGTTCAATTGAAATGGGAGATGATTGTTCTGTTAATCCTTTTTGTGTGCTCTATGGTCATGGTGGATTGGTGATTGGAAACAAGGTTAGGATTGCCACACATACAGTAATAATTCCGGCGAATCATGTTTTTGATGATATGGATGTGCCGATTATGTATCAAACTGAGGAACGCAAAGGAATAAAAATTGGTAATGATGTTTGGATTGCTTGTGGCGTGAGAATTCTTGATGGAGTTACTATTGGTAATGGAGTAGTTATTGCCGCGGGTAGTGTTGTTACAAAGAGCTTTCCAGACAATGTGGTTATTGCTGGAGTTCCAGCAAGAATAATTAAACATAGAAACTAATGATATGAGCAATTCGAAAGCACCGCTGCCATCATTTAGTTTAACTCAGCGCATTCGCCTTATGCTTATGGGTCAACGGCGCTGGAATATTCCCACCTATACAACGAGCAATGAATTATTTGCACTCTATGAATTGGCGGGAACACTTGAAAAAAATTCTTTTGCGCTTGAAATTGGTTCCTACATCGGTGCCAGCTCATTGATGATAGCGAAGGGATTGAATAATAGCTCACGCCTTTTTTGTGTTGATACCTGGCAAAATGATGCAATGACTGAAGGCAACTGGGATTCATATCAAGTGTTTCAGGAAAATACCCGATCTGTTAGCACGAAAATCTCAGCGTTACGAATGACAAGCGAGTTGGCAGCTGAGGTTTGCCTTAATCAACTCGATTTTTTATTTATAGATGGTGACCATTCCTACGAAGGAGTTAAAATGGATTTTGACATTTGGTTTCCTAAATTGAAGTCGGGCGGCATTATTGCCATGCACGATATTGAATGGGCCGAGGGAGTGAAAAGGGTTGTGGCTGAAGACGTAAGGCCAAATATTTCGCGCGAGGGAAGTCTTCCTAATCTATTCTGGGCGTGGAAAAAATGAAAAAATTATCTGTTATAATACCCACTCGAAATAGAGCCAAACTCTTGGAAACCACGCTGCATTCCATCGTGAATCAATCGTTGGCTATAGATGATTTCGAGGTAATTGTTGTTGATAATGGGTCAACTGACGAAACAGCGGATATAGCGAAGGGATTCTCTCAAAAATTACAACTCGTCTTAGTTTTTGATGCAACGCCAGGTTTGCATGTTGGGCGACATAAGGGGATGTCGGCAGCAAGCACTGACATTCTTGTCTTTATCGACGATGATATTGAAGCCCACCCCAAATGGCTCGAAACCATTTATGAGACTTTTCAAAGTAATCCGAAAATAGGTCTGGTAGGTGGAAAGAATCTACCCAAGTATCAGTCGCCTCCACCATTTTGGATTACAGAGATGTGGAATAGAAGAATTCGATTAGGACATGTTATGTCGGATTTAAGTATTCTGGATTTTGGTGATGTTGCAAGAGAAATTCCACCAGATTTTGTTTATGGGTGTAATTTCAGCGTACGGCGGGAGGTCATCCTAAGCGCAGGGGGGTTTCATCCTGATGGGTTCCCTTTTGAATTGATTAAATTTCGGGGTGATGGTGAGACTCATATTTCAGACTTTGTTGCCGCCTCCGCTTGGGTCGCATTTTATCACCCAGGGGCTTCTGTCAATCACTGGGTGCCCACTGATAGAATGACTGAAGAATACTTTTGTAAGCGCCGTTATATGCAAGGCATTTCTGCTGCCTTTGCCGATCTGAGGGCCCGTAAATCTCGGTCCAATGTGCAAGCGACATGGATGGAAAAATTGAAGTTTAAGATTAAGGCGGTGGTGGGTACAGCGCAAATTGAATTGTTGAATGAAATTTCGAAAGACATTTTGAAGACTGATTTTGAAAAGCGTTTGATGAGGAGCTACCGTTTGGGAAGAGAATTCTTGTATAGTTGCTACGACGCTGATGCTTCAGTAAGAGAATGGGTGCATAAAAAAGATTATTTCTGATATGAATATAATGGTCACGGGCGGCGCAGGTTTCATTGGAA
>CAZKRL010000013.1:0-61696 GCA_964555295.1 uncultured Comamonadaceae bacterium | reverse complement strand
AGCACAGCCACGCAAGATGATGGCTCGTGTTATTTCATTGGCAGCCCTTGTAACGACGGCAACAGCAGCACCTTCAGTGATGTGTATAACGCAAGTTGCATTTGTGAGGGCAGCACGGGTACTATAGGCGCGGCGCATAGTTGCGGCGCGCAAAACGTGCACAACCCGAACCTAACATACGGCAGTATGACCGACCAGGAGGGCAACAGCTATAAGACCATAGTCATTGGCACTCAGGAGTGGATGGCAGAGAATCTGAACACGAGTATATACCGCAACGGCGACGCGATACCGACGGGGCTATCAAATTCGCAATGGCAAAATACCACACAAGGCGCCTGGGCATATTACAACAACGACGCGAGTTACGCTTGTCCTTATGGTAAGTTGTATAACTGGTACGCATGTGTTGACCCGCGCGGGTTATGTCCCACGGGCTGGCATGTGCCCAGTGATGCAGAGTGGACGGATCTAACTACTTTTCTTGGCGGCGAGAGTGTTGCAGGAGGTGCGATGAAAAGTACCGGTACAATCGAAGCGGCAACGGGCTTGTGGTTTTCTCCCAATGCTGGCGCCACCAACATCAGCGGCTTCTCTGGTCTCCCGGGCGGTTTCCGCGGCGACATTGGAGTTTACGACTACATGGGCAGCTTCGGCTTCTGGTGGAGCAGTTCCCAGTACGATTCCTACTACGCGTGGTACCGAGAACTGGTCTTCAACTACACCTTTGTAGTCCGCTACTTCTACGACGCCAGCACGCAAACCGGTTGGGGCGTTCGTTGCCTGAGGGATTAAATTTTACAAATCGTTTTATTCAAACGATTTGTTACTGCTCCGGTCCTGCAAGGCCCGAGCTTTTAAAGGCCTCACCCCTGGCCCCTCTCCAAAGGAGAGGGGGATGACGCCGGTGAGATTATGAAGCGTGGTTATTGCCACTTAACCGACTACCACTTACCCAACAGCCAGTGATTAGGTAAGTAGTTGTCAGGTATCTAGCATATGAACCGCAGTGAGTTTATTGCACGTCTTTCCCACTTACCCAACTGCCACTCACCCATTTCCCCGTTAACCGCCTCAATCATACCTTAGCACCGACATGAATACAATATTGATCCTCGGTGCAGGTCGCAGCAGTTCCGATCTGATAACACATCTGTTGCAACACGCTGCTCAGGAAAACTTTAAGGTCAGAATGGGGGATGCCGATGCTCAACTCGCTTCACGTCATATCGCACCCGGCCAGAACGGTGAGAGCTTCGCACTCAATGCATCCAACCCCGATCAACTCGCTGCAGAGATTTCGCAGAGTGAGGTGCGGCTCGTGATTTCTATGCTCCCCGCTACCATGCACGCTGCGGTGGCTGAACATTGTATCCGTTTCCGCAAGTCGCTGATCACACCAAGCTATGTGTCTGACGAGATGTGGGCCCTCGATGCCGATGCCCAAGCCGCCGACGTGTTGCTTCTCAATGAAATGGGGGTGGACCCCGGTATCGATCATATGTCGGCCATGGCCATCGTGCATCAGCTACAAGGAGAAGGTATGCAGCTCGAGTCGTTTGAATCCTATACCGGCGGACTGATTGCTCCCGAGTCTGACAACAACCCGTGGGGATATAAAATCACTTGGAATCCGAGAAATGTAGTGCTCGCAGGTGCCGGAGCGCCGGCTTGTTTCGTGGAGAAGGATGTGGTGAAATATGTTCCCTACCAACAACTTTTTCGCCGGCTCACCGAGGTGAACATTCCCGATCACGGTAGCTTCGATGGCTACGTAAATCGCGACTCTCTGAAGTATCGTGCTTTTTACGGACTGCCCAATATCCCCACGCTGATTCGCGGAACCTTGCGCAAAAAGGGGTTTTGCACTGCATGGGATGCGCTCGTGCAATGTGGTCTCACCGATGATCAAACACATGTGAAGTTTTCTGTCAATGCTACATGGGCCGATTTCACTGCGCGCTTTCTGCCCCACGGTGAGTTGAAATCTCAGTTGGCGCATCAAGCGGTGGTTGGTCCTGATGCCATGGAGAAACTCGAATGGCTCGGTATTTTCAGTGATGAACCCGTAGGGATTTCAGAGGGCACGCCGGCACAGGCACTGCAAAAATTGATTGAGAAGAAATGGAAATTGGGCGAGCATGACAAGGATATGATTGTGATGTGGCATCGATTCGTTGCGGCGGCTGGTGACAAGAAAAAAATCTTGCAGTCGTATCTGGTGGTATATGGCGATGATCCCATACATACCGCCATGTCGAAGACCGTTGGATTCCCCATTGCCATTGCTGCCCGCATGTACCTGCGCGGTGAAATCGCATTGCGTGGTGTTCAGGTGCCCACGCGGCCGGAGCTCTATCAGCCCGTATTGCGCGAACTGGAAACGCTGGGAATTCAATTCATCGAAAAAACAGATTGATGTGATACGGCGCGCCTGGCTTTTCGCTTTTTTTTGGTGCACGCTGAATTCATCGCAGGCGCAAGATTGTCGATGCCCTGATATTCCCAAGGATAACACCTGGTCAACCGCTGCTCAATACAAACGTGATCTGGAAAACGTAAAGAAAATTTTGCAATGGCTGCTTTGTTCACCGCTGCAACAGGAACTGTCCAAACGCAGTGAGGCCAATGCGTTCGTGCTGGAATGGATCAGCGGGTCACCTTTTGTTCGCGTAGAAGTAAACACTTCCGATCTTCCCTTTACCAACGATTTTCCTGATTTGTTGTTTACCTATATTCATGGTTATGCATTGAAAGCTTTGGAGACGAAACAAAAACTGTCGCATGATGTGTATTGCGAGGCAGGTTACATCGCTGTGGCCCAACTCACGCATACCGACGAGTTCAAGAAAAATCCTTCACTGATGGAACTGCACAAAGCGGTAAAGCGCAATCATCTGAGTGAGTATATGAAGTCCATCCGCCAAAAAAATTGACATGAAAAAATTTGATGTACCGGTTACCTATCGCTCAGGAATCATCAGTCGGGTGAAAGAGGTTCGTAAACTGAGAGACCCGCGCAAGCAGGATTTTAGTCCCACTACACTTGAGTTCGATAACCTCACATTGGTGTTGCCTCGTCACTTCGGTTTTTGTTACGGCGTTGAGAATGCCATTGAGCGCTCCTTCAAGGCGATCAAAGAAAATCCTGATAAGCGCATATTTCTCTTGAGCGAGATGATTCACAATCCCGCCATCAATGAAGATTTATTGGCATCCGGATTGCAGTTCATTTTTGATACATCGGGTCAGCAACTGATAGAATGGAATGAAATCACGAAGGAGGATATTGTTATCATTCCTGCGTTTGGAACCACGCTCGAAATCTCGGCGAAGTTGACTGAAATCGGGGCGATCACTGAAGCGTACAATACAACTTGTCCGTTCGTTGAAAAAGTCTGGAAACGCAGTGCTGAGATTGGTCGCGATGGCTTCAGTGTGGTGATTCACGGCAAATACAAACATGAAGAAACACGCGCCACTTTTTCGCACAGCAACAGCAATTCACCCAGTGTAATTGTGCGCGATATGCGGGAGGCCGAGTTGCTGGCAGAATATATCCGTGGTCATCGCAGCGCTGCAGACTTTGCCACTGACTTTGCAGGCAAATACTCCAACGGCTTTGATGTGACAAAGGATTTGAAAAAGCTTGGGGTAGTGAATCAAACCACTATGCTGGCCACTGAAACAGAGGAGATCACGCAGTTCTTGCGTGCGGTGATGAAGGAGTTGCATGGAGAAAACTGGTCGACCTATTTTGCAGACACGCGCGACACGCTTTGTTACGCCACGAATGATAATCAGCAATCTACTATGGCAGCCGCAGAGCTCGGGGCATCTATGGCCTTGGTGGTAGGTGGCTACAACAGTTCCAATACTTCACAGATTGCTGATATCCTTGCGCAATCGATGCCCACTTATTTCATCCGTGATGCCGATGAAATCATGGATGAAAACAGCATTCGGCATTTCGATTATCCTGCGCAACAGCTGAGAACAACCCATGGCTGGCTTGAAGCAGCGGGAAGGCGCAAGGTCATTGTCACCAGCGGTGCCTCTTGTCCGGATAGCATTCTCGACGCAGTGATTCAGCGACTACTGGTGGTTTCATCTTGCCGAACAGATTGGGACCACGTGCTTGCGGCATTGTGAAAATCCGGTGAATAAGCGGTGAAGAAATTGAAGTAAAAGACGTCTCTCGAAAAATTACTTTTGAAGGGTGGATATTATATCGTTGTTGCCGGAATCATTGGCCAATCAAATTGCCGCCGGCGAGGTCGTACAGCGGCCTGCTTCCGTAGTAAAAGAATTGCTTGAAAACTCCGTGGATGCCGGAGCCGGTCGCATACAACTCATTGTGAAAGATGCTGGCAAGACCTTGGTTCAAGTCACTGACAACGGCAAGGGAATGTCGGAGAATGATGCACGCATGTGTTTCGAGCGGCATGCAACTTCCAAAATCAAGAAGGTAGATGACCTGTTTTCCATTCACACCAAGGGCTTTCGTGGTGAGGCATTGGCGAGTATTGCCTCCATTGCTCAGGTAGAGATGTACACGCGCAGACAAGAATCTCCGATGGGTACCATCACCGATATTTCCGGCTCCAAGGTGAAATCACATGCGCCGCATGCCTGCCCCGAAGGCACCACTTTCAAAGTCAAGAATCTTTTCTTCAATGTGCCGGCGCGTCGCTATTTCCTTAAAAGTGATCCTGTAGAGTTCCGGCATATCCTCGATGAGTTTCACCGCGTTGCTCTTACCCATCCCGAGATACATTTTGAACTGATACATCAAGATCAGGAATACCTCAAGCTTCCGGTAGCACCGTTGCGTCAGCGCCTGGTACATGTTTTCGGTGCCCGCTACAACGAATGGCTGGTGCCGGTGGAAGAGTCTACAGAAATCGTTTCAGTTACGGGCTTTATCGGAAAAACCGACGCAGCGAAAAAATCGCGCGGTGATCAATACCTTTTTGTGAATCATCGTTTCATCAAACACGCATACATACATCATGCTGTGCAGAATGCCTTTGAGGCTTTGCTGCCTCATGGCCATCACCCCTTTTATGCGCTTTACCTCGAGATCAATCCTTCAGAGATCGATATCAATATTCACCCAACCAAAACGGAAGTGAAATTTCTTGATGAGCGCGCCATCTATGCCATCGTTCACGCAGCGGTCAAAAGGGCGATTGGTAAATTTCAGCTTTCACCAAGCATTGATTTTAATCAGGAAAACGCTCTGCCGTTTGTACATATTCCTGCTGGTGAAATACCCCCTGCCCCAAAGATCACGGTGAATCCGGGATACAATCCTTTCGAAAATGAAAAGGGATATTCTTCAAAACCGCATGTGGTAGAAAACTGGATGGAACGCAAGTCATCTGCGCATCCATCTTGGGAATCACTCTACGAAATTCAGCGGCAGGCAAGCCCGGAACCTCTCATACCCAAGCCGGCGGAAGAGATGAGATTTACCCAGCTCTTGAACGGCACAATACTCTGTGACCGCGGTACCGATGTGCTGATCATTCATCCGCAGCGTGCTCAGGAAAGGATTTTTCACGAAGAACAAAAAACAGATACTCCTTCTAAAATAGACTCACAGTTGTTGCTGGGTCATCATACCCTTCCGGTGTTGCCCAATGATGCCGCCCTGATGGAAGAAATTCGTGAAGAACTCATCGATGCGGGTTATGACTGGCAAACAGATGATCAGAAAAATACCCACGTCATCAGTATTCCGGCGGGTATGTCGCCACAAGATGCCGATGTCTTGCTATCCAACGTCCTTGATGAAGTACGCCAAGAACAAGGCATCATCCTCACATCAGTGGCAGATAGGGTGCGTCAGAAATTGGCCCGCGCCATTCCCCATTCCAAACAAAAAAGATTTACCAACGAAGAGATGGAACACCTCGTTCAGAAATTGATGCAATGCACCATCCCCCATAAAACGCCGAAGGGTGAGACCATTTTTGTGCGCATGACCCAGTCAGAAATGGAGGCAATGTTTCAATAATTTTGACCATGATTCAATTACCCCCGGTTACCAAAGCATTGCTGCTAGCCAATATTGGCATGTTTTTCATCACGAATATGATGCCCGGTCTTGAAGCCCTGCTCACCGGATATTATTTCCAAAGTGAAAATTTCGGTCCCTGGCAATTGATTACTTACATGTTTTTACACGCCAATCTTTCACACATATTTTTCAATATGTTCGGCGTATATATGTTTGGCGCAGCCGTTGAACAATACTGGGGCGGGAAGAAATTTCTGATCTTCTATTTGATTGCTGGACTCGGCGCTTTTGCCCTGCATCAGCTGATTACCATGTATGAGGTGAACCAATTGGTTTCGCAGTTATCGGCGAGCGATGCCCAAGAGGTTTGGAGCAATGGATACAATGTATTGTCACAAGGTAAAAACTATACCAACCTTGAAATGGGCAAGTTGAATCTGGCGCTAAACATAGGCATGGTAGGTGCCTCAGGTTGCTTGTTTGGACTGTTGATGGCCTACGGATTTATGTTCCCCAATGCAGAAATGATGCTGCTATTTTTTCCGGTGCCCATCAAAGCAAAGTATTTCGTTTTGGGATATGGCGCTATTGAATTGATCCTGGGTGTATCCAATCGTTCGGGTGATAATGTGGCACATTTCGCCCATCTCGGTGGAATGATCGCCGGGTATATCATGCTAAAACAAATGCAGAGTCAAGGACGCCTGTATTCCGCATGAGCAGTAAGGTGAATCGGTATTTTTCGTTGAGTGCTCAAACAGTCTTGATTGGACTTCACATAGCATTTTTTGTGTTGGCGATGCTGTTGAAGTATGTGTTGGCAACCGCTGACGAAGAGCAATGGATTCGCATGATTTGCGCACCGCGTGATCTTAATCTATTGCTCCAACAGCCATGGAGCGCTATCACACATCTTTTTCTTCATCTTCATCCATTGCATCTGCTTTTCAATCTCGGCATCTTGTCGTTATTGTTGTCGCCCTTGCTATGGCACCTCGGCACGAAGCGCGTTGGGATGGCATTTTTTGGCGGTGGCCTATCGGGGTATCTCGCATTTTGCATGGTGCCTGCGATCGGACCTTCATCCGTGCAATACATCACGGGCTCGAGCGCAGCCCTTACAAGTTTGATCTGCGCGGGTTGGGTGGCGCATCCGCAACTCAAGATTAAATTGACGGGTAGTTTCTTTTTGGATTTGAAATGGATGGCGCTGATCATTCTGTCGGTGGATTTATGGATGATTGCCGGTGGAAACGACATGGGCACGCACAGCGCACATATGGGTGGTGCTATTTGCGGAGCTTTGTTGGGTTTTGCGTGGCGATTTGTTGCAGGCAACACTCCCTCAAGCAAGTCGCATGGCCGACCCAAAACCGATGATGAATTCAATGCAGAACGGGCCACCAAACGTCAGCGAGTAGATGCCTTGCTCGATAAGATTTCGCGCAGTGGTTACAACAGTCTCACTGCATCTGAGAAGGAGTATCTCGAACGCAATTCAAAGGATATCTGATGGCAGCAAAAGAGCCAGGGAAATCAAAATCTTTTCTTGGGAGTGCAATACGCTTTCTCATGGGGGTTGCAGGTGCTATATCATTACTGCTCTCCGTTTTTGCGCAATGGATTCCACCGGATGTTATCATGTTTCCCGCGCTATTTGGTATTGCATTTCCGTTGATTTTCCTGCTCAACATATGCGCACTTGTGCTGTTCTTTCTTACCGCCAGCAGATGGCGGTGGATACAACTCGTTCTATTGATCATGAGTTTGCCCGTAGCCATGCGCTATTGTCATTTCAACTTCACAGAGAAGCCTGAAGATTTCCCCCTTCGCGTAATGACTTTCAATACCCATATGATGGGGTATTACAGCAAAACAGATCCCCATGAAATCAGGGCAAGCATATTGAAATTGATCAAAGAGGAGGATTGTCAGATCATTTGTCTTCAAGAATTTTTTCACTCCGATAAAAAAGGACATTTTCCTACCACCGACTCCATTCGAAGCATCTACCCAGACATCCAAACGCACATGAGGTATACGCATGCCTTATCTCAAAAACGATTTTTTGGTATTGTGATTTTCAGTCGATACCCCATTATTGCCACGGGTGAGATTCCTTACGAGAACGAAACCGGTAACCATTGCATTTGGGCGGATGTATTGGTGGGAAATGACACCCTTCGCATCATCAATGCACATTTGCAATCGATTCATTTGAAGCCGGAGGATTATGCTGTTGCCGAAGGTGAAGCGCAAGCACACGAACTCGATGATGCAGGAAAGCGTATTGGCAAGCGTCTCGCCAGTGCTTTCGTGAAGCGCGCAGATCAAGCGAGAAGAATTCGTGATCACATTGATAATTGTGGGCATCCGGTTTTGGTTTGCGGTGATTTCAACGACACGCCCGCATCGTTTGCCTACCATGAAATTCGTGGGAATTTGAAAGATGCTTTTCTTGAAAGTGGTAATGGCATTGGTGCAACCTACAACGGTTCATTCCCGGGTTTGAGAATTGATTACCTTTTGCACGACGAAGCGTTAAGCTGTGGTAAATGCGGGGTGGTGAGAGAGGAGTTGAGCGATCATTTTCCTGTCGTCGCTCATTTCAAATGGAATAAATAAATGCCCGATAACCGATTAAGCACTGGCTTGTGCCGGTTCTATGGTGGGGAATGGTGCGGTGATTTTGCTGATGCAGGTGAAGTTGCCATCGCGATTGTCTTCTACAGAAATGTTGATGTCGGTTACACCCTTGCGGAACATATGAAGCAGTCCCAATCCTGCACCGCCCTTTTCACCAAAACCTGATTCCGACAATTGTTTCAAATAGGTTTCTTTGACATCGTCTTTATCGAGTCCCATTAACTTCTCTGCGTGTGACTTCAGACGCAGCGCATCATTTTTTTGAGCGTTATTCCTCAATTCGAAAGTGATTTTGTCGTCTTGAATATCCCAGGCAAAAGTGAGTTTTGAATCGGTACTATAACGAATCCCGTTATCCAGCAACTCAATGGCGAAACGACAAATCCTGCGCCATTCCTTACGCTCGCCTTTGCTACTCTCTAAAATGCGATTGAGCAAATCAATGAACTCCATGACACAGTCTTGGTCCATCTTCCCACTGTACTGCAAAGAATTCTGTAACATATTCTTTTTTTAGATTTTCAAAACACCAAATGTCGTTGCGGACTTTTGGTACATTTTCAAAAAATGCCGTGCGAATGTAGACAAAAAATCGGACTTTTGGCGCAGTGAAAGCAAGAACTTTAAGAAGCAATAACGTAAACATCATAACACTTGGGTGCGCCAAGAACACTTTTGATAGTGAAACGATGGCCGCCCAGCTCAGGGCGAATGACTTTGAAGTGGGTTTTGAAACGGGTGATAAACAAGCTGCAGTGGTCATCATCAACACCTGCGGTTTCATTGAGTCGGCCAAAGAACAAAGCATCAATACCATTCTTGAATGGTCGAAACAGCGGGAGTCAGGAAACATTGATAAGCTCTACGTCACCGGCTGCCTGAGCGAACGATATCGTGAAGAACTCGAGCAAGATATTCCCGAGGTCGACGCCTATTTCGGTACTAAGGAATTGCCGCGTTTGCTAAAAACACTCAAGGCCAATTACAAAAAGGAGTTGTTGGGAGAACGGCTGCTGAGCACACCATCTCATTATGCCTATTTCAAAATTTCGGAAGGTTGTGACCGGCCTTGTTCGTTTTGTGCCATCCCATTGATGCGCGGAAAACACACCAGCACATCTCCGGAAGAGTTGGTCAAATCTGCTCAATCGCTTGCTGCTAAAGGGGTAAAGGAGCTCATATTGATTGCTCAGGACCTCACTTATTACGGTTTGGATATCACGCGTAAACGTACTTTGCCCGACCTGCTGCGGCGTCTCAGTGATGTAGAGGGCATTGAATGGATACGCTTGCAATACGCTTTCCCGTCGGGCTTCCCTATGGAGATTTTGGATGTGATGAACGAACGCAGCAATATCTGTAAATACTTGGACATGCCGCTGCAACATGCCACCACACGAATGCTCACCGCTATGCGTCGAGGAATAACGCGGGAGAAAACGGATGCCCTTATTGCAGACATCCGCAGCAAGGTTCCTGACATTGCTCTTCGTACCACATTGATTACGGGATTTCCCGGTGAGACAAAGCAAGATTTCTTAGAGATGTGTGAATGGGTGAAGACCACAAGGTTTTCTCGATTGGGCGTGTTTACATACTCACATGAAGAGAACACCCATGCCTTTGGGATGAAGGATGATGTTTCGGCTGCCACCAAGCGCAAACGTGCCGATGAAATCATGGCCATTCAATCGGAAATCGCACTTGAGCACAACCAGGCAATGGTGGGTCAAACTTTGAAAGTGCTCATTGACAAGTACGAGGGAGGTGTGTATTACGGACGTACACAGTTTGATTCGCCGGAGGTGGATAACGAGGTTATCATCGAAGAACCGGCGGGCACGTTGTCAACAGGGCAGTTTATCACGGCAGAAGTCATTGACGCCGGACACTACGATTTAATTGCACAAAAAACCAAATAGCATGGCAGACTTTACATTGGGTTCCAAACTTCGGCACCCGGCATATGGCGAAGGCGTTGTTATCGATATCTCTGAGTTTCATTACCGCATCTATTTTAGAGAGCATGGTGATATGGAATTGGGCAAGGCCTTTGACGGCTTTCAACTTCTTGAGGCGGGCAAGGGCGCGAATATGGTGGTGCCAATAGAAGACGCTGTGGAAGCGCTCAAGAATGTTTTCGATATGTACTACGATGTCACTGAGCATGTTGATTTAGGCGATCGATGGACGGGTGGTCAGCTCATACTTCAACCCAAAGACACGTCCCTTAAGCCGAAAGAAATTCCGATTGAGAGCTTCTTTCACAAGATTGTTATGTTGCGGGATCGCCTGCGGGTGCTTGAGCAAAAGGTCAACGCGCACGCGAAGCTCAGCGATGCAGAGAAGGTTGAAATGCAGCAATACATCACACGCATTTATGGTTCGCTCACCACATTCAATGTATTGTTTAAGGTGAAGAAAGATTGGTTTGTTGGGGAATCAGGGAAAAATGATATCGAATAACCTTGCTTTCAAGAATATCCAAAAAATCATTTTCGAGTTGTTAGGCTAGAACCAAGTGAGAACCCAATTACAAAACCACCAAAAAACCTACCCGCCTTCTTGGTAATTAGAGCGAAGCCACTGTTGACATATTTATCGCGTCGTGCAATGAATAAAAATCGGAAAACATACTTGTCAATCCCCCAAGCAAACCACATGCAATCGGAAAAAGTAAATCCTTTACTTGCATCTGCGTATTTCCTCCTGATTTCTGTCAATTCGTTTTCTGAAATCTTCGATTACACGCTTGAGTGCCTCAATTTGCTTGTTTAAATTCTCTATTTCGCCTTTTTTCCGATCGCGCAACTTTGCCTTATCACTCTTATCTGCCCGAGCAATTTGTCCTTTGAATCGCTCAACAATTTTCGTCTTGTCTCCCTTAATCGATTGAATCGATTTTTTTCGAGTTTCAATAGATTTCCTGATACTGGCGATTTCACTTTTTAATGATTGAATTCGTGGGTTCTTTGCCATAGTCTATTCCCAAATTCCTTTTTTCCATCCTAATTGTTCACCTAATGCATTCAGTTCCCTAAGTGACATCTCATCATGACTACCCGTTGTATATGCTCTATTATTATCCTTATCAGTGTATGCGACTTGACAATAGAGACCAAAAATCTGATCCACCATCTTCTCAAGGTTTTTAACTTTTTGTCCCCCACGAATGATCGCAGGTTCTGAAGACTTTATCGTTCTCACTTCAGAAATGGTTTTTTCACCATTGAGTGGGGTTTTAGTTGGATTTGACCTTTCGCTTTGATCGTAAATACTCAGACGAATATAGGGAAACCTATCATTAAATTCTTGCTTAATAGTTTTTAGCTTGGTATTACCATTCATAGAGAGTTCTCTTGCCATAATATTATTTAGTTATTACATTTTTGGTTGCTAGAAGATAAATCATTATACAGGTTATAGAGATAAGGAAAAGTGATAAGCCCAAAACCACTTTTTGTTTTGGAGTCAACAAAAGCGTCTTAATTTTTCCATGGTTTTGAAGCTTAACATATTCATTGAAATCAGTTCCAGATTGGTGCTTTGATTTCAACTGTTTCCATAGGTTTGTCCATGTTTCAAGGCCACTGTGATTTTTCCACTCATTACCGGCTGAAGCAGACAGGTTTGGCATTAAAAAAACATCTAGTCCCTCCCATTGAAGACACTTTCCGTAAGATAGATTTTTATCTCTGATAAATGATGAGTTTAAACTTAGAATCACCCCGGTTGAATAAAATTCTAGGAAACAAGAAAGTGCAGTTTTGCCATTAAAAACGAGATTTCTAACCCCAGAGTTACGGATAAAATTGAATAAATCAGGAATTCCATCCATAACAATCGTCAAATCATTTTCAAGTTGAGTATCTTGAGAATATGGGATATCTAATTTGTCTTTACCTGTAAATTGATGATTAAAAGCTAGCTCTGCGAAGCCAACGCCTTTATGAATGAGTTCTCGGTATTCGTGCGGCTGTAATTGCCGTTCCGTAAAACCAGATAAATACAAGGACTTCCAAAATTTATCCTTCGCTTCTATGTAATAGACATCTTCATTTTTCGATTTAGAAGTACCTATGACGAGAGTGTGCATTTATTACTTCTTTGCCGCTTTCCTTGCAGCTCGTTTAGCGTTCCTCTCTTCTCTCAATCGGGCAACCTCCTTACCCTCCTTGGTTCTTAGATCAACTTTTCCATCTTTGGTTTTTGCGGCGGCTGCGCGTGCCTTTTTTAATGACATATTAATTAATTTGTACAAAAATATTTTCAGATATGTTCTCTACATGTACCATTATATACCATTAATTGATGTCGATGCAAATCTTTGAACTTGTCCTACACTTTTGCACAGAACAATCTCATTTAACACCCTTAAGTGCCACGTCGTCCTAACCCTTTGCAGGAATTAGAAAAGAATGAGCTACGAAATCGTCTGGAAAAATTAATTGGTTTCCAAGTATGTTGTCAGTTCGACTGTAAATTATTGTCTTCCGAAATAGAATGTCTAACTAACAAGAGTATTAGTCCCAGCACAATAAGAAGATTTTTCAACATTGAATTTTCTAAATTCAATCCTAGCACTTTCACAATTAGAACCTTTCAAGAATTTATTGCAAAAAAAGAGAAACAAATCAGTACAAGTGGGAATTTTCATGATTTCATTCTGCAATTCTTTTCTCCACTGCATTTTGAGAGAATAGATATTCTGGACCCCACGACTCATATCATGTACAGAAGAATTGCTATTGAGCTTCGTAATAATGAGGCTTTATTTCTGTCCATATCCGATCAAATGGCTAAAAATGAGAACGGCCGAAAATTCTATTATGAGCTTTTTCCAGACTACGATATACTAGCCAAGTTTCAATATAAAGGTTATGAAAAATATTTACAATACAGCCAATCAGTAAATGACATTGTTTTCTCAACTTGTTTGCTGGTTCTAGCTGCAAATGAGAGACAGAGGAAGGAAGAATTTGAAAAGTATCTCGAGAATCTTTGGCGCTACTACGGATTCGAAACCGAAATGCATCCATTTGTCAAAGGACGTTTTTATAATATTCTACTTCGATTCGCGCCTGAAAGAAAGGAAGAGTTATTTGAGTGTATCAACCGTCAGCTGAAAATCGAAAAACCCAATCGTAAAATTGTATTTGGTTTATTTCCAGGATTTCATTATTTCGTTGCTGACGCTCTCATCGATTCGGATAATTTAGCCTTATTGAGGGAGGTCTTAAATGAAGCCCAAAATAAATACGCGAAAGTAAAGGAATTCGAATGGAAGGGGTATTACGATCATTTTCATTTATTCAGTGCCTGGGCCGATTTCTTTGAGGGCAATAAAAAGAAGGCATTAGAAAAGTTACAGCAAGTCGACGATAGTAAATTTTATTTTATCACCAAAGGCTACTTTCAACGCAGAAAAGATCAACTCCTTAAGGAAATAGAAAAACAATTCAAATCTTCTTTAGATTAGTTTCTAGGCGATAAACTGGAGTGCTCAGTATAAAGCAAACTTTCAAAGAGTTTAACTTGCGCTATGATTTCTAATATTGCATTACCCGTCATGGAGACCTTCTACTCTGTTCAAGGGGAAGGATTTTTTACCGGGGCGCCGGCATTTTTCATTCGACTGGGTGGATGTGATGTGGGTTGTGTCTGGTGTGATGTGAAAGAGAGTTGGGATGCAGAGGCACATGCCAAGCGATCGGTAGAGGAGCTTACTGACATGGTCAAGGCGAGCGGGGCTCCCATCTGTATCATTACCGGTGGCGAGCCCTTGATGTACCACCTTGAACCCATTACCACCGCGTTGCGAGATGCGGGGATCAGGACGCATCTGGAAACCTCGGGTACACATCCTATATCGGGCCATTGGGACTGGATCACATTTTCACCCAAGAAATTCAAAGAGCCGTTAGCAGGAATTCATCTTCTTGCGAATGAGCTCAAGACCGTGGCTTATCACCGAAGTGATTTGGAATGGTCGGCAAAACATGCAGCACAAGTGAGTGAGCATTGTTTGTTGTATATGCAACCTGAGTGGAGCAAGCGCGACGAAATGCAGCCCTTGATTTTTGACTTTGTAAAAAACCATCCGCGTTGGCGAATTTCATTGCAGACGCATAAATACTTGGGGGTGGATTGAATGCAAAAGTATCTGTGCATTGGACGATAAAAAAAAAAGGGCCGCCGAGGCAGCCCTTTCAACTGTGATAATGAATTTATTTCTTTTCGTCCTTAACCTCTTCAAAGTCTACGTCGGTAACCTCTGAATCACTGGATTTACCGCCGTTTGAGGCATCAGAAGCACCGGATTGTCCTCCCGAATTGGCATACATCTCCGAGGCAGCGGCGGAAAATACGTTGTTCAAATTTTCAATGGCTGCTTTGCATTCCTCAATGTTTTTACCTGCATGGGCCTTTTTGAGTTCAGCAAGAGCGTCTTCAATAGGACCTTTTTTATCAGCGGGCAGCTTATCACCGAATTCCTTCAATTGTTTTTCTGTCTGGAAAATGAGGGTGTCTGCCTGATTGATGGTGTCTACCTCCTCCTTTGCTCTCTTGTCGGCATCGGCGTTCATCTCAGCTTCGCGCTTCATCTTTTCAATTTCCTCTTTGCTTAAACCTGATGACGCTTGAATTCGAATGTTCTGTTCTTTTCCTGTGGCCTTGTCTTTTGCGCTAACCGAAATGATTCCATTCGCGTCGATATCGAAAGTCACTTCAACTTGAGGTATACCTCGCGGCGCGGGCGCAATTCCATCGAGGTGGAAACGTCCGATGGTGCGATTGTCCTTTGCCATTGAGCGCTCTCCTTGAAGAACATGGATCTCAACGCTCGGTTGGTTGTCGCTTGCGGTAGAGAAAACTTCACTCTTCTTTGTAGGGATTGTGGTGTTAGACTCAATAAGTTTCGTCATGACTCCACCCATGGTTTCGATACCAAGTGAAAGGGGAGTAACATCGAGCAACAATACATCCTTCACCTCGCCTGTGAGAACCCCGCCTTGAATGGCAGCACCCACGGCTACTACTTCATCTGGATTCACTCCTTTCGATGGCTCTTTGCCGAAGAATTTCTTTACTGCTTCCTGAATGGCAGGTATGCGAGTAGATCCTCCTACTAAAATCACTTCCTGAATATCCTTCACGCTCAAACCTGCCTTTTTCAAAGCACTTTCACAAGGGGCAATAGTTCGTTGGATGAGACTATCTGCGAGTTGCTCGAATTTGGCACGCGTGAAATTCTTCACCATGTGTTTGGGTATGCCATCAACGGGCATGATATACGGTAGATTGATTTCAGTGCTGCTTCCTGAGCTGAGCTCAATCTTTGCCTTCTCGGCAGCTTCCTTCAGTCGTTGCAGTGCCATTGGATCCTTCGTTAGATCAAACTGATTGCCGTTTTCATTCTTGAATTCTTGTACCAACCAGTCGATAATCACTTGGTCGAAGTCATCACCTCCAAGGTGTGTATCGCCATCGGTCGACAATACCTCGAAAACACCATCGCCCAATTCTAGCACTGATACATCGTGCGTACCTCCGCCACAATCGAACACAACGATTTTCATGTCCTGCGATTTCTTATCGAGACCATAGGCCAGCGCCGCTGCGGTAGGTTCGTTGATGATTCTTTTTACTTTGAGTCCAGCGATTTCGCCGGCTTCTTTCGTGGCCTGGCGTTGACTGTCATTAAAATACGCCGGAACTGTGATAACCGCTTCAGTTACTTCATGTCCCAGGTAATCTTCGGCAGTTTTCTTCATTTTCTGAAGGACCATGGCCGAAATTTCCTGCGGAGTATAATTGCGATCGTCAATTTTCACCCGGGGTGTATTGCCATCGCCTTTTACGATTTCGTAGGGAACCCTGGATACTTCCCGGGCACATTCATCATAGGTATTACCCATGAATCTTTTGATAGAGTAAATGGTTTTTCTGGGATTGGTAATGGCCTGTCGTTTTGCCGGATCGCCGATTTTGCGTTCACCGCCTTCCACAAAGGCCACGATAGATGGAGTGGTTCTTTTGCCCTCACTGTTTGCAATTACAACGGGCTCATTTCCTTCCATCACGGAGACGCAGCTGTTGGTGGTGCCGAGGTCGATTCCTATTACTTTGTTCATTGGATTTGTTTTGCACTCTCACTTTCAACCATAGTGCCATTGTGCAGGGAGGAGCATTCATCGGCAATTGTGTCACATTTTTGGATGATGTCATCGGATTTTTGTCAGTTCACGACAAAAACCGCGACATATTTGACACGACTCATGTCCAACGAACTGTATCTATATCGTGATCAAATGAACCGTGAATTGCGATTGGCAATGCGGCCCACTCGCATTGTTTCTCTCGTTCCTTCGATAAGTGAGTTGCTATTTGATATAGGGGTTGAAGATCGTGTGGTGGGAGTTACCAAGTTTTGTGTACATCCCTCGCGTTGGTTGGCAACAAAAACCATTGTAGGTGGCACAAAGACTTTGAAGACGGAAGTCATTTCGATGCTTGCTCCCGATTTAATCATTGGAGCGAAGGAAGAGAATGAGCGCGACCAAATAGAGACGTTAACGGAAATTGCTCCCGTATTCATGGCCGACGTCAAATGCATACAGGATGCAACGGCACTTGTCGAGGTCATTGGGGAAATATGTGGCGTTGCTGAAACATCCAGACGGCTTTGTAACGACATTCAATTGCATCTTACAGGATTGCAACACAAAGCAACCGGCAAGGTGGCTTACCTGATTTGGAATCAACCCATGATGTGTGTCGGCAGTGATACATACATCGACTCTGTTCTTACATGGATGGGATATGAAAATGTGTCATCTGCTCTTAGCGGTTCTCGATATCCGGAAATCACGATGAATGTTTTGAAGTCGCTGAATCCCGATAAGATTTTTTTATCGAGCGAGCCCTATCCTTTCCGGGATAAGCATATCTCTCAGTTCCAAATGGATTTTCCCAATTGTGATGTCCGCCTTGTGGATGGTGAAATGTTCAGCTGGTATGGTTCAAGAATGTTGCGAATCCAAACTCCGAATGAACACGTTTCATTGTGAAGAAAATATCAAAGCTGAGTTGGAACTAGTCATATTCGATATACATCTTGCTTGCGAATGATTTCCTCATTGCGAAATATTGTGGTTATTGTTTCTATTGCTCTTTCGCATGCATTACAAGGTCAGACGGTTGGTGTTGTATTGAGCGGCGGTGGCGCAACAGCGATGTGCCATATAGGTTTTCTCAAGTCGTTGGAGGAAAATGAAATTCCCATAGATTATATCTGTGGGACCAGCATGGGGGCCGTCATCGCGTCGCTCTACGCGGCCGGCTACACCATACAGGAAATGGAAGATTTGGTTAGTTCGCGTGAGTTTCTGCTCATGGCTACAGGAATTAAGAATGACGAGGTGCCATACATGTTTAATTCGGCGGAGCCCCGATCTGATATTGCAAAATTGAAAATATCAGCGAACGAGAGGATTACGGCCTCATTACCTACCAACCTAGTAGATCCTGCTTTACTCGATTGGAACCTTGCCAGCTACTTTGCCAGAGCGGACTCTATTTCAGGCAACGATTTTGATCATTTAATGATTCCACTGAGATGTGTGGCAGCCGACATACAGGCGAAAGAGCTGGTAGTTTTTAGAAACGGACCACTGGCTACAGCGGCGAGGGTTTCTTGCACCTACCCGTTTTATATGCCGCCCAAGAACATCAATGGTCACCTGCTTTACGATGGGGGTATTTTCAATAACTTTCCTGTGGATGTTATGTACGAAGAATTCATTCCTGATATCATTATAGGATGCAATGTTTCTGGTCAAATAGAAGCACCAAAGGAAGATGACGTGCTTTCTCAAATACAAGCGATGATCACTTACCGCAAGGAAATCGAATCGCCGTGCGAGAACACCATTGTGGTTCGGCCTCAATTGGATGAAATTGGAACATTTGATTTTGATCGCGCAGAAGAAGCGATTGCCGCGGGTTATAGCGCTGCGCAGGCAGTGAAGGATGTTTTTAGGAAAGAGATATCCAGAAAAAATGTGGGCTCTGAAGTTGCACTAAGGAGACAAAAACTTCGAGCCCGCTCAAATGAAATTATCATTGATGATATAGAAATCAACGGACTATCTAAAACGCAAATGCGTTATGTGCAACGTGTAATGGGTATTGGGAAAGGGGCTAAGACCTTGGCTGATTTAAAACAGCCTTATTTCAGAGTTTTTGGTGACGAAAAAATCAAAAGTGTTTATCCGATAGTAAAGTTTGACAGTCTCACAGGTAAGAAGACACTGCAGTTAGATGCTCGTCGCAACAGAAGTTTTCAATTGGAGTTCGGAGGCAATTTCGCTTCGCGATCGATTAATTCGGGCTACCTTGGATTGCGATATCATTTGTTCGGACTTACCTCAGCTTTTCTGGAAGCAAACACATACTTCGGGCGCTATTATGGGTCTTTACATTCAGCTCTTCGATGGGATTTCCCGGGGAAAGTTCCCTTCGCAGTTAAGGCCAGTTTCACATACAACCGTTGGGATTTTTACAGAAGTCTCACCACTTTTTTTGATGACGTTAAGCCGTCGTTCGTGCTTTTGAACGAACGATTCGGAAGTGTACAAATCTCCACGCCATCTGGTAATCATGCTGTATTAAAAGCAGAACTGATATATACCCACCAGTTCGATCAATACTATCAAAAAACGAATTTTCTCTCTACCGACACTGCTGACAGAACGGAGTTTGATGCGTGGATTCCAAAAATTTCTTACGAATACAACACGTTAAATAGAAAACAATTTGCCTCCAAGGGAAGTCAGTTACTGTTGAGCGGAAAATTCGTTCAAGGCGTGGAATATTCAATCCCTGGTACCACCTCGGAAGTCAGAGACACAGTGCAAAAGCTTCATTCATGGATCAACATCAGAGCAAAATATAAATCTTACATCAATCGTTCTGGCAGACTTCGTTGTGGATATCACTTGGAAGGAGTTTGGAGTGATCAAGACATCTTTATTAATTACATCGGCACGGTTACCAATTTACCTGCATTTCAACCCACAATTGAGAGTCCGACCTACTTCTTGCCTCAATTCAGATCTACGAATTATGCCGCGGGTGGTTTGTTATTGGTAGGGCTGTTATCGGACGATTTGGAGTTGCGAGGTGAGGGCTATGTATTAAACTCATTTGTGAATTATAATATCGGAGATTTGGCATTGCCTATGCCAGACTATCGCTGGCGACCGCTCTATACTGGCTCAATTTCTTTGGTGTATCATTCCATTATCGGCCCCTTTTCATTGGGCGCCTATTATCACGAGAAAAAGGAGAAGCCATGGAGTTTCTTGTTCAATTACGGCTACATCCTGTTCAATGCATCGCCACGAGAATAGATGAACCCTTTAAAGGATGTCAATAATATGGCAGAGAGTGAAGATGAAATTTTATCTTTGCCACCCATTAGATATTATGATAAAATTCGGAGTCATTGGATTTGGGCATATCGGGAAAAGGCACGCCGAAATGGTGATGCGCAATGAGCAAGCCCAACTTGTTGCTGTTTGTGATATTAAAGATCATTCTAACACGTTTAACGTGCCCGGTTATACTGATGCCTCGGCTATGCTCGCGGCGCATCCGGAGTTGGATGTTGTTTGCATTTGTACTCCGAATGGTAGCCATGCAGAATACGCGCTGATGGCGCTAAAAAATCAGAAGCATGTTGTAATTGAAAAGCCACTCGCACTCAATAAGCCTGATTGCGAGAAGTTGATTTTCACTGCTCTGCGTGTGAACCGTCAGGTGTTTTGTGTTATGCAAAATCGCTACAGTCCGCCTTCCGTATGGATCAAGCAACTTATCGCATCAGGAAAACTCGGCAGAATATTCATGGTGAACGTTAATTGTTATTGGAACCGCGACGATCGTTATTACAAAAAGGGCGGTTGGAAGGGCCAGTTGAATGATGATGGTGGCACGTTGTTCACTCAGTTTTCACATTTCATCGATATCATGTACTGGTTGTTTGGTGACATTACCAATGTGCAATCGAAATTCAGTGATTTCAATCACGAAGCATCGACACAATTTGAGGATAGTGGCGTTGTGTTATTTGATTTTGTCAATGGTGGAATGGGATCCATCAATTTCACTACATCCATATGGGATACCAATTTCGAGAGCAGTCTCACCATCATTGCCGAGAACGGTACTATTAAACTTGGCGGACAGTATATGAATGAAGTTTCCTATTGTCATGTAAAGGACTATGTGATGCCCGAACTACCGCCATCTAATCCGGCCAATGATTATGGTCACTACAAAGGATCCGCCGCAAACCATGTATACGTTATTGATAATGTTGTTGATACCCTCAAAGGCAAAACCAACATATCAACCAATGCGCTCGAAGGATTAAAAGTGGTTGAGATCATTGAGCAGATTTATCAGAGCGGAAATCGGCCGTTAAAATCTTGATCTGAACGGACACTGATGAAAGGTCCGTTTCTCCCCAGGCGTATTTCAGTCAATGGCCATGAATGGATATGGGTGAATAGCAATGCATTGAATCGTGAGAAGTATGACTACACAATCGAATCCCTGGGCTATTGGCCCTTTATGTTTTCTTGGTACTGGGATGCTGTAAGCTACCCTTGGGGTGCATTTGTCAAGGGCGATTATGAGGAAGTTTTGCCGATTTGCTACAGGTGGAAATTCGGAATCTTACCGATGCTGGTGACTCCCTATTGCGTAAAATGGATTGAAGGCGATGCATCCGTTGCCGAGCAGATAATTTCTCGAACGGTCGGTTTTAAAAATCTTGCTTTCGCAATTGAAGTAGCAGGTTGCAAATCTGCAGTTGTTCAAGTTCTTACCATCGATAATCTATGGACACCTAGCGGTGATCTAAAGCGAAATGTAAAGAAGTCAGTTAATAAAGGTTATCAATTCAAGGAGAAAGGCAATTGGAGTAATTTCTCACAACTCATGCGTGATTTTCATCCATACACATGGACAGGCGATGATGAGGCTGCGATGGAAAGTTTATACCTCAAGTCGAGCGATTTGGGATATGGTTTCATTTCAGAAGTATGGCTTGAGAACGAAGTTGTTGCCTCCTATTTTTTCATTCTCTATAAATCAAAAGTGCTACTCGTGCAGAATGTTACGCATTCGCAACACAAGGGCGGCAGTCCGATGGCCCTTCTCATCTATTCTATAATTGAAAAACTAAGGGTCGAAAAAATATTTCCTGAAATTCATTTTATGGGATCCATGAATCCCGGTGCTGCAGAATTCAACAAGAAATTCGGAGCGATAGACAGGGAATACTTTAGGTTGAAAAACTACTGACTCAATTGAGAATCGACTCCTTCATGGCGCTGTATTCCTTGTCATCAGGAAAATAATGATCCCCCAAGTTGAGCCATTCCTTGGCTTGCGACTTGTTGTCGGAGCAATATCTTGAGAGCGCGTCTTTAAGCAGGTATAATTGTTCTTTTGTCAACGGCCCTACCTTGTCAGTCAACATTTTTTTACTCTCAGCGGTGGCTTGTTCAGATTCCTTTTTGGCCTTGTTATAAGTGAATACAAGAGCCATCATGATTTTCGCACCGACGTCATTTGGATCGAGATCCAAGAGTTGATCATACAATTGTTTCGCCTTGCTGAATTTCTGAGTATCCATCATGGTTTCAGCTTCTGAGATTGCGGCCAATCTGATAGCGGTGAAGAAATCTTCATATTCAGCGATATACTTTTTTTCTTTGTCTTTGGAAGCATATTTCGAGAGATACTTCATGGCGTCTTTGAATGAAGCAGGATACTTCTCCTTGAATTCATCCTTTTTCGACATTTCGAAAAAGCATCGACTCATGTACATGTATGGTAAGGGATCCTTTTTCGTTGCGTCTCCCATGGTGTAACCTTCTGCTTTGTCTAAGCACTTTTCATATTTCTCCGACACAAAAAGCGTCAGTAAGTCTTTGTAATCTGGGCTTTGAGCAGATGCATCAAAACCGATAATTAAGGAAAATACAATGAGTAGATTTATAGGTTTCATTTCTTGAACTTTTTGATACTGAAATTTGTTCTAATTTAAATTGCGGCGAAGATAATAGTTCAGCGATTTAACCTATCAGAAACGAACAAATGTGCTATGCAACGACATAAATCTAAAGTGCCATGCTTTTTTTATATAACTGTTGTAGCCGTTTTAGCCATGGGAGCGGGAATGAATGAGGATAGTTCTGATGGCCGCTCTGGACACAACGGCTCTCCGGGTGAACAGACCTGTGCTAAATCCAATTGTCACAATACGTTTACTCTAAACTCGGGCGAAGGTGAGGTTGTTATAAGCTCTGCCGATTTGACAAACTGGAGCTATCAACCCGGACAGACCTATCAAATTTCATTGACCGTCTCTCAGTCTGGCGCTCCTCTCTTTGGTTTCGGTTTCGAAGCGCTTGATGCATCGGGAAATAATGCAGGCATATTAACCGCCGGTACAGATAGTCATGCACTTTTTGCGATGGTCAGCGGTGTCAATCGCAAAACCATTACGCATCTTGAGAATAGTGGCCTTGTAAGCCAATCGAAAACCTGGAATTTCACATGGACTGCTCCCATGGATCCGATCACTGTCACATTTTATGCTGTGGGTAATGCAGCCAATAACAATGGCGGACGAACCGGAGATCATATTTATTCCACCTCACAGGTTGTCATACCGATTGTACCCAATATCAATCCGCCTGTTATTAGCACAAGTGGACCACTTACCTTTTGCGAGGGAAACTCAGTCCAGTTGTCGGTGGTTCCGCAGGCAGGTGTCCAATATCAATGGTTCAACAACGGAATCAATATTGCACAGGGAGAAACTTTTCTAGCTACAACGGATGGATGCTACAGCGTTGAAGGCATGACCGCCAATGACACTGTGCTTTCAGAAAATCAAATCTGCGTAGAAGTTACCACCATATCCAACGATATTATCATTCAATCTGGCGTGCTAACAGCTGCACAAATCGCAGACAGCTACCAATGGATTCGTTGTGATGATAACACCGAAATTCCAAATGCCATTCAGCAATCTTATGCGCCGACCGATAATGGGAATTATGCCGTTGAAATAACCTTGAACGGTTGCGTAGAAACCTCTGATTGTGTTTCACTCCTCGCCAATAATTACAATGAGGTGGGATCGTCTAAACAAGGCGAAGTACGATATAACCCGCTTGGAAATGAGCTATTGATATACAATGAAGGTTCATGCGCTATCGAAATAATGGACGCATCGGGAAAGATCGCTTATAGGGGGTTGAGCTCACCCTCAGCGCGTCTGAATACTTCGGGTTGGTTAAGGGGTATTTATCTCGTCAAAGTCACTAACAACCTAGGAAGTACTGCAACCAAGATATTGATTTACTGATAGAGCCACCGGAAATTGTCATGCATAGACTGGGTATGGGAAAACCCTTGCTACAAAATCATTTTACCCACTGGATTATCGCCGAAATGATACATCATCTCAGAGAAATTTTTCATGGGCTTAGTAATAATGAGATTTGCCTTTTTCCCTACCGAAATAGACCCTAATGTTCCGTTGATACCCATAGCGTAGGCTCCGTGAATGGTGGAGGCCATGATTACCTCATCTGGGCGCATTCGCATATTGATACAAGCCAGACTATTGACAAGATTCATATTGCCACTTGGGGCGCTACCCGGGTTAAAATCCGTTGCAAGTGCCACGGGAATTCCGGCATCGAGCAATACACGAGCGGGGGTGTAGGGAATGCCCAAATAGAGTGAACATGCGGGTAGAGCCACAGGCATTGTAGATGAGTGTCGAAGCGACTCAACATCGGAGGTCGCGAGCAGTTCTAGATGATCGACACTACGTGCATTGCAGGCCACGCCCACCTGTACGCCTCCAATGATGCTAAACTGATTGACATGTATTTTTGGTTGAAGGCCATACGAACTCGCGCAATCGAGAATTTTATTTGTTTGTTCTGCATTGAAATACCCCGTTTCACAAAATACATCGATATAATCGGCGAGACCCTCTTGCGCCACTGTTGGAATATATAACCTCATCACTTCCGCTACGAAAGCGTTAGCGTTGCCTTTGAACTCATCGGGGATTGCATGCGCGGCCAAAAAAGTTGATACCACAGGAATGGGTGAAACCTCTTTTAGCCGTCGAATGACTCGTAGCATTTTTAATTCAGCCTCAAGCGTAAGGCCATAGCCGCTCTTGATTTCAATAGCACCTGTGCCGTATTCGACACATTGGAGCAAACGCGACAAAGCGCATTGAAATAGCTCTTCCTCTGACGTTTGTTGGAGCAACCTCGCAGAATTCAAAATGCCACCGCCATTTGCGGCTATTTCTGAATAGGACAGACCGTTGATTCGATCAACAAACTCATTCACCCTGCTGCCTGCGAATACAATGTGGGTATGAGAATCACACCAAGCGGGAAGCACATAGCAACCCGAGGCATCTATTACTTCCGTGTTATTATCGCCACTGATGACGGGCCACTGATCCATGGCCCCGTAATTTGTAATGGTATGATTCTCTATTGATAGCCATGCGTTTTCAATTTGAGCAAGGGGTTCAACCGAAGGTCTACTCAAGTCAGATTTTACCGGTGCCACATTGAGCAGACCCCTTATGTTGGAAATAACCTTTCTGCCAGCCATCGGCAAGAGATCAAGCCGATGCGTTCATCTTGTCCAAGACATTCATAACATCCTTAACTGCCTTTGCAGAAGAATCTAAAAGCGCCTTTTCCTCTGAATTCAATTTCAATTCAATAATCTTCTCAATTCCGTTTTTACCAAGCACTACAGGCACACCCAAGTATATGTCTTTCATCCCATACTCACCTTGTAACCAGGCACAGCAAGGAAAAATTCTCTTTTGATCGCGAACCACCGCCTCAACCATCTGTGCTGCTGCAGCTCCTGGAGCATACCAGGCCGATGTGCCCAGAAGATTAACTATCTCTCCACCGCCGGTCTTAGTGCGTTCAACGATGGCATTCAATTTATCGTCACTGATAAGCTCGGTAACAGGAATACCACCAACAGTAGTATAGCGTGGCAGGGGCACCATGGTATCGCCGTGGCCTCCCATCAGTACGGCCTGAATATCTTTAGGAGAGCAGTTCAAAGCTTCCGCCAGGAAAGCTCGATATCTCGCAGTGTCGAGAATTCCCGCCATTCCAAATACTTTGCGACTATCCACTTTTGCCGTCAGATAAGCACAATATGTCATTACGTCAAGCGGGTTGCTTACGATGATAATGATCGCGTTAGGCGAATATTTGATGATATTTTCTGTAACCGAGCGAACGATTCCTGCATTGGTTGCAATCAAATCATCTCTTGTCATTCCTGGTTTACGGGGTAATCCTGACGTAATGACTACCACTTCCGATCCGGCAGTTTTGCTGTAATCATCGGTGCTACCGACAGTTCGGCTGTCGTACAAATTGATTGGGGCGGTCTGCCATATATCCAAGGCCTTTCCTTCCGCGAAATTGGGCTTGATATCAACGAGAACAATTTCATTGGCTATTTCCCGATGGGCTAACACATCGGCACAGGTAGCACCAACATTCCCTGCTCCTACAACGGTAACTTTCATGATTTAGATTTTTTCGTGCGCAAATGTAACAACCAAATTATGTTCAACGAGGTTGATAATTTCCTATACTCAAATTCGTTCCATCCATTGTTTTCATCCAACTTGCGTCACGCCAACAATTACGTTCAGCACCTATAATGAATTACGTTCAGCACCTAATTTGTATTGCACTGATTACAACTGGTGCAATAGCACATTGCCAAGTAAAACCGGGTACTTTATATCCTTCAGGTTTGCCCGGTGTAGACTATAATCTCCTAGACGGCAAGGGAAAGCGTCATGGCGTTTGGGTTCAACAATGGAAAGAAACCCGTAATCTTCTATACCGCGGTCAATATGAACATGGTGTTCCAACGGGTGTATGGAAGAGGTATTATGAAAATGGTGATTTGAGTGCCGAAATGAACCATGTTCAAGATACCACAATTATCGATGCTGTTATGTATCACCCTGGCGGTAAAAAAATCTCGTCTTCGGGGCGATTTCAAAACAAGAAGAAAACAGGGCTTTGGAAAACATTTGATACATCAGGAAAAATTATTTCCGATGAGAATTTCGTGGATAGTCTTTTCCACGGCGAGTGTATATATTATTACGATAGTGGGGCGATTGTAAAAAAGCTCAACTACGACAAGGGCAAGCTCAATGGTGCGGCCGAGGAATATTTCAAAAGTGGCAAACTATATCGGGTGATTCACTATAAGGAAGATCAATTTCACGGACCCTACAAACTTTTCACAGAAGAGGGATTGGAACAAATCACCGGCGAATATTTCGAGGGTCAAAAACACGGAGCATGGACACACCGGGAAATAAATGGTGTATCCAAAATGAGGATCCTATATAGCCATGGAGCTGAGGTAAGAAAAATTCTGGATAATGGAACATTCACAGAATACTATCGTGGTGAAATACCGAAGAGCGAATACAACTATGAGCATGGTCAAAAAAATGGCCCTTTCACCGAGTGGTATGATGCTGGAAAATTTGAGCAGGTGCCTGCATCCCCTGAAGATCAAAAAATCGGTATTGTATACAGAGAAAAACTTACCGGCACACAAATCAAATTCAAAGGAAACTATCTGAACAATCTTTTGGAAGGACCGGTTACCTACTTTCGCGAGAACGGTGCTATTGATCGCATTGAGGAGTACGAAAAAGGAAAACTCATAAGCACTAAGGTTTTGTCGAAATAATCATTTAAGGCCGGTTATTTGGCCATACTGGCTTCTTTTTTAAATCTATCAAGATCAACAGGAACCACCCCTGTTTTTTCGCACACAAGACCGCCCGCAAGATTCGCTAACTCAGCAGTCTTGACAATGCTCAAGTTAGCAGCCAATAAAACCGCTGCTGTTGCAATCACCGTATCACCTGCCCCACTAACATCAACGATTTCCCTGCTATGAGCAGGTATATGCGTGAAATTTTCACCGTCATATACAATTACCCCTCTCTCTGATAATGTGGTCATCACATATCTGCAATTGAGTTTTTCTCGCAAGTCTTTTATCCCGATCCGAACCGAATCCAAATCATCGTTGACCCATTTTCCAACCAATCCTTCGCGAAGCTCCTTGAGGTTCGGTTTGAATAAATCAACACCACTGTAGTTCAGGAAATTCTCCTTCTTCGGATCTACACAAGTGAGTATTCCCTTCTCCTTTGACAGTGCGGTTATATCGCTTATGATTTTCGGGGTGATAACACCTTTGTTATAATCTTCAAATATGATAGCACCAATTGAATGCTTCTCCATTACTCGCCTGATGCAATCCAGTAAATGCCTTTCATCTGTGGCTGAAAGTGGATGTGTATGCTCTTCATCCATGCGCAAAAGATGATGTCCTTGGGCGATGATTCTTGTTTTTACTGTGGTACATCGTCCGGGAGAATCAATAATACCTTCCGTGCTGAACCCCCCAGATTTCAGGGTTGAACGCATGATATCTCCGTTGCTGTCATTGCCAATTACAGAGCATATGATCGCCTTGGCTCCCAGTGCCTGCACATTGAGCGCAACATTGGCCGCACCTCCCAAACGATTCTCGCGCTTGTATACCTGGGCAACCGGCACAGGTGCCTCGGGCGAAATTCTCTCCACCTTACTCCATGCGTATGCATCAATCATTACATCGCCCACCACCAATACGGTGATGTCTTTTAGTTTATCGAATAAATCTTCATTCATTTCATTCGGATTTACATCAATGCTGATAAGCCATTTGAAATTCTATCGATCGCCTTATTGAGAACCTCATCAGAGGCCGCGTATGAAATCCGGAAGCAATCTAAATCTCCGAATGCTTCACCAGAGACGGTTGCAACATGGTGCTCAGTAAGTAGGTAAAGACACAAATCATCGGCATTGGTGATCACCTTGTCGCGATAACTTTTGCCGAAATAACTTTTGATATCTGGAAAGAAATAAAAAGCCCCTTCCGGTAAGTTCACTTTCATACCCGGAATGCGTTTCAATCCATCATACACCAAATCCCTCCTACGTTTAAAGGTGTTGACCATCGGAACGATGACCTCGGGATTCGCGGCAACGGCTGCGGCAGCTGCCATCTGAGCAATACTGTTGGCGCCGCTTGTTATTTGACCCTGCATCTTCACACAGGCATTGGCTATCCATTTTGGCGCGCCGATATAACCGATACGCCAACCCGTCATGGCGAAAGCTTTTGAAACACCATTTACTGTGATGGTTCTCTCCCACATACCATCAACACTTGCAATACTATATTTCGAACCCGTAAAATTGATATGCTCGTATATCTCGTCACTGATCACAAATAAGTCGGGTTGAGAAAGAATGATAGAAGCGAATTCTTCCAGTTCCTTTTTGGAATATACTGTGCCGGTGGGATTGCAGGGAGAGCTGTATATGATGAGCTTGGTTTTTGAATTAACAGCCGCGCGAAGTTGATCAGCAGTAACCTTGTAATCAGTATCGATATGACTTTGCAGCACCACAGGAACACCTCCTGCAAGACGCACCAATTCAGCATAACTAACCCAAAACGGTCCGGGAAGAATCACCTCATCGCCAGGATTGACCAATGCGTAAATAGTATTGGCAATAGATTGCTTCGCCCCAGTGCTCACAACAATTTCATCCGGAGAATATTTAAGTCCATTGTCCCTCAAAAACTTAGATGCTATCGCATTCCGAAGCGCGGGCAATCCATTTACTGGTGGATAGTGACTGATATTATCATGAATGGCCTTGACGGCGGCCTCCTTCACAAAATCCGGCGTATTGAAATCCGGCTCACCCAGAGATAGACCAGCAATATCATGTCCCTTTTGCGTTAGCTCGCGCGCCATTCTCGCCATAGCAAGTGTAGCACTTTCATTTAACTGTTGTAGTAATATGGATTCTTTCATCACCGAAATTTTACTTCATTGTCATTGCAAAAAAAACATATACAACCTTATCTACTAAAATTCCTTGGTCCGCTCAGCCGAGATTTTTGGTCACCTTTTCGCAGTTGAGTTTTTTTCTCTGAGAATGAGCTGCCTTCATTACCCTTACCGTGGGCTCTCGGACCCCTGTCGCGATCATTACGCTTATAACTCCTGCTTTCATTTTCGCGGCTGGCCGAGGAGCCCGAAACTGACTTCAGCACCCTTGGTTTAGGGGCGCCACGCTCCGACTCTTGGGCGAAACGCTTCCTCTCCGGTCGTATCTCTAACCTATCGACATTGGGCTTAATCGTTTTCTCTCGTTCAGGTTTTTCATTTGAATCTCTCGCTTCAGCAGGGGTTCCACCCAATTTGATTCCGAATTTGGCGAGGGTTACTTTCCCCTCGTTGAATAACATGCCCGCTGCCTTTTTGAATGTCTTCTTCGACATGTGCAAACGCAATTTTATCTCTTCCGGGGGGGTGTCATCATTCAGTCTCACATAACCGCCGTTTTGTTCGAGGTATTGAAGGATTTTTTTCTTGGCATCTTCCAACAATTCCATACCCTCTCGCTGCATGGAAACGGTCAACTCACCGAACTCACATTTCCGGACATACCCTTTTACTTTTTCACCCAGTCTAACTCGATCAGTCATCTCTTGTTCGAAGAGAAAACCGATGAATTTGCCATCCACAACTACGCGTCGACCTGCATCGATTTTTTCGGCAATCATCATGTCAACCTCATCACCGCGCTTATAGTTCACACCGATATTCCTGAGGTGGCGCTGCAATTTCGTGGTGGCAAAAAGACGTTTGTTCACGCGATCTTCAAGCAGAATTACAATCACCATCTTTCCCTTTTCGAGCGTTTGAATTTGCTCTCTTTCAGGGATGAGGATATCCCGCTTAGAACCGATATCAATAAATGCACCAATGGCATTGGTATTGGTAACCCTGAAACAGCCTACACCCCCTTTTTCAATGGCCGGAATTTGCCTTGTTGCGATAAGATTCCTTTCTTCGTCGTAATAGGTAAAAACTTCCAATTCCATACCTATTTCCATACCTGCAACGGGTGTCTTCAATACTACTGATTCGCTTGCTGTTCCGAGTGCAACAGCCTTATCCAGTATTTCAATGATCGGTAATTTCTGTATAGTGCCTGGATCGGGGACATTTATTTTCATCGGGGGAAAGGTAAGGTGTAATGTCTGTATCCTTTGCGCACAGCTCACTATATAAGTGAAGTCCAAACTCACGAATACCGAATCATTTCCCGAAAAATAGGGAGTGCCGGAAAAAACCAAATGATATATTTCCTGGCAAGAGAAAGTTTAGTTCACATACGATTCAGAAACCAATAAATTCGCAACCAGATTATCAGCTATGAAGGAAAATAAAAGGGTACTCATTACCGGTGCCGCCGGATTTTTGGGTTCGCATCTTTGCGACAGATTTATTAAAGAGGGTTATTTCGTTATTGGGATGGACAATCTCATTACCGGGGATTTAAAGAACATTGAGCATCTTTTCCCAAACCCCTCCTTCGAATTTTATCATCACGATGTATCGAAGTTCATTCATGTTCCGGGGAAACTCGATTACATCCTTCACTTCGCCTCGCCTGCAAGTCCGATCGACTATTTGAAAATCCCCATCCAAACACTTAAGGTGGGTTCATTGGGCATCCACAATTGTCTTGGGCTTGCAAGGGTAAAAAACGCGCGTGTAATGATTGCCTCAACCAGTGAGGTATACGGCGATCCCACCGTGCATCCACAACCTGAGAGCTACTGGGGAAATGTGAATCCGGTAGGTCCACGAGGTGTTTATGATGAAGCCAAAAGATTCCAGGAGGCCATGACGATGGCATACCATACATTTCACGGGTTGGAGACGAGGATTGTAAGAATATTCAATACATACGGACCTCGAATGCGCCTTAATGACGGGCGCGTCTTACCGGCTTTTATCGGTCAGGCAATTCGTGGTGAAGATCTTACCATTTTTGGTGACGGCTCGCAGACTCGTGCCTTCTGCTATGTAGACGATCTGGTAGAAGGAATTTATCGATTGCTGCTAAGTGATTATGCTGGTCCGGTGAATATCGGAAATCCTGACGAGATAACGATTAAAGATTTTGCTGAGGAAATCATCAAGCTCACTGGTACACAACAAAAGGTCGTTTACCATCCGCTTCCAACAGATGACCCGAAGCAACGCAGGCCTGACATATCCCTTGCCAAACAACTTTTGGGATGGGAACCGAAAGTAAATCGCGCAGAAGGATTGCGCATTACTTACGATTATTTCAAGACATTATCCGCTGAAGAGCTCAACAAGATTGAGCACAAAAACTTTGAAACCTTTATAAAGTAATGACTGAACCACATTTTAGTGCCCATCCAACCTCAGTGGTGGATGCTGCAGCACGCATTGGTAAGGGCTGTAAGATTTGGCATTTCTCGCACATCATGAAAGATTGTGAACTAGGGGAAGGATGCAATATCGGACAAAACGTTGTAGTAAGTCCAGGCGTTGTACTGGGTAAGAATGTGAAGGTGCAAAACAACGTTTCGATTTACACCGGAGTTGTATGTGAAGACGATGTTTTTCTCGGGCCTTCATGTGTGTTTACCAATGTCATCAACCCACGCAGTGCCATAGCACGTAAAGACCAGTACAGAGCAACACGAGTGAAAAAGGGGGCCTCAATTGGAGCCAATGCTACGATAGTCTGCGGACATGACATTGGTGCCTATGCTCTCATCGGAGCAGGTGCTGTAGTAACCAAGGATGTGGCTGACTTTGCTCTGGTAATGGGTAACCCTGCCCGCCAAACAGGTTGGGTTTCCAAGGCAGGTCACAAACTGAAATTTGATAATGATGGTATTGGTATTTGTCCGGAAACACAAGAAAAATACAAATTAGACACCACTACGAATAGGGTCACCACTTTGGGTTGATTCCTTTTGATGGCCTATATTCGCGCGCTCAATAAAAAGGTTATGATTTACGAGAAATTGCTGAGAAAGGAGGGCAAACTGGCCGTGATTGGATTGGGTTATGTTGGCTTGCCAATTGCGTTGGAATTCGGACGGAGGATACGAGTAGTAGGTTTTGACATCAATTCAAAACGCGTTGAGATGATGCGCGCCAAATCAGATCCATCCAATGAGCTACCGTCATCGGCTTTTGACGATACCGATGTCTTTTTCTCAGCAGATATCAATGATCTTAAAGATGTCAATTTTTTTGTTGTAGCCGTTCCTACGCCCATTAACAACATGAATCTTCCCGACCTCACGCCGGTGCTGTCTGCATCTCGCACGGTAGGGAAAGTATTGAAAAAGGGAGATTACGTGGTTTATGAATCTACCGTTTACCCGGGTTGTACTGAGGAGGATTGCGTTCCGATTTTGGAGGAGCTCTCAGGTCTTAAAATGGGGATTGATTTCAAGGTAGGATATTCCCCTGAAAGAATTTCGCCGGGCGATAAAGATCGAACACTTCGATCCATCACGAAATTGGTATCAGGTTGTGATGAAGAGTCATTGAATGAAATCGCAAAAGTCTATGATCTCGTTGTTGATGCAGGCACATACAAGGCGAGCAGCATCAAAGTTGCTGAGGCCAGCAAAGTGATCGAGAACACGCAGCGAGATGTGAACATAGCGCTTGTAAATGAGTTGAGTGTGATACTTGGTAAAATGGGCATCAATACATTTGATGTGCTCGCTGCGGCCAGAACGAAATGGAATTTTCTCCCTTTCTCTCCCGGACTTGTGGGGGGGCACTGTATTGGTGTAGATCCCTATTACCTCGTTTACAAGGCAAAGAAAATAGGATATCACAGTAAGGTCATCAGCAGCGCCCGATACGTAAATGATGGCATGGGCTTTTATGTCGGTGGTGAAACTGTAAAGAAAATTTTAGAGCTCGGCAGGAACGCGCTCGACTCCAATGTACTCATCCTGGGCGCCACCTTCAAAGAGAACGTGAGTGATGTTCGGAACACCAAGATTGTAGATGTAATTCGTGAGCTTGAATCGTTTAGTGTTCACGTAGATGTGGTAGATCCACACGCTGATAGTGCCGAGTTGAAGCATGAATATGGTTTTGAACTTGCGCCCGAAGCACGAAAGGGTGCCTACGATGCCGTTGTAATTGGAGTTTCACATAATGAGTACATGAATCTTGATGAAGATTTTTTCAAATCGCTCATGAAAGACAGCAAGGGCGTTGTAATTGACGTAAAAGGGCTTTATCGCGGGAAAATCAAAGAACTACCTTATTGGAGTCTATAATTCTTCGGCGCCTTATCGTGTTTTAAATCAATAACTTTGGGTTATGAATATTCTAATAACCGGAGGTGCTGGGTTCATTGGTTCGCATACAGTTCGACATTTCCTCAAGAAATATTCTGGCTATAAGTTGGTCAACCTTGATAAACTCACCTATGCAGGCAACCTCAACAATCTCAAGGATGTAGCGGATTTCCCGAATTATGAATTTATCAAAGGAGACATCAATGACGCAATGCTCCTCGATGAAATTTTCCAGTCTCATAAAATCGATGCCGTAATTCATTTAGCTGCTGAGAGCCACGTAGACAGAAGTATCAGTGGCCCTGATGCATTTGTTGAAACCAATGTTATGGGAACCTTGACTCTGCTCAATGCGTGCAGAAAGCATTGGAAAGACAACTCCAACAAACGGTTTTACCATATCAGTACGGATGAGGTATTTGGTTCACTTGGGGCTACTGGATATTTCAATGAAACAACTTCTTACGATCCGAGAAGTCCCTATAGTGCAAGCAAGGCTTCCAGCGACCATCTTGTGAGAGCATATCATCACACATATGGTTTGCCGGTAATTATTTCCAACTGTAGTAACAACTTCGGTTCACATCATTTCCCTGAGAAATTAATTCCATTGATTATTCATAACATCCGGCACAACAAGGCATTACCGGTATATGGTAAGGGAGAAAATGTGCGTGACTGGCTCTGGGTGGAAGATCATGCTCGAGCCATCGACATCATTTTTCACAACGGAAGAATCGGCGATACGTATTGTATAGGAGGAAATAACGAATGGAGAAATATTGATTTGGTACGTTTGATTTGTCGTCAAATGGATGAAAAACTATCGCGTTCAGCCGGCGCGAATGAGTCCCTCATTCAGTTTGTAATAGACAGACCAGGGCATGATGCGCGATATGCCATTGACTCATCTAAGCTTCAAAACGAATTAGGATGGAAACCTACCGGAGATTTTGAAGGCGTGCTATCAGCCACAATTGATTGGTATCTGAATAATGATGAATGGCTGCAACAAGTGACCAGCGGTGATTACATGAAATATTATGACAGTCAATACAAAATGGGATGAGGAATTTCCTGAACTCCATGTTCCAATCGAAGCGAGAGTCGAAGCAGCTTGTAGAGCCGTTGATGCTGACAGCCGTGCAAACCGATATGCACAGTCATTTCTTACCCGGCATTGACGACGGCGCACCCACGCTCGAAGATTCCATTCAACTCATTAAGGGTATGCAATCTATGGGCTATAAAAAGCTCATTACCACTCCCCATATTTACTGGGATATTTATAAAAACACGAGCGATATCATTCTTAACAAGCTCTCGATAGTAAAAGATGAAATTCTCCGGCAAGGAATAGAGATTGAAATTGAAGCAGCTGCAGAATACTTCTGCGATGAGCATTTCGAAGAATTAATTGAAAAGAAGGATTTACTCAGTTTTGGAAATAACAAATACGTGCTGCTGGAGATATCGTTTATGGACGAAAATGTAAATCTGCAGCGAGCACTGTTTAATCTGAGATTGGCCGGATATCGACCCATTCTGGCGCATCCTGAGCGTTATGAGTATTGGCATAACAACTTCGAGAAATACGAAAAATATTTTGACCAGGAAATCCTCTTGCAATTAAACATCAATAGCCTTACCGGACACTATGGCCCCGGTGTGAAGAGGATTTCAGAACGGCTTATTGATAAAGGAATGATTCAATTTCTGGGGAGTGATTGTCATCACAACGGCCATCTCAATTTGATGGAGAGTGCGAGAAAAAGCTACCACCTCAAAAAATTGCTAGACTCAGGATTACTGTTGAATTCTATTCTTTAACCTCCAACCTCAGCGAGTCTCACGACCAAACCCTCAAAAGCATCAGAAATTTTAAGTTGGCATCCGAGTCGTGAATTGGGCTTAACGAAAAACGCCTGATCCAACATGGCTTCCTCATCATCATTGCGTTCACCCAAATTATGACTTGATTCAATATACATATGACACGAAGCACACATGGCCATTCCGCCACATGTGCCTTCTACTGGCAAATCATAGCTCTTACACAACTCCATCATATTCATGTTCATATCAATTGGGGCTGAGATGGCGTGATGTACGCCCTCCCTATCGATTACTGTTATGCTAACATCCATAGACATACTCTAACATTAAATTTGAAATTATTTTTTCTCTCCGTTGTCAAAGGTAAGTTTAAGCCCAATATTTCGAGATGGATTCTACCACGCCTATTTTAATTGAAGTAGTAGCTTCAACAGTACAATCATGCATCGCCGCGGAGCGCGGTGGAGCAGACCGAATTGAATTATGCACTGCCTTGGCCACTGCAGGACTTACTCCCGGTAAAGCCTTGTTGCGAGCGGTTAAAAAAGCCGTCTCCATTCCTGTTGTGGTAATGATTCGACCACGCGAAGGTGATTTCTATTATACTCCTGCGGAAATGGATTTGATGAAAGCCGAGATGGATGAATTGGGTGCCGCGGGAGCGGATGGCTTTGTTTTCGGGTTGCTCAACGAAAATCTCGAAATCGACGTAGCTAAAACATCTGAACTCGTGAGGCATGGTGGTCCTATATCTTCAATATTTCATCGTGCCATTGATTGTACCCCAGACCTAATGGAATCTGTTGCAAAGGTGAAACAAACAGGATGTATCCGCATTCTAACTTCGGGAGGAAAATCAAGTGGAATAGATGGTATTGACAAAATTTTGGAGATGCAAGCCGTCGCAGGAAATGAATTGACTCTGATGCCGGGAGGGGGATTACGATCTGAAAGCTTTGAACGAGTTTTGAGAAAAGAAATCAAACAGTACCATTTGAGCGGACGGCGACCATGGGTTCCTGCGCATGAAGGAAGTTTGTTCGATTTTCATCGACAGGAAACGGACACAAATCAGATTATAGAGGTGCGGCGAAAATGTGATATTTTTTTTCGAGACCATAGGTGAACGGTGGATGGGTATGTGGCCGATGGGTAAATGGGAAAGTGGCAGTTGGGTAAGTGGGAAAAGTGAGCCCTCATACCTGACAACTACATACCCCATCACTGGCTCTTAGGTAAAGCTCTGTTGAATGACTACATTTACCAAGCTGTAATTTACTATGCTCAAAGAATTTCGTGACTTCGCGCTGAAAGGAAACTTACTCGACATGGCCGTAGCATTTGTTATGGGGGCTGCTTTTGGAAAACTTGTCGATGCATTTGTATCGGGTATGATTCTTCCCGCCGTTGGTCTTATTACAGCAGGTAAAGATTTTTCTAAACTGCATTGGGTTATTCAAAAACCCGAGAAAGAAGTTCTTGCACCAGATGGAACAGTTATAACTGAAGCCGTTGAATCCATCAGCATCCAATACGGACATTTCATCACGGTTGCCATAGACTTTCTCCTGCTATCCATGGTCATGTTTCTTCTTGTAAAAGGGCTGAACAAAGTAAGAAAGAGGAATGAAGTCCCTGTGGCACCAACACGCTCGCAAGAAGAGCTGCTGCAAGAAATACTTACCGAACTGCGCTCTGCGCGACAACCAAAAGCAGAATAGTTTGTTGTACCCGTTGTGGAGTATTTGAAGAGTAGAAGCCGCACAGTAATTGTTATCGTAGCAGCACTTGTTGCAGTCGCCGTCTATCTCTGCACACAACTGAGATTCAGCTACGACTTTGAAGCCTTCTTCCCACAAAACGATCCGGCAACGGATTACTACCTGCAATTTCGTGACGACTTTGAGACCGACAATGATTTCTTCATCGTCGTGCTTGAAAATTCAGACGGCATACTGGATAGTACCTTCCTGCAAAAAGCCGACAGCTGCTGTAAGGCGTTGCGGCAACTCGAACACGTAACCGAATGTCATGGCATCACCACCCTTCGCGAGCCGGTGCAGGATCCGTTTCTTGGACAGATTTTCGAGGTTCCACTGCTCCAAATAGATGCCCCCTCCTCCTACCCTACTGATTCTGTCAAAATCTCTGAAGACCCTGACTTGATGGGATATTTTGTAAGTTCCGACTGGCGGTCACTTGCGCTTAATATCAAGCATACCAAGAATCTATCTAAACTAAAAGGCGATGACCTTTCCATTGCTATCGAAAAAACCATTGCGCCATTCGGCTTCGATAAAACCCATTGCATTGGCAGAGTGCTCGGACAGCGACTCTACGTTGAGTTGATGATCAAAGAGCTGGTGCTTTTCATTTCAATGAGCTTGCTACTTACCATTCTGTTTTTGTACATCGCCTTTCGTTCGTTTTGGGGAATCATCATCCCCACCCTCATTGTTATGCTCTCGATACTATTTACAGTAGGTCTCGTTCGCCTCACCGGCAATGAACTCGACTTGATGATGACCATTTTGCCCACCATTCTTTTTGTAGTTGGGATGAGCGACAGTGTGCATGTACTCACTAAATATTTACAAGAATTGCGCAAAGGCACTCCCAAGAATGAGGCCATCATCAAGGCATTCAAAAGCATACGGCTCGCCACATTCCTCACTGCGCTTACCACCTCCATCGGTTTTCTCACGCTTGTTTTTTCCAACATTCAACCGGTTTCCAATTTCGGAGTATATACGAGCGCAGGCATCATGCTTGCCTTTGGTCTCACCTACACCTTGTTGCCCGCAATATTATTTCTCATCAAGCCAGGCAGATTACAGGCATTTGCAGTGTCTGAGGATTTCTGGAGTCAGCGGCTGCAAAGATCCTTCACTTGGATCCTTCGCAATCGCAAGTACATACTTGGCGGCACGGCCTTCATTTTACTTGCCAGTGGTATCGGTATCAGCACTATTGAAGTCGACAACAAAATGCTGGAAGACCTGCGCGACTCGCATTTGCTCAAACAAGAATTCTTCTTCATGGAAGAACACTACGCAGGTTGCCGACCCTTTGAATTAGGAGTAATCATCAAGGATGCTGCAGATGGTCCCACCCTTGATCAACTGCGAAAACTTGATCAGTTGGAAACCTACCTACGCAACGAATATGGCGTAGGGGGAATGATGAGCTACAACGCCATTATAAAGCGCATACACAAAGCAACACACGGCGGAGAAAACAGTGAAATGCGACTACCCGATAATGAGGTTGAGTATTCAAAAATCAAAAAAATGCTTGCTCGAAAAGAATTCGCAAGCATCGTTTCATTATCATGGTCGCCAGAACAAAAAACCTTGCGCATCGCAGGTAAGATCGGTGATCTCGGCAGAAAACATTACGAGCAAAAAAATGAAGCTCTCATGCATTATTGCAATCAACTCGCAGGAAGCGATATGACATTTAACATCACAGGAACAGCACATTTGATCGACCTCAACAACCGATACCTGGTTGAAAATATGGTATGGGATTTATTGCTATCAGTGCTGGTCATTGGAGTAATCATGGGCATTGTATATAGGTCTTGGGTGATGATACCACTCACCATCCTACCCAATCTGGTTCCGCTATTAATCGTTGCAGGAATTATGGGCTTCTCCGGAATTCCAATTAAAGTTTCAACATCCATCATATTCAATATAGCATTTGGTATTGCCGTTGATGACACCATACACTTTCTCGCCCGAGTGCGAACATTGTGTAAAGAAGGTTTAACAGTACCCTATGCGGTGAAGCGAACCTTTCTCACCACGGGAAAAGCCATGATCGTGACCACGCTGATACTCAGCGGCGGATTTCTCACTCTGATCTTGTCGGATTTTATGGGCACCTGGTATATAGGACTGCTCATCAGTCTCACTCTTTTCGTGGCCATCTTTGCAGAGCTTATGCTCACGCCAATCATTGTAACATGGGGGTACCGTCCAAATGTCAATGAAACAAAATCAACTCAGATCAATTCAAATAAAAATTGAATGTCATCTGTTTCATCAAACGATAATGATGCGAAAGACGCGCAAGCAAGTGAGAAAAAGTTTGCATCGCTGCCTCAGTCTCCTCTGAGACCGGTTCTTTTCTGAGCTTGAGCACCAGCAGGCCATATAAGGCAGTAAGACAAACCTCAACATCATTCAGTGTCTTGGCGGAAGAACGTTCGAGGTAAGCCAGAATATTAGGGCGTGCCTCGTTGTAAGAATTTATATACTCTCGGTCTTTGGTAATATTGATAAGCGAATTGTGCAGATAAGATAGCTCCAGCATAAGCTCATGCGCCTCGCTGATATGCCCTCGCTTTTCTACTCCATCGATGCGCATATTTTTGATGAGATTACCGAACCATTCCACTTCTTCATCATAAGGATGGCCCTCAGGAGCATAGCTTCGAACGAAGCCTGCAATCGTGTCAAGATCGAAAGAAAAGGCACGCACCAAATCCTCCATCTGCCAGAGGAAGAGCAGATATTCTGCAACGTTCTGCTGTAGTTTTTGAGAAGCCAGTGTCATTTTCCCAGTTCCAATTCGTACTCGGCATTTAATCCTCGTAATACCTCACCGGTTACGTTCAGCAAGGAATCACCATATAACACCGTGTTGATTTCACTCTGTTTATTCAAGATAAAATCGATGCCCTTTTCCTTGGCGAACTTCGCTAAGAAAATCTCGACACGACGCATCAAATCCTTCCTTAATTCCTCCTCCTTCTGTTGTAAAACACCTACCTCCCGTTGCTGTATACCATCCATTTCAGATTGCAGTCGTTCCATCTCCCCTTGCAATGCAATGGCCTCCGACTCAGGCATATTAGGATGCTCTTGAAAATACTTCATATTGGATTCATACTGCTGTTGGCGACTTTCATATTCTCGCTTTACACGCGCTTCAGCAGCTGTCATTTTTCCTTCAAGCTCCTTTGTCTTGTCAACGATAAAACGATATTTCTCATTGATGGAATCACCGCTTACAAAAGCAACAATTACACCGTCACCTGTGCCTCTTTCCTCCAATACTTTAGAAATGTTACTCGTATCCGCCACTGATGTTTCCTGGGTTTTAGACACCACAATCTGAATGAACGAGGCAATTGAAACCGTAATGGCGATAATGGCTAGGTAATTAGTTTTTAGATAATTCATAAGTCGACTTGAAACTTTGGTGCATTTCCGCAAAACGATTCAGTGCAGCGTTCAGAAAATCTTCGTTACACAAACGCTGAATATCCTTCTCGCCCGACACTACCTCTTCGGAGATTTTAAATGATTGCTTGTAAGACATCCATTCAAGTTCAATGATATACTTCCCGTTCCATAGGAAAACAGAAATTTTCATCACCGGATGTGGTATCTGAAAAGCGAATCTCATTGGGGTAAAATTACGGAGCCAACAAGGAAAACAATTCAACGCTATGGATAAAATGACCGATCCCGAATAATTACTGAATGGTTACATTGTTGTCAGTGAAATATCACATCACCACTGCTCCTTTGCGCGTAAATACCGATGTAAGCAAATACACAGAAAACGTTGCCCGGAAATCTTCACACAAGATTCACCCATAACTATATAAGCGGCTGTGAGAAAATCCAAATCAAGACGGAATGAACGCACAAATACTCTTCGGTTATTTTACGAAACTTATAGTTATCTCAATACTATTCAGTTGCATTGGTGCTCATGATTGTGCAATGAGTCTTTTTCCCGCGATTAAAATTTTTTGTGAACGCTCTGATCTATCTGGCAAAATATCCATAATCACCGAGCTTGATGCTATAAAACCATTGCCAGTAACTCAAGTGATGACTTCTGATAAATCCTTTTTTGCCACCCTTGGGGATGAATAATCTACCGCCCTTTCCCGGGGCTAATTGCTCTATGCCTTTTACGGGGCCCTGCGGCGCAATGCCATCCTGCAAGCACGTGACATCTGCCTTTGGCTCTAATCGATTGCTGCCGTATTGCCAAACTTCCATGAATTCATTCCATTCGCATCCCATTATTCCCGGCCCTTCAGGTGCGAGTATCAAAATTTTCCCGGGTATAACTTTACTCTTTACCTCACTTAAAAAACCTAGCATATATGCATACCCCATGCTGTGACAAACCATGTCGAGGGTGTCTTTCATTTCGGGTTTCAAATATTCACGGATGAAGTTCTGACCGCAAATTTTTCCGTTCTCCACTCTCTTCATAAATCCGGCCTCATTGGGTGTGTCATTGAACGGCCATTGTCTTCTCCCAACCCATCCGAAACGCGTGATGAAATAAGACCGGATGCTTTTCCATTTTGTGCGATGTGATGATGTTGATATGGAATGATGTCCGTCAATGTATAGTGGCACGACCGGTTGAAACCGCGCAATAAGGGTGTCGTCATAGTCAAACCAGTAGCCGCTAGGTGAGTATTTGCCGCTCGGCGACATTGTGTATACCTCGTTGGTGGTGATATCATGGTCAATATCCAAACCCCGATAACCGTTGGAAAAAATGAGGTAGCGTTGTTGTGTATAAGCGAGTGATGAGAACATCACCAATGAAATCATCACCGCAGTTCTCACGAGAAATATTGCTGTGTAAAATCCGAATGCTTCATGCCCAACCAGCTCACCGCTGATTTCCAAAAAATTTGTTCTTGCGTTTCAGCGGTCAATCGCATGTCACGGATAAACTCACCTACTTTCAAATCACCTAATGGAAAAGGATAATCTGTGCCGAGTGAGATCTTCTCTGCGGGCATCAGTTCGAGTATGTATCTGAGAAGCTGAGGATCGTGTGTGGCGCTATCAACCCAGAAGTGACCAATGTAATCGCGTGGATTTTTTGGGTTGTCGATGGCCACAAGATCAGGTCGGCAATGGTAGCCGTGTTCAATTCTTCCGATGGTGGTTAAAAAACTTCCTCCCGCATGAGCAAAGTTGAAACGGATCCGCGGGAATCGCTCAAACACACCACTGAAGATGAGTGAGCAGATCGCACGAGTTGTCTCCGCTGGCATCCCCACAAGCCATGGAAGCCAGTATTTGCGCATGTCTTCTTCGCCCATCATTTCCCATGGATGAACGAGTACGCACATATCCAGATCTTGCAACGCATCCCATAACGGATTGAATTGATCATCGCTAAGATTGATGTTGTTGATGTTCGATCCTATCTGAATGCCTTTGAGCCCGATGTTTTTACAGCGCTGCAATTCTTCCACAGCCAGCGAAATATCTTGCATCGGCAGGGTGCCGAGTCCAATATAATTTTTGGGGAAAGTTTGTGTTAACGTCGCAATGTGATCGTTGAGAAACTGAGATACTTTGAGTCCGTCTTTGGGCTTTGACCAGTATGCAAATAGCACCGGAATGGTACAAACAATTTGCACCTGCGTTTGAAATCGCGCATACTCTTCAATGCGCAATTGTGCATCCCAGCAATTCGACTCTATCTCACGAAAAAACTTACCGCCTTGCATCATTCGCGCAAAACCAGGGCGGTGATGATCGAGATGAATGAAATTACCATACCCAAATTCCGACGACCAATCGGGAAGTTCCTTCGGGATGATATGGGTGTGCATATCAATTTTCATCAGTCGTTTTTTTGACGCGTCTAAGATCGAGCATGTTTACGGGATTGGTCGGAAAATCCTGAATGCAATTTCTTACGAAGTGCGATACCTGATCATAATACAAGGGTATTACCGGGGCTGCTTCCATGAGAATATCATTCATTTCTGCATAGGCCTCATTTCTTGCGCTTTCATCGGTGAGGCGTTGTGATAACACATACAATGAGTCGTAACGTGAGTTGGAGAAGTGGGTGTAGTTGGGGCCGGCCGGACAAAACGATGGGGTATAAAAAACCGTCAGGAAATTTTCTGCGTCGGCATAATCTGCAAGCCACGATTTTCTGAAAATCGCAAGTTGTCCGTTGGCAGATTGCTCTCGCAGCGCAGGTCCTTGTAAAATCTGTATGTGTGTTGTTACTCCCAGTTTTTCCCATGCATGTTGAATGAATTCCAACAGATCGGTGTAGTCGGGTGAGGCAGTAATGGTAACGTCAATAGGTTTGTTTTTAAAGCCAACACTATCTAATAATTGCCTCGCACGTTCGGGGTTGTATGAGTAGTACTTGCTTTTTCCTGCGGGGTTCAAGGCGGGCGGAAGAAAGCCTTGCTCAGCAGCAAACACAGTGTTGTTTTTGAGATAGCGAACCAATTCGTTTTTGTTGATGGCCATGGATAATGCCTGACGAACAGCTTTATTCATGAGGGGTGAATTGCGGGTGATTTCAAATTTTTCATCCATCTGAAATCCCATATAATCAGTTTTGATAAAGGGCGATCGCTGGAAATGGATTTGAGTTTGGAACCGCTCTTGAAGTTCTCCGGCAGGCGTGAGCAACTCATCTTTGAAAGCAGGGTGAATGCCGCTCATGAAATCATAGGTACCTTGCAACAGACCTTGATATTCTACCGTCATATCACGAATGAAATCAATCTTCACCGCATCGAGATAAGGCAAGCGTATTCCGGCTTCATCTTTCATCCACTAATGATCGAATTTGTGAAAGACAAGTGCCACTTGTTCGTACCAGAAAGCGAAGCGAAAAGGACCCGTACCGATAGGGTGAGAGCGGAAATCTGGGCCATAATGATCAACTACCTCGTGTGGCACAACGTTGCAATATTGCATTGCGAGAATTCCGAGAAAGGGTTGAAAGGGCTGTGTCAGGTAGATGTTGAGGGTTGAATCATTGATGGCTTCAAAGCCGCTGTGATTTTTGAAATCTACGTATTTGAAAATCCAGACGGCCGGACTCGCAAGGGATTTGTCGAGCAGTCGGTTGAAGGTGTATACAAAATCACTGGCCACAACTTTTCGGTGTGTGCTATCCGTGAATAATGGTGAGGGATGAAAGTAAACCGAATCGCGCAGATGGAAGGTATAGGTCATCCCGTCATCACTGATTTCCCATGAATGAGCGATACATGGAATGACTTGCATGCTGTCATCGAGCTCTACAAGGCCATCAAACAATTGATGGGTCGCCCACATCACTTCAATGTCGCGCGAGAATGCGGGATCAAGGGAAGTGATGCCGTTGCTTTCGTTGTAGTAGAAGACGGATTTATTGTCGCTATGATGTTTTCTGGAGCAGGCCAAATGGAGATAGGTCACCGCCAAGTAGGTAAGAAACAAGCATGTCTTTTCGACCTTCATCATCGGTCAAAAGTAATGTTGAGAATCACTTCTGTATTTGTTATTCAGGTTACTACCGCTGGGCCTAAAAAGTCGGGTTTCAAAAAGTACCCTTTGGACGAAGGGTAGATTCGGTGAGATTATTTGTCGGAGGTCGATTTCATTTCCCTTAATCCACTCTCTATAACTCGTACCAACAGCTCTGCATCTTTCGGCGAAAGTTGTTTGCCCAATCTAATCTTTTGACCCGCGTAACTGAACCCTACACGCTCGCCTCCAATTACCCAAAAGCTCTCGTCCAAAAATCCTAAAAAAGACGTAGGATCTCGTTTAATGATTCCCAACTTGAAAATGTTTTCAAAAAGAAACACCTCTCGCTTGCCCCAGCTTCCGAATGCATTCTGAAGTTGCATTTTCCCCCTTGACATGGAAATAATTTCCCTGCCACTGATTCGCCATAAAAACACTTTTCCTATCCTCACAAAAAAGAAAAGAAATGCTGAAGAACAGATAATGAAAAAAATCTGTTCACTACGATTACTACCCGCGAAGGCATGATATAAAAACACAACCCCACAGAAGGTCCATGCAATCAGCCAGACCAGCATAAGCGTTTCCTGCCAGCGTTTCACACGTTGCGAAATCTCAATGATAATCTCATGGCGATTCCTCTTTACCAAAATTCGTTTTCCGATGAAATGAGGTTGCGAATCAGCCATTGTTATGAGTCATTGATTTCATATAAATATCCTCATACGAAGGAAGTATTTTATGGATGCTGAAATCAGAGGAACGTTTCATTGCATGCTCTCTGAATTTTTTATATCGCCTCTCATTTTCAAGGATGAAAATGGTGTTGTTGACCATATCCTGTATATCCCCCATTTCACTCATCATTCCTGTTACTCCATGTCGGTTGACCTCCGGTAATCCACCCGTGTTGGTTGAAATTACAGGCATGCCGGCTGCCATCGCTTCCAATGCCGCAAGTCCGAAACTCTCGCTTTCTGATGGCAATATGAACAAGTCGCCCGCTGGTAACCACTCCAGTGGATTTCGCACATTGCCCGTGAAGGTAACGTCGCACTGAATGCCCTTTTCTCGACACATCGATTCCGCTCGGGATCTCTCGGGACCATCGCCAATCATCACGAGTTTGCAGTTAATCTTCGTCCTGACTTTCGCGAAAACTTCAATGATATCGGTGATGCGCTTAACAGGCCTGAAATTCGATACGTGCATGATTATCTTCTGATCGTTATCAGCCATGTCAAGTCTGAGCTTTTGGATGGCTCGCTCGTCGTGATGGGTTTCGCCCAAAAAATTCGGGATGACATCGATCTCCTTATTTACCCCAAATAGTTTATAGGTGTCATTCTTCAAACTCTGCGAAACCGCTGTCACCGCATCACTCTGGTTGATGGCATATGAAATCACCGGCTCGAAAGAAATGTCTTTGCCCAACAGTGTGATATCAGTTCCATGCAGTGTGGTTACCACAGGAATATTTATGCCCTGCTCGGCTAATATTTTTTTTGCAGTAATTGCAGCAGACGCGTGAGGTATGGCGTAGTGAACATGAAGAATGTCAAGGTTTTCATACTTCACTATCTCAACCAGTTTGCTGGCTAAAATCAACTCGTATGGCGGGTAGTGAAACAGCGGATATTCGATCACGCTGACCTCATGATAGCGTATTCTGTCGGCGGGCTCCCCTAATCGCACGGGCATACTGTAGGTGATGAAATGAATCTCATGCCCCTTATCTGCAAGTGCTTTACCAAGTTCTGTTGCTACGACACCACTGCCCCCGAATGTTGGATAACACACAATGCCAATACGCAGCTGTTTCATCGGTTCAAAATTAACTTAATGTGCCGTTAGGGTAACCGATTGACTGAGGTCCACTGTGGTTATGATCGCACATTCATCGGAACTTCCATCAACAGCACACGCGATGATGTGTTTGATACTATTTCAATGGACTCTGTATTCCAGATGCCATAACCATCGCGGCGATTGAGCGATTGACCGGATACTGTAACATCTCCTTCTATCACAAAAACATACACGCCGTTATGCAACGGGTCTTTCATGACATAATTTTCCGTGATGTCTTTATCGAATGTACCAAGATGAAACCATGCATTTTGATGAATCCATACGCCATCATCGTCTGAACTCGGTGATAAAATTTGCTGCAGCGAGTTGTTCTTGCCTGGCTGCAGTTTGATCTGATCATAGCGAGGCGTAACATTTGGTTTATTAGGAAATACCCATATCTGCAGCAATCTCAGGTCTTGGTCTTTATGGTGGTTGAACTCACTGTGAGTAATCCCTGTTCCCGCGCTCATTACTTGAATCTCCCCGGCATTTATTGTTCCTGCATTCCCCATGCTGTCTTTGTGAGCCACGGCACCTTCAAGAGGTATGGTTATGATTTCCATATTGTCATGGGGGTGTGTATTGAAACCCATGGCAGCCGCTATGAAATCATCATTCAGTACGCGCAAAACGCCGAAATTCATTCGCTCAGGATTATAGTAGTTGGCGAAAGAAAAACTGTAATTCGTTTTTAGCCAGCCGTAATCGGCGCGACCACGGGTATCCGCTTTGTGTAATATGGTATTGGCTGTTTTCACGGTTTTTGGGTTGGGATGATGGTTGAAACCAAATGATTTGTCGTCGGGCAATGGCGCTAGCTCATCAATATCATTGTGAGTGTAGGCCACAGCAGTGCCGGCTGTTACCGCACCTGCAGTCAAAAGCGCTTTTTTGAGGAATGTCTTGCGATGCATAGCAATAAGTTGAAGTGTGCAATTTAGTATTGCCCGGTGAAAACAACAGCGTGAAAATTCTGTTCGAGGTAACGCGTGTTTGGTGCTTATGATGCACAATCTCTTACCTTCGCGCCATGTCTGAAAGTTTTGAAACCCCCTCTCATATTGTGACGGTAGAAAAGCTGAGAATGCGTCTGCTCGACGATTACCGCCTGGCCTGTATCTCGCGTGAAGCCTCCCTTTTGGGGCGAAAGGAAGTACTCACAGGCAAAGCAAAGTTTGGCATTTTTGGCGATGGCAAAGAGCTGGCACAGATTGCCATGGCCAAGCAATTTCAACCGGGCGACTGGAGAAGCGGTTACTATCGTGATCAGACGTTTATGATGGCTGTCGGACAGCTCACCGTGCAACAATACTTTGCGGCGCTTTATGCGCATACCGACATCGCACACGAGCCCTCCAGCGGTGGGCGTCAGATGGGCGGCCATTTCGCTACGCGCTTCATTAATACCGACGGAAGTTGGAAAAATCTAACGGAAGCGCGCAACTCATCAGCGGATATATCGCCCACGGCCGGACAAATGCCGCGTTTATTGGGCCTTGCCCAGGCGTCTAAAATTTACCGTCAAAATACTGCCCTTCACCAACATTCGCATTTCAGCAAAAAGGGCAATGAAGTAGCTTTCGGTACCATCGGCGATGCATCAACCTCTGAAGGTCTTTTCTGGGAAACCATGAATGCTGCCGCTGTTTTGGGCGTGCCTATGTGCATGAGCGTTTGGGATGATGGATGGGGCATCAGTGTGCCCAAGAAATTTCAGACTGTAAAGGAAAGCATTTCAGAGGCATTGAGCGGATTTGAAAAGACCACAACCACCAATGGGATAAAAATTTTCAAAGCCAAAGGATGGAATTTTCCGGAGTTACTTGCCACCTATGAGCGTGCAGTAACATATTGCCGTGAAAATCACATTCCGGTTTTGGTGCATGTGGAGGAAATAACACAACCTCAAGGCCACAGTACCAGCGGCTCGCACGAACGTTATAAGTCCAAAGAGTTGTTGTCATGGTACGAACGCTATGACTGCATTGAACAATTGTATCAGTTCATCGTGCGCGATGGTGCCGCCTCTGCCAAAGAGCTTGATGACATCAGGGAAGAAGCAAAGACACTGGTGAAGGACCAACAGAAAGCCGCATGGGCTGCATACCGAGCAGATATTGATCTTGACGTGAGAATGGCCTGCGAGAAATTGTTGGCGGCCTCAATCGATCAATCCAATGCATCGGTCGCTGCTGATCTTTCTCATCAACTTGCAAAAGTTTCTAATCCTATTCGTAAGGATATTTTTCAAACCTTTTCTAAGGTGAGAAGATTGCTCACCGATACTCCGCAGGTCTTGGATTTAGATGTATGGATGGCGGCGTTGCGCAGCAAATGCGAGGCAATGTATAGCGATGGACTCTACAGCGCAGCAGCCGATTCTGTGCTTGAAGTTGCTCCGTCCATGATTCAATACGACGATAACCCTGAGATGGTCGACGGTCGCATTATCCTTCGTGAAAATTGGGACTACCATCTTACCAGACGCCCTGAGCTGATGATTTTTGGAGAAGACGTCGGGAAGATTGGTGGGGTAAACCAAACTTACGAGGGGCTTCAGGATAAGCACGGCGAACTGCGAGTTGCTGATACCGGCATTCGCGAAGCCACCATTATTGGCCAAGGCATTGGTCTCGCTATGCGCGGGCTGCGTCCGGTGGCAGAAATTCAGTACCTCGATTATTTGTACTACGCTCTTCAGATCATGCGCGACGATTTATCGACGGTGCGTTATCGATCGGCGGGCGGACAAAAAGCACCGTTGATTATTTCTACTCGCGGCCATCGGCTGGAAGGCGTCTGGCATGCGGGAAGTCCCATGGGTGCTATTATCCATAGCGTTAGAGGCATGCACGTTTGTGTGCCGCGCAATATGACTCAAGCGGCTGGCATGTACAATACCTTGCTCGAATGCGGTGAGCCGGCCTTAGTGGTTGAATGTCTTAACGGCTATCGATCAAAAGAGCCCATGCCTTCCAACATAGGTCAATTTCGAATTCCTTTGGGGGAAGCGGAAATTTTGCGCGAAGGCAACGACCTCACTGTGGTTTCGTATGGTTCTACTCTTCATTTATGCTTGCAGGCCGCGGCAATGGCGGCTGATTTGGGCGTGGAGGTGGAAGTGATTGATGTTCGCACCTTATTGCCCTTTGATCTCACCGGAATTATTGGCGCCTCGGTTCAAAAAACGAATAAAGTCATTTTCGTGGATGAAGATGTACCCGGCGGTGCAACGGGTTATATGTTAGACGAAGCGCTGAATCGCCAGAATATTTTCCGTTATCTCGATGCAGCCCCCAAAACGCTCGCCTCAAAGCCCCATCTGCCTGCATACGGCACCGATGGTGATTATTTCAGCAAGCCATCCGCTGAGGATATCCTGGATGCGTTTCTTGCATTGGCAGCGGAGTAAGAGCCGATACCATTTATGATCACTCTTCTTGTAAGTAAGAATATGCACAAGAAAAAAGGACTCTCGTTGAGCCCTTTTTTTGTAAACCTGCAAGGAAAATTTTGAAACCAACGCAGTCCTGGAACTGCGAAACCATGAGAAAGACGTTAAGCAATTATGATGGTTGCCTGAATTTTATATAATTCTTGAATAAACCACTTCCCTTATCATTCTTACCCATTTGAATATGTATCGGGTTTCGACTTTAATTTTAGCCCGATGTTATCTGTTACCGAAGCTGCAAGCAACCACGATGATTTGGAGAAGATGTCTGCCTTGCAGATTCTCTCTAGCATCAATGCCGAAGATCAGCGGGTTCCCTTGGCTGTGCAAGAAGCCATTCCTGCTATCACGGTTCTGGTTGAACGTGTTGTAAGCGCTTTTGAAGCCGGGGGACGGCTCTTTTATATCGGCGCGGGAACGAGCGGACGGCTGGGTATTCTCGACGCGTCTGAATGTCCGCCAACCTATGGTGTGCCTCCCGATATGGTGATTGGTATCATAGCAGGTGGCGATAAAGCCATCAGAAACCCTGTTGAATTTGCAGAGGATGATCGTGAGCAAGGATGGAAAGATCTGATGGCCTTTGGTGTGGATGCGGATGATGTGGTAATTGGTATTGCTGCTTCCGGCCGCACACCTTACGTCATTGGTGCTTTGGAATTATGCAGATCCAATGGCATCGCTACGGGTTGTATAACCTGCAACCCTGGAGCTGCCATAATTGACCACGCAGATTTTCCGGTAGTGGTGAATGTGGGTCCTGAGTTTGTCACCGGGAGTACTCGTATGAAAAGTGGAACAGCTCAAAAGTTGGTTTTGAATATGATTACCACGGCGGCGATGATTCGTATAGGTCGTGTAGTTGGGAACAGGATGGTGGATATGCAGTTGTCGAATCACAAATTGGTAAAAAGAGGTACGCACATGGTTATGGAATCGACAGGGCTCGGAGAGGAGGAAGCACGTGCATTGCTATTGCAATGTGGTAGCGTGCGTTCGGCCGTCGATCATTTTAAAAATCAACAAGGTGCATAGTATTGAGCCCTATTACAACTGGCGCGGATACTACACTGCCAGTGAAGATCCTGAGTCGCCATTTTATGGCCGCGAATATTCAGAGTTTGAGTTTTCTGAAAAGATTTACAATCATTATATCCATCCGCAGTGGGATGACTTTGGCAGCCAAACGCTATTCATGAAGGTGCTCTATGTTTCTTATTCTGAGGGTTTCGCTGTAATGGAGTTTATAGGAGAATGGAATGACTTACTCTATAATGATATCATGTTTTTGAAACGCGAGATTGCCGAGGACATGATGTTTAAGGGAGTTTCTAAATTCATCCTTATCGGAGAGAATGTTTTGAATTTCCATTTTTCGGATGATTCATACTACGATGAATGGTTTGAAGAGGTCACGGATGCAGATGGTTGGATCGCCTTGCTCAATTTCAGAGAGCACGTTCTTAAGGATATGTCGCAAGCTCAGCTCGATCGGTATTTTGTGGCAGGCGGTCAACTCAATGAATTGAAGTGGCGCACCATGAATCCCGAGCAATTGTGCGAACAAGTTGAGAAGCACGTGCTTAAGCGTATCGGTCTTTAAGCGCGGCAGAGAATTTTGTCAGCATTATTTTATCTGAGGCAAGCTCTAATTGGAGCTGATCAAATACCTCTGGTTGACACCATATCATACCCTCGTAGTGATCATCATTCACCGGACTTGATGCAGCTGTTATTGCAGTATAATCATTGCACGCAGCGAGATAATATACGGCGAGTATTTGCTCACCGTTTTTGAAAAGACTCGGTACAAAATTTTCGGTTATTCCCAATAGTTCTAGCGGTATGATATCAACGCCAAGTTCTTCCATGCCTTCACGTATCGCGCAATCTCTCGTGCCTTCACCGCGCTCAAGTCCGCCCCCTGGAAATTTCAAATACATCGTATCGCCAATTTTCTCTCTTGAGAATAGCAATCGTTTGCGATCTGCATCCCACAAAAGAAAATAAACTCTCACGTTGAAAGGGTAGCTCATATAGTTCGTTTAATCGCCCTGAGCATCTCTCTTTTGCCGGGGGGTCCTGCGATTCTTTCAACTGAAAAACCCGCGGCCATCATGTTGCGGCGCACTTGTCCTTTGGCACAATAGGTCACAATGATGCCATTGTTGTTCATCCATTCAAACAATTTAGAAAAGATCTCTTGTGTCCACATCTCTGGCTGAACCATTGGCGCGAATGCATCGAAATAGACCAGATCAAATTTTTCTTCGGTGGCGAAATTCTGAATCTTGATTTTGTTTTTTTTCAGAAGGAAGTGAGCGGTAGGATTTGTGATTTTGTCAAAATCCGCGTGGATGACATCATGATAAACTGCAATTTCGCTGTCGTCAGTGAAGTATCGCAATTGATCGAGCAGCGCAATATCAACGGGTAAAGGCTCCAATGCCGTGTAGTGTATATGTTGCTTAGCGCCATGAATGGCTGTGAGTGCCGCATTAAGCCCTGTACCGAAACCAATTTCCAAAATATGAATTGGGTTTGCGCGCATTTGCTTTAATCCCGATTGAATAAACACATGCATGGATTCCTGCAGGGCGCCATGACGTGAATGATAAGTCTCGCTTATATTGCTGTTCAGTAGTGTTGGAGTGCCATCAGCGGTGATGAGAATTTTTAATTCATCCGCTTCTGAAGATTCTTTTTTCGATGAAATTTCTGGCTGCACGTGAATTACTTTTACCCGAAAATTTTGTAATGGCAAAGAAAGTCAAAACCAAAGAAAAACCTGCTAAGGAGAAGCCGTTGAAGAAGATTACCACACTTCAATCGGTTGCTTTTCTGGAGCGTTACATCAACAACGCATCGCCCACGGGATTTGAAAAGGAAGGTCAGCAGTTATGGTTGGATTATATCCGTCCATATGTAGACACCTACGAAGTGGATACCTATGGTTCAGTGGTAGGTATCATCAACCCCGATGCTCCTTACAAGGTGGTTGTAGAAGCCCATGCTGATGAAATCAGCTGGTTTGTTCACTATATAACAAGTGATGGATTTATTTATTTGCGCAGAAATGGCGGTAGTGATCACATGATTGCACCGAGCATGCGTGTGAACATTCATACAGAGAAGGGGGTTGTTAAAGGCGTCTTTGGCTGGCCTGCAATTCATGTGCGTGAACCAGGCAAGGAGGAAGCCCCAAGCATGAAGAATCTCTTTCTTGAAGTTGGAGCAAAAAATAGAGAGGAAGTTGAAAAGATGGGTATTCACGTGGGTTGTGTATGCACGTTTGAAGACGAGTTCATCACGATGAACAATCGCTATTATGTAGGTCGTGCACTCGATAATCGCATCGGCGGTTTCATGATTGCAGAGGTTGCCAGGATGCTCAAGGAGAATAAAGACAAACTTGGATTTGGGGTGTACTTCACTAATTCGGTGCAGGAAGAAATCGGTTTGCGCGGCGCAGAAATGATTGCCCATCGCATCAAGCCGGATGTTGCAATCGTTACTGATGTTTGTCACGATACGCAAACGCCGATGATGAACAAGGTGGTGAATGGCGATTTGGCTTGCGGTAAAGGTCCTGTGCTTTCATACGGACCCGCTGTTCAGAACAATCTGCTAAAACATATCATCGATGCTGCGGAAAAGAATAAAATTCAGTTTCAACGCGCGGCGGTTTCACGAAGCACCGGCACCGACACGGATGCGTTTGCATACAGCAACGCAGGTGTTGCAAGCGCGTTGATTTCATTGCCTTTGAGATATATGCACACCACCGTAGAGATGGTACACATGGAAGATGTAGAAAATGTGATTCGCCTGATCTATCATTCTCTAAAGGCGATTAAACCCGGACAGGATTGGAGGTATATCCGCTAATGCAAGAGGCAGATTCAATGTTGATGATGGAGGCCTCGTTCTCAGGTTTTCTCAGAATGTTGTTCTGGTTCTTTGTTTTGTCCTTTCTATTTCGCTGGCTTATGCGCATGTATTTCACCGCTAAGTATCAGCGACCATCGGCAGATCATCGACGGGAAGGCGAGGTTACAGTAGAGCATAAAAGGAAAACTCATTCCCTCGCTGATGAGGGTGAGTATGTTGATTTCATTGAGATTAAAGACGATAAGAAATAATTTATGTGGCAAAATCTGACTAAAAATTTTCTTCCACACATCGTGGCCGTAGTAGTATTCATCGTTGTGTCGAACATGTTTCTTTCAATGGTCAATAAGGATTACGGTCTGAAACAAGGGGATATCGAAAAGGTAATGGGAATGTCGAAGGAACTCCGCGACTACCGATTTGTCAATGAGCAGGAAGCGCTGTGGACCAACAACATGTTCTGCGGTATGCCCGGCTATCAGATCAATATGTACTTCGCGTCTAACTGGGTATCCCGATTCGATAGGATAATCAAATTCAATATGGATCCCGCGATCGGGGCCATATATATGTGTATGCTGGGTTTTTATGTGTTACTGATGTGTCTGCGCGTAAATCCCTGGCTGGCAATAGCCATTTCAATCTCCTTTGGTTTGTCGACCATCAATCTGATGTATCTCGGCGGTGGTCATACATCTAAAGTCAATGCCATTTCATACATGGCTCCTGTGTTGGGCGGGATGTTGCTCGCACTCAGGGGAAAGGCCTTGCTGGGGTCTGCTGTCTTTGCGCTTTTCCTGGCCTTGCATCTGGCATCAAATCACTTTCAGATGACCTATTATTTGATGTTCTTACTAGGTTGTGTAGGTGTCGCTGAAGTTGTTCGCGCCTTGATGAAAAAGGAAATCAAAAGTGTACTTATCGGTGGTGGCTTATTGATGGCTGGTGGTATACTGGCGGTGCTACCCAACGCGGGCAACCTAATGCTTACGAATGAATACAGTAAGTATACTACCCGAGGTGAGACAGATCTTACTATTCAACCTGAAAACGATCGCTTTACCCAAGCCAAAAGCGGTTTAGATCCCGATTATATCGTTATGTACAACATGGGGATGGGTGATTTGTGGGCCATGATGATTCCCAATGCGCAAGGTGGTATCTCTATGCGAGGTGAAGCAATGTATCCCCTTGCCGAAAACAAAGAGGCAATGCAACAAATCCCGAAGGATACCCGGGAGGCAATGAAAAGCTTCCCTCAATATTGGGGAACTCAAGCTATTACCACAGGAGCCTTTTATTTTGGAGCAGGTATGATGCTGTTATTCCTCTTGGGAATAATATTGTCAAAAGACATTTTGCGCTGGCCGTTCCTGGTTTTGTTTATCCTCTGTGCAGCATTGTCTCTGAAATCCACTGAGGGCCTCAATGGTTTCTTCATTCACAATTTCCCGCTGTACAACAAATTTCGTGACACCAAGATGATTCTTGTTCTCGTGCAGCTCATGGTGCCTGCTCTGGCTGCGGTGTTTCTGAATGAATTGATACATAAAAATTATCACAAGCGTTTTTTGATGGCACTCTCAACTGGAGTGGTAGCTATTATGGTGGTCGTAATCGCTCTGTCTGTCAATCCAGCAATGCTAGGCTCAATGATTACTGAACGTGAATCTGAGAGCATGGAGCAGTACAAAAACGACAAGGATGCGAGGCAGCGAGATTTCATTTTTGAAGTTGAAAATTCTATTGTTGAAGCACGTGAGTTCGTTTTCCGGAAGGACGCAAATCGAACACTGATGATTGTGTTTCTGGTGGGAGGTTTGGCTGTGCTGATTTATAGCAAGAAGGTCAATGCACAATGGGTGATTCCTGTTATTATGGTAGTGGTTGCTGCCGATATGTGGTCGGTTTCGAGGCGCTATATGAATGACGAGAAGAATCGAGACGCAGAAGGTAACCTCGATTATATCTATTACTCCCGCAATGATGATCGATGGTTTCCCTTTTCTGCTTCTGTTGCTGATGAGTTTATTCTCAATAAAGAAAGAGTTGATGTCAAGGACTTTGATGCACAACGAGATAAGCTCATCGCTGCGATGAAGTCGACCCCTTATATGGGTGGACTCAAAACGGATCGCATAGAAACAGCCGCTAAATACGGAGCTTTACAGCTGGGGAGCAACTATCGTGTATTGCGTTTGCAGGCACTCGACTCCGATGCAGGTACCGCTTATTTCCACAAGACATTGGGAGGTTATCACGCAGCCAAGTTGAAACGATATCAGCAGCTCGTTGATTTCTATCTGTCTGATCAATTGCAAGCTGTTGCGGGCTCATTTAAGGGAGGCCGTTCACAAGTAGATTCTGTTTTGAAATCGGTTCAGGTAGTCAATATGCTAAATGCGAAGTATATCATCTTCAATCCGTCTTCACCACCCGTCGATAACAGTGCAAATGCTTTTGGCAATGCCTGGTTTGCTGACTCAGTAGCTTGGGCCCAAAATTCCGATGAGGAGATGCTAGGTCTTGGTAAATATGATTTGAAGCACGTAGCCATCGTGCATGACGAATTCAAGGCGGTATGCCATGGAGCTATACCCTGCGATAGTTCTGCTTCCGTGAAGATGACCGATTACGCTACCAAGAAGATTCAGTATCATTCCAGCAATGCAAATGAGGGCTTGGTAGTATTCAGTGAAATATATTATCCCGCCGGCTGGAAATGTCGTATCGATGGCAATGAGGTTGAGAGCTTCAGATCCAATTATGTTTTACGCGCGGTAAATGTGCCGGCAGGCGAGCATGATATTGAATGGTCGTTTGAACCTGAAATCTATGAGCAGACGAATCTTGTGAATTACGCAGGCTCGATATCTCTGCTGGGTTTCAGTTTGTCTGTAATTATCGCCGCAGCCGTTAGTGCATTCAGGAGACCGAAGTCGGTATAGGTTTCTTTGACAATACCTGATGTGCCCATGCACACAACGGCCAAACAACCGAAGGCAACCAAACAAAAGGAAAGTGCATAAAGGCATAATTGGGTCTGTCAAATGACCACAACTGCCATTTTCCAGGAGCCGCAAGCAATGACAGAATGCAAAGAATCAGCGCGGTTGCAAAACCTGTGTGATGCCACCATTTTTTAATGCTGGATGGAATCGTCTTTCGTATCGATGGTATCGCAAGAATGATACCACTAATGCCCCAAATCAACTCTATCCCGATGGCAATACTGACCATCTGCTTGGGGAGCTGTGACGCGTTGGAAAGTTGCCATAGATTTAAGGCGATACCTGCCCTGCTGGCTACCAGCACATGAAGAAACAGCGACTGAAGGGGTAGTTCGAAATGATAGGTTTTCCTAAACAACAAAAAGGCAAATGCCCAGGGCACAAAACAAGCAAACAGCCAATGTGGCAATGCGGTGTGATAGTTCATGTACCATCCGTTGAGCGCGAGTGTCGACTGAAAGATGATCCACAGCATTAAAAGAATCGCAAGAATATTCACGCTAATTCTGCTCTTATATCCGTGCAGCAACGTAACCGCAAGCCCATACACGAGCAATGTTAACAGTATACATATGGCCATGATAGAAGTGGATACCGGGAACATATCGCGAATGTACATCAAGGGATTGAGGTATTTTTGCCAAGATGTTATTACAATCGTGAAATGAATTGCAAATCGGCCCGCAGCAATTCTCTTGATACAATCATTACGAGTGAAATATTCGGTGGGTTCAGCAATTTTCCCGAAGAATTGTGGAATTCGATAGTGCCAGCAGATCGTTCTTTTTTGTCTATCGGCTATCTGCGCGCTTTGGCTGACTCTGACAAAAATATAATGAGTGCAAGGGCAGCGATTTTTCGTCGCGACAAAAAGATCGTTGGCGTTGGCGTTTTTCAAATCACGCATTTCACTACCTCTGAAGATGCCTATAGCAATTGGTTTTTACGGATCTTGAATGGTTTGACGTCCCTCATTCGGGGCCGACATATTCATAATGTACTTATCTGTGGTAATGCCCTTGCAACAGGTGAACATGGATGTTTTTTTCTGCCCTCGGTTTCACATGAAGAGGCAACATCAGCGCTGGTATCTGCTATGGATGAAATTGCAGGTATTGAATCGCGTCGTGGCAAGCGCATCTGTGCAATGGTGGTCAAAGATTTTTATCCACGGTCGGCCTCGTTTGCATCCCACCTCGAAAAATTCAGATTCAAAACATTCAGGATTGATCACAATATGGTCATGCCTCTGCTTGCCGAATGGAATTCTTTCGATGATTATCTGAACGCCATGAATACCAAATTCAGGACGAAGGCAAAATCGGCAATAACGAAATCGGCAGCACTTGAAACACGCGAATTGGATGCCGATTCCATCTCCCAATACCTCAATGATCTGGCGGTTTTGTATGGCAATGTTCACAATCGTGCCGACTTTCGTTTAGGAACATGTGATATCCATGTGATGCCGGCTATGAAACGCTCCTTAGGCAATTCATTCAGAGTTATGGGTTATTTCCTGAATGATAAAATGGTGGGATTTATGACTGCATTTTCATGTGGAGATTCGCTCGAAGCGCATGTGATTGGCTTCGACTATGAACTGAATCGTCAGTACTCTATCTATTCCGCTATGCTATACAAATACGTCGAATGGGCCATCGCCGGAAGAGCATCGTATTTGATTTTTGGCAGAACGGCTGCAGAGATTAAATCCACTATTGGCGCCTATCCCGTAGATCTCATTTGTGCATTTCGTCATAGCAGATTCATCTCTAACGCTTTGCTATCAAGGGTTTTTCATTACGTTAAACCATCCCCATTCGAACAGCGTTTTCCTTACAAAGGAGATAACGCCGAACGAACCTCTCAGAAACTTACTCCACTATTGGTGCAATCTTCCCATTCTAAAATCCGAACTGTTTGATTTCACAACTAATGACATCAGCCCGAGAGCGATGGATGCTCATCTCACTCGCGGCAATTCAATTTACCAATATCGTGGATTTCATGATCATGATGCCAATGGGCGATCTCTTGCAGCGACGACTGGAAATTGGTCCAGAAAAATACGGATGGTTGGTTTCATCCTATGGCCTCGCCGCGTTTGCCACGGCATTTGCCGGTGTCTTCTATCTCGATCGTCTCAATCGAAAAACTGCGCTGATGTCGGCCTACTTTGGCTTTGCTCTGGCTACTCTCATGAGTGCTGTTTTGCCATCTACCGATAATCAGGAGCTGAATTATGCGCTGTTTGTGTTTACTCGGGTGCTTACAGGATTAACCGGCGGACTCCTCGGTGGACTTGTTTATTCCATCGTTGGCGATTTGATTCCAATTGAAAGAAGAGGCAGAGCAATGGCTATTGTTACGATGGCTTTTTCTTTTGCGGCGGTGATTGGTGTGCCACTTTCATTGGCTCTGGTGGATGGCTTTGATAACAACTGGAGGGCACCCTTTCTTTTTGTAAGTGCACTGTCGTTGTTGATTCTTGTACCTACTGCCCTTTTCATACCACGGATGGCACCGAAGGTGAAAACGGGTAATACGGGAATTATGCGCGAGGTTTTCGGTAAGGTGAAATTTCGATGGGCACTGCTATTTACATTCTCGCTCATACTCGGACAGTTTACCGTGATTTCATTTATGACGCCCTACTTCATCAATAACGTGGGCTTATTGCAAACGGATATTAAATTCATATACATCGCGGGGGGTGTTGCAACCATTATATCAGGACCCATATTTGGTTCATTGGTGGATAAATATGGACGCTTTAAAGTGTTTTATATCTCAGCGCTTATTTCAATGATTCCGATTCTTTTGATTACCCAATTACCCCGGGTTCCATTATTTGTTGTGATCATGGTGGGAGTATTTATGTTCATGATGATTGCCGGAAGAATGATTCCGGCCAATACAATTTCTAGTGAAATACCTCCACCACTAATGCGCGCAGGTTTCCTTAGTTTGAATTCAGCTTTTATGTCACTCTCCAGCGGCATTTCCGGTTTGATCTCCGGCCTGATCGTTTCGCAAGCTTCGCATGGCATGCCTTACGAAAATTATGGATGTGTGGGATTACTGGCAGTTATGGCGACGCTGTTATCCATTTTTATTTGTCGTAAACTTCACTATAGTTCTTAGTAGGTCTTGGCTCGTTGTTGGGGTGAAACAAAAGCCCCGTGGGAATACAAATTCCAAAGATTTCCATTGATCCCTTTCTGCGCATAACTGCGCATTCACAGACAAATACCCAGACCCTTGGATTTACGTCACAGGAAGCACGAAAGCAAGAACACGGCTATACAGAATGGGTATTACAAAGTTCCTATCTGAAGTAACCTCTGACTTTGAAGTATAGGGTGAAAGGAATCGCGATTCGGATCCGATTAGGTAAAATGTTCAACACGTATGATTTTTGGCTAGACTTAAGCAATATTTTACCATTGATACACGCAAATTCCATTTACAATAAAAATCACAACAGAATTTTAAAAATGGAAAATTCCAAATGTGAAAATTGATAAGTCATTAAACAAATATGACGACATTACTTATGCCATCAAGTTGGGTGATTGCGGATACTTTGCGAGATAGGTCAAAGCGAAAAACTACAGAACCCCATTCATCGAAGAATAAATGGAATCGGCGCATAAATGAATGGCCCTATTTTGCAATAGTATCTTGAAACCCACTAACAAGAGTATCACACAAAGAGGCGGAAAATCCCAATGCAGTCGAAAACCACTTCTCTCAATATCATTTAAAATCGCGGCATGAATGAATGAAAATGAACTGTCATATAAGATCATAGGTGCAGCAATGGAATTGCACAAAACACTTGGACCAGGTTTATTAGAATCAGTGTATGTAGCTGCCCTAGGGTTTGACCTAAGAGAAATGGGAATTGAAGTTAAAACTCAGGTCGCAATGCCATTGGTTTATAAAGGAGTACAACAAGAAATTGGATTTAGAATTGACATGCTAGTTGCCCGCAAAGTAATTGTTGAAATTAAGTCCGTTGAAAATCTGGCACCAGTTCATTTTACACAAACACTAACCTACCTCAAACTGGCGGATAAAAAACTTGCCTTACTCATCAATTTCAATACTATTTTATTGAGAGATGGAATTCATAGAATCGTTAATCAATTATAGAAAATTTCAGGGCAGACATCTTCACTTGCCTGGTGATTCTTTGCGTGAAAAATTAAACAGTTCATTCACGCAAAGTGGCGCAAAGAGGTTAAGGTAAATTATGGATACATGTAGATTGATC
>CAZKRL010000012.1:0-70614 GCA_964555295.1 uncultured Comamonadaceae bacterium | reverse complement strand
TGAATTTTGATTTGCGCATACGTTGTAACGAATTTAGTAGTAATAAACGTAGCTGTTTTCGGGGAAGACTACAACTATTACGATTTTCCATTTGTGGAAAAGTCGTAAATAATTGCTCTGATCGAGCTGCGATTATGCTTTTAGAGCTTAGTTATAAAAATCTACAATCACGGATAAAATAGGGCATCGTAAAATCCAGCACTGTGTTCTTCCGAAAAACTCCATATACTGCAGAACCACTTCCGGTCATTGAAGCATACAACGCACCTGCATTGTAAAGCACATGAATAATTTCACTTATCATTGGGGATGACTCCATTGCGTGATTCTGAAAATCATTGCTAAACACCTTCGGCCATTCACTTGCATCGAAGGTGGCTGCATGTTTCAGATCAACAGGGTTTGGACTCGGCATGATCTTGGCAAAAGCACCAGCAGTAGAAATATGAATTCCGGGATGCACCACCCGAACATCGTAGTCAGATAGATCCATTGTCAATGGCTCAATCTCTTCACCTCTGCCAGAAACGAAGCAAGGTTGATTGTATAAGAAAAACGGACAATCACTGCCCAACTTCAGGGCCCAATGGAACATTTCCTGATGAGACACCTCCAAGTCAAAAAGCTCACACAAGGCTTTGAGCATAAAAACACCATCTGAAGAGCCACCTCCCATTCCTGAGCCGGTGGGTATGTTTTTTAGAAGATGAACCTCTAATCCACCAATATCGTACTTGCTCTTGATCAAATGGTATGCCCTAACAACCAGGTTGTCTGATGCATCGCCCGTTACCTGAATACCATGCACCGTAAGTCGAATATCATCACCCTCGGATGGTATCACCTCAAGGACATCGCACAAATCAATCGGCAGAAAAATGCTCTCAAGATTGTGGTAACCATCCGATCGTTTGGACACCACCTTCAGTCCTAAGTTGATCTTTGCATTGGGATAACAGATCATATCAATCCAGGTAGCCGAACATTTTCAGTTTCCTCGCATCTGAACGCCAATTCTCCTCCACCTTCAAAAGCGTTTCCAAAAAAACTTTTTTCCCGAGAAATGCCTCCATGTCTTTTCTCGCCTGAGTACCCATGCGTTTGATGGCATTGCCCTGGTGGCCGATAACAATCCTCTTCTGAGACTCTCGCTCCACCATTATCAGCGCCATGATTTTGACTATTTCGGCTTCTTCCTTGTATGATTCAATAACCACTTCACATGCGTATGGAATCTCCTTATCGTAATTCAACAACAATTTCTCACGGATGATTTCACTCACAAAAAATCGCATCGAACGATCGCTGATTTCATCTTTTGGGAAATAGGGCGGACAAACGGGTAACTCTTTCAGTACATGCACAAGCAATTCACGTGTGTGTATTTTCTCGGTTGCACTAACAGGGAAAATTTTCGCTTGCGGAAGTTCCGCATTCCAAAACTCAAATAGCCGATTCACCCCGTCATTCCCCACCAAATCGTATTTATTCAGCACGATGAACAACGGCACTTTCAACTTTCGCACGCGGTTCAAAGTCTCTGGATGAAACGGTGTTGGATCAGCGCTATCAATCACCATCAACACCAAATCAGCATCCTTGAGTGCTGTTCCCACCGACTTCATCATTCCCTCTTGCAATTTGTATTTGGGATCGAGAACACCCGGAGTGTCTCCATAGACAATCTGATAATTCTCCCCATTTAAAATACCGAATACTCGGTGTCGAGTCGTTTGAGCGCGCGGAGTTACAATGCTCAATTTCTCACCCAATAGCGCATTCATAAGCGTTGACTTACCCGCATTGGGCAGTCCAATAATATTTACAAACCCCGCCTGGTGTGGAGTTTCTGACTTTTCACTCATAATAGTTGATAGGGAGTAAAAGTATGTATATTTGCCGGCGCTTAAAACGCATTTGATATTGCGGGGTGGAGCAGTTGGTAGCTCGTTGGGCTCATAACCCAAAGGTCGTAGGTTCGAGTCCTGCCCCCGCTACTAAGGAAAAGGTCTCAATGAGACCTTTCTTTTTTCCAACACTTTCTGATTCCATTGCCATCAAGGGCTTACGAGATTAACGCACAATTGACAATACCATGTTCCGCCCAATGTGTTTTCCTGCAGGTAAGGTTGATCTCCGGTAAATCCGCGAAAAAACTCCTTGTTATTATTAAACCTGTCCAAATTAAAAGTGTAACCATAGCGATAGCCCAACTGTAACGACATCCACATAAATGAATACATTGAAGATTCCCACACTGCTCTAAAGCGAAGCTCGGAGCGCCTTAGTTCGAGATTATTTGGGGTTTCTGTTACGCTCTTCAGAATATGGTAGGAATTGCCTTCGAGCTCATATCCGAACAATAAAATATTTCTCGCCGACAAAGTCTTCCGAATATGAATTCTGGCAGGTGCGAGCATCTCAACACCCCACTTGCGACTCGGAGCAGTCCAGTTCAAAAGCATTACCGGTATATAATTGATTTCGCCAACTCTGTAGGTTCTTGATAATCCAAATCCGATCATCTTTCTATCGTTGACCTTCTTCCCGAAAATCATAGCAGCACTGTACCGTGTATACTTTAAAGGCGCCATATCATTCAGTCGATAATCACCATTCAAATCAGCCGATGCTTGAGCTATAATAAATTTCTCGGCATTGAATGGTTTGAACAAAGTTGTATTCACTCCGGTTGTTGTCAATCCATTTCTGCTCAAGGAGGAATCTACAGGATTTACATAATCGCTTCCTGTAATTCTATGGAAGCTAGTATGCGCATAGTTTACGCCCAATTGCCATACCAAATTTGTTCTCGATATTACAGGTATATTCGCAAATAACCTCAAGCCATCAGCGCGTGAATAGCGGCTCTCACCCGTCTGCCATGCACTATCGTTAGCGAGCAGATTTCCATAGTCCACCGAAAAAGAACCCAGCGTCTCATACCCTGCAGAAATAAGTTTGGCTGGACTTAAATCGAAAACCTTCGGTGTGCAAAATCTCTTCGCACCACCGTCGGCAAAATCAAAGTTCTCATACATTGAGTAGTCCTCAACGCCGGAAGTGGTATCCGTCTGGCCTACAATTGAAACATTGAAACCCAACCATACAATAACAGCCAAAAATCTAGCCAACATAAAAGAATGTTATTTCTTCATTTCCAATCGCTTCCATACATCTGTCCTGCCGAGCGCCTCAACCCCGATATAACCTCGAATATCAAGGGTATTGCTGTCTGTCATTTTTATTACGCATTTGTATGTGCTACCATTTTCAGGGTCATATATTGTTCCATTTTCCCAAACATTCGATCCAGAATACTTAAAGTCTTTCAAAAGTCTATATCCTTTGAGCGGCACATTTCGAATACTTTGGTCAGGGTTATGCTTATCTACCTTAGGCTGTCCCGTATTAGCATCATTGGGTTCACGTAGCCAAACAATTTTGCCGTAGTATTTCTCACCGATTTTTTCAATCTTCACACGCGCTTTGCCGTTGCCTGGCTCCCATACGCCGAGTATCCGATCTGAATCAGAAACTTGAGCATTAGTAAATGATGCACAAACGCAAATAAGTAAGGTGATTACAAAAGATTTCATAGTTATTTTTTAAAGGTGATATCAAATTCAAAACTACCTGAGTATTCAATATTTTCCTCCCAATCTCCTTGAATATCAGCGTCCAGAATGAGTATGACTTCCGGTTGCCAAAAATTCTCTGCAAGCTCAGCATCAACAGCCGGTGATAGCTCTACTTCATATTTTCCCTTTGCAACTGGATTGAGCGCCGCCGCCTTTTGCATTTTCGCATTTTCAGATGTAATCTGAAGGACAAAATTTCTGACCCGATCAAAGCCCAAACTATCTTCAGTTCTAATGACAGCTCTTTTCAAAATAACACTTTCAATTTTCTCTGCGGTTAATTCAGGATCTATTGTTTGCAGGTTAATTCGATGAATTGCCTGTAAGGTATTCGGACCATCGTAAAGTGGACCCTCGACGCGAAGAGCAGCGTCGATGATATTGTAGGTTTTGACCAACTTCTCTCCGCATGATGTCAATACTACAATCAAGAGAAAAGACACAAATCGCAGTGGAATCTTTGTTTTCATTTGGGGCAATATAGTACCCGAAAGAGATTGACGCATTACTTCCAGAACTGAGAGATGAGACAATCCCATTTCCATAGAAGAAAACATTCGTTTATCAGCACCGTTACATACATTTGCCGCGCTTTATCCGGAAGGACGGAGGGATCAGGCCCGCAGATGTCCTGGCAACCCAATATCGATGGGTGCCAACTCCTGCCAAGCTTAAGCTTGGAGAGATGAGGCGGCGCGGGGCTTGTGCCACGTACCCTTCCGGTGAAGTTGACATCTATGAAGCCGGAAGAACTCGCATCCCAAAAAATTCTCATCCTTGATGGTGCCATGGGCACTATGATTCAACGTCACAAACTGGAAGAGTCTGATTATCGTGGCAATCGTTTTGCTCATCATCCCTCTGATCTCAAAGGGAATAATGATTTACTGTGCATCACGCAGCCAGAAATCATTATCGATATTCATCTCGCCTATCTCAATGCCGGTGCTGATATCATTGAAACCAACACTTTCAATGCCCAACGTATTTCCATGGCGGATTATCACATGGAAGATCTCTCAGCTGAAATCAATGTTGCCGCCGCAACCTGTGCACGCGAAGCCATTCGCAGATATACTGCGCAGCATCCCGATAAGACCAACCGTTGCTACGTAGCTGGTGCTGTGGGGCCCACCAATCGAACCGCCTCAATATCCCCCGATGTGAATGATCCCGGATATCGCGCCGTTACATTCGATGATCTCGTGACAGCATACAAGGAACAAATTGAAGCCCTCATGAAAGGCGGAGTTGATATGTTGCTCATCGAGACGATTTTCGATACACTCAACGCCAAGGCAGCTCTGTGCGCCGCCCAGGAAGTTTTTGATGAGCAGGGATCCGCTCTCCCCGTTATGATCAGCGGAACGATCACCGATGCCAGCGGCAGAACCTTGAGCGGACAAACCCCCGAGGCGTTTCTTATCTCCATGATGCACTACCCTATTTTTTCCATCGGTTTCAATTGTGCATTGGGCGCCGAGCAACTGCAGCCACACGTAGGCGTGTTATCTCAACGTGCCCCATTTCGCGTGAGTGCTTACCCCAACGCCGGACTCCCGAATGCGATGGGGCATTATGATCAAACACCGGAGGAAATGACGGAGCTGGTGAGGCCGTATTGCGAGAATGGCCTCGTCAATGTCATCGGTGGATGCTGTGGCACCACACCCGATCACATCCAAGCGATTGCAACGATGGCTGCTGGATACAATCCCCGAAAAATCTCCATACAACAAGCTGAGGTATGATACGATTGCAACTTTCAGGTTTAGAGGCCCTGGTCGCAACCCAGGAAACGAACTTCATCAATGTAGGTGAGCGTTGCAATGTTACCGGCTCCAAGAAATTTCTTGATCTCATCAAAGCAGGGAACTATGAAGCCGCCGTTGAAGTGGCCAAAGAGCAGGTGGAAGGCGGTGCACAAATTCTCGATGTAAATATGGATGAGGGGATGATCGATGGCGTGGCAGCCATGACGCGCTTTCTGAATCTCATTGCCTCAGAACCCGATATCGCACGTATTCCTGTAATGATCGATTCTTCCAAATGGGAAATCATTGAAGCAGGTCTTAGATGTGTTCAAGGCAAATGCGTGGTCAATTCGATCTCGCTCAAAGAAGGTGAAGAAGAGTTTCTGCAAAAAGCCCGTATTATCAAGCGTTTCGGTGCAGCAGTCATTGTAATGGCATTTGACGAGCAAGGGCAAGCAGATAGTCTCGCCAGGAGAATTGAAATCTGCAAAAGGGCATATCATCTATTGGTCGATAAGGCCGGTTATCGCGCCAACGACATCATCTTCGATCCCAATATCTTTCCTGTAGGCACAGGCATGGAGGAACACCGGCGCAATGCACTGGATTTCTTTGAGTCGACCGCCTGGATAAAACAGAATTTACCCGGTGCATTGGTGAGCGGCGGTGTTTCGAACGTATCGTTCTCGTTCCGCGGCAATAACCGCGTGCGCGAGGCCATTCACTCCGCATTTCTCTATCATGGCATTCGTTCAGGCATGGATATGGGTATCGTGAATCCTTCACAGCTGGAGGTGTATGATGAGATTCCCAAAGAGTTGCTCGACTTGGTGGAAGACGTATTGCTCAATCGTCGTGAGGATGCTACCGAGCGATTGCTCGACTATGCCGAGAAGAACAAAGAAAGCAGTAAAAAGGAGGTCAAACAGGATTTGAGTTGGCGCGACCAGCCAGTGGCCGGACGTCTTTCACATTCGCTGATCAAAGGAATTACAGACTATATCGAGGAGGATACGCTCGAGGCATTGCACGAATTGAAACGACCACTCTATGTCATTGAAGGTCCGCTCATGGATGGTATGACTATCGTAGGGGATTTGTTTGGTAGTGGCAAAATGTTTCTGCCGCAAGTGGTCAAAAGCGCAAGGGTGATGAAGAAGGCGGTGGCAGTGCTGGAACCTTATCTGGAAAAGGAAAAGCTTGAAAAGAGTCAGGGCGGTGCTGTGGCGTCCAACAATGGAAAAATCTTGCTCGCTACGGTGAAAGGCGATGTGCACGATATCGGTAAGAATATTGTTGGCGTGGTGCTGGCGTGCAACAATTACCAAATCATTGATCTGGGTGTAATGGTACCTGCAGAAAAAATTCTGGATGCCGCGATAAAAGAAGGTGTTGATGCCATCGGACTTTCAGGTCTGATTACCCCATCTCTTGATGAGATGATTTATGTGGCCAAAGAAATGCAGCGACGCGGAATGAAAATGCCGCTGCTTATTGGCGGTGCCACTACATCACGCGTGCACACTGCAGTGAAGATTGAACCGCATTATGAGCATCCCGTGATGCACGTTGCCGACGCCAGCAGAGCCGTTACCGTTGTAAGTCAGTTATTAAGCGAAGATCAAAGCAACGCATTCATTCAATCAGTGCGTAGCGAATATCAAACAGTTCGCGAGCACTACGCAAAACACCAGGGAGAGAGGAATCTCGTTTCTCTGCAAATGGCACGCAACAATGCTGCGGTATTGGACGTCCACAAAGTTGTTGCTCCGCTGTATACGGGTGTACATATATTGAAAAACATCTCGTTGGAAATTCTGCAGCGTTATATCGACTGGACACCCTTTTTTCAGTCATGGCAGTTGGCAGGTAAGTTTCCAGCCATTCTGAAAGATGAGATTGTGGGCACTGAAGCCACACAACTGTATCATGATGCACAGCAAATGATACATGAAGTAATCGAACAAAAATCTATAGCAGCGCACGCCGTATTTGGAATTTTCGAAGCATGGCGTGAGGAGGATGATATCGTGATGAAGGATGCACGCTTTCTGACCCTACGTCAGCAAACCAAAAAAGCCGCAGGTCAGCCCAACAGAGCCCTCGCAGATTTTATTGCAACCAAAGATTGTGGCGTGAAAGATCATGTAGGTTGCTTCGCACTGCATGCCGGTGAAGGGGTAGACGAGCTCGTGAAAAAATATGAGGCGGTGCATGACGATTATCGAGCAATCATGATCAAAGCCATTGCCGACAGATTTGCGGAGGCACTGGCCGAATATCTGCATGAATTAATCCGCAAGGAATACTGGGGTTACGCCAAGAATGAAAAGCTTACGAATGAAGATTTGATCGGTGAAGCTTATGATGGCATACGACCAGCTCCCGGTTATCCGGCGTGTCCCGATCACCTCGAGAAAAAAACCATTTGGCAACTGCTCGAGGTTGAGAAGAACATTGGCTTGCAACTCACCGAGAGCATGGCCATGTATCCCGCTGCAGCGGTGAGCGGTTACTACTTTGCACATCCCGAATCAACCTACTTCGGTCTTGGGAAAATTGAGCGTGATCAACTTGAGGATTACGCAAAACGCCGAGGTATTTCTGTTGAACAAGCTGAGCGATGGTTATCCCCTGCGCTCAATCAATAATTGAATTTATGAAAGTTACAGAGCATATAGCTAAAGCAAAAGGCACTCTCTTCTCGATTGAGATATTGCCTCCTTTGAAAGGTCAGAACATCAACTCCATTTTCGAAACCATGGATCAATTGATGGAATTTTCACCCTCGTTCGTGGATGTTACATATCACCGTGAGGAGTATGTGTTCCGCGATGCAGGCAATGGTTTGCTGGAGAAGCGCATTGTAAGTAAACGTCCGGGTACGGTGGGCATTTGCGCGGCTATCTCCAATCGGTACAAGGTAGACACTGTGCCACATATCATTTGCGGTGGATTTAGTCGGCGAGACACGGAAGATGCTTTGATTGATTTGAATTTTGTAGGATTGGAAAATGTGCTCGTGTTGCGCGGTGATCCTATCAAGAGTGAAGGCATTTTCAAACCTGAGCCGGATGGTCATGCCTACGCGCTGGATCTCGTAAAGCAGGTGATGGATATGAACTCAGGTAGGTACATTGATTTGGAACTCAAAAATGTGCAGAGTACAAACTTCTGTATTGGAGTAGCTGGCTATCCTGAAAAACATTTTGAAGCGCCGAACATGGCTTCAGATCTGCGCTTCCTAAAAGCCAAGGTGGACGCAGGTGCCGAATACATTGTTACCCAAATGTTTTTTGACAATGCGGCATTTTTCAAATTTGTAGAAGATTGCAGGGCCTTCGGAATAAACGTCCCTATCATTCCCGGATTAAAGCCGTTGTCTACCCGTAATCAATTGTCCATTATACCTCATTACTTCCACATCAATATGCCCGACGAGTTGGTGCAAATGGTAGAGCGTGCGAAGAGTGAGGAGGAGGTGCGTAAGATTGGTGTGGAATGGTGCATCCAACAATCCAAAGAGTTGAAAGATTCAGGCGTTCCTGTGCTGCATTATTATACTATGGGCAAGGCGAAAAGTACCGCAGAGATTGCGAAAGCTGTGTTTTAATGCATGCCGTCGTCGGTCGAATCAAGGTGAGGTAACCTCGGGTTTATCCTCTTTTTTCAAACGTTCCAGATCGATTCTATAACTGGTCACAATCACGAAGTCGGTGCGGGGAACTTGCGAGGAAAATTGATGCTGAACGAGGTAACCCAAAGCGAAGGAATGAGGTCCTTTCAGGTTTTTACTCAGCATACAATTGGCGCGCCACGACTGCCAATGGGCAAAGTCGAATGATCCCGTAGAATGAAAAAACTCGGCATAACTGCTCAGTTCAAATTTTTTGGGTAAGTCCCATTTTACCTGAAATCTATTGCGCATAAGTGTAGAAAGGTCTGCGTCATACTCCCCTACGCCACGCACCGAAACTTGCCAACGTGGCAGATAAGCCAAAGTCCATTTCTTTCCCTTCCATTTGAATGCCGCACCCATCTGAATTCGTTGTCTGAACTCAGTGTCTTGATAGTCATGTGCTGCCCCCGATCGATATACACATGATAAACTCACAGCGGAAGAAACTTTATACTGTAGACCTACGTCGCAGAACGCTCTGCCTACGCGTGAAATATTCTCATCCATGCGAACCTCGGGTGTAACAGACACGTCGGTGCGTTTAGACAATTTATACTGCAAACTGATTTCACTCCACAAGCCCGCATCATTGAACTGAGCGCATATCGGGAATTGCGCAAGAAGAATGGCAAAAATGAGCAGTTTACGGCTGATCATATATTCTCATTTCCGTGAGCGTAACGGTCTGTTTTTTATCGGAAATCTCTGTTGTTCGCAATACCGGCATGTGGTCTTCATCCCAAGACGTGGCCAACACCGTTGTGTCTTTGGAGTAAACGTAAATCGTGTAAGCACCCGGACGTAAATTCAAAAATTCAAACTCGCCATTTGGATTGGTATACGCGCGATCATCAGGAGATACATTATTGCCATAGCGAATAAAAACATCTACATCTGCAGCGGGGAAAACGCCACCGCTGGTCAACGGATTTGTAAGAACGGTGCGAAACTCACGCACTACCCTACCCTTGATAGAACTATTGCCGCCATCACCTGCCTCCTTCTTGCAAGCGGTGATACTGGAAAAAATGAGCGCAAGAATTACAATGTACTTGCAACTATCAATTATTGAAACCCTGACTGAAGGATTCGTCCATATGTCCGTCTTGCTGGTCTTCATAGAAATAAATTTTAATCATTACCGTATCGCGCAGAAAATCGATCTTGCCCAATTCAACGCGATTGATCTTGATTCCTGTTCGCACTTCCAGATCTTGTATGAGTTCTGCTCGCCTACCCGATTGTATGAGATCTATGCGTTCGTAGAGAATAAGCTTTTGAGATTCATGTCTGAGCAACCACACTTTTTCAAGGCCGTAGGTTAAGGCGATGATGGACGCATTGGCAAAGGCGAGTTCAGCAAGCGATATCTTTTTGTTGATGAGAGCATTCATCACCGACATACCAATGACCACAAATAAATAGGTCATCTCTTTGATGGGTATTGCATCTGTTCGATAACGAATGATCCCGAATACCGCGAAAAGACCGAGAGCAAATCCCATTTCCAACTTTACACTTTCCAAGAGGAAGCACATCGTGAAGATCGAAATCGAAAAGAGAAAATAGGTGAAAAGAAAATCTTTGCGTTTCGCTATGGGGTAATAGATCAGTCGAACGAGTATAAAGACAAAAAAGAAATGAATCAGCAGCCGAATGATGAGACCAAGAAAATCTTCAACATTCAGACCCTTAACCCCTTTGAGCGGGTTGAACTTGTCAGAATCCGTTGCCGCCTCCTGCATGAAACTGGGGATCCATGCTAGCCATTCATTTACACCTAAGTGAACATATTCAAGCATCGTTCAAAATTTTATTGATTCGTAATAATTTTTCCTTAAAGGTATTGGCTTTCAATTGCGGATATAGCATCGCAACACCTAAACAATATTTGCTTATGCCATCGGCGCGGATAAGGTTTTCTTTGAAATAAGAAATTATTGGGCTGTGACGGTTTACGCCACTTTGTTTAATCTCAACAATCACCAAATCATTGAGGGATGTGTGACGATCTCCGAAATAGAAAGCAATGCCGGTATCAATTGTCACCCGCTCGTTTGCAGTTTTATTCACCAGGGTAATTCTGCGAAATGAATTCCATAGTTTGGGTTCAAGAACTTCAGAATGATTTGCCTTGGAGGCGACAAACACCTTTGATGACTCGCTTAACTCTGGTAGTATTTCATTCAGTTTGATTCTGCTTTTCGCGGTTCGTCCTTTATTGCTTTTTTCCTTCACTTCCAGAAATGAAAGATGGCTTTCGATGTATTCCCGTTCTCTGATTTTGTAGCGATGCCGTTTTCCGTTGTGATGTTCAAGGTAGTTGGAAAACTGGGGAGTGTCAAAATACAGCGTCTGGTACCGACTATTTCTTTCGCCCTCCACCTCTAATACTTTATAATGGTTAATCAATGCGTTTAGCAAGAGATTTAAACGCGAAAGTGAAATCATGTATTTGATATCGGTCCGGTTCATCAACCTCACGCGATCCATCGCTTCTAGATTGGTGGCTTCAAACCCTCTTAAAACTTCCGATATCATCATGCAGGATCAGATAAATGAACTAGATACCCTCTTGCATATCGCATGGCTAATCAACGACGTAAGGATTTGAAATACTTTATAAGCTTACCCCAAAGCGACTTCTTTTGTTCCTCATTTTCTGTGTAATAACCATAACCGTATCCATAGCCGTATCCATAGCCATAACCGTATCCATAGCCAATACCCTTGGGTCTTTTACCGTTAAAAATTATGCTTAAATTCGGAATTCGATTCGTTGTAATAAGTTCTTGCACAAGTGGAATCACACGTCGGTGCGTTAAGTTTTCTCTCACAACGAAGGCCGTAACATCTGCATATTTGACCAACTGCATTGTATCTGCAACCAAGCCCACCGGGGATGTATCCACAATTACAATAGCATAATTTGCGCGAGCGAATTCAAACACCTCCTTCATTTTATCTGAAAGGATCAACTCAGAGGGATCTGAAGGTATAGGGCCGGATGGCAGAACATCAAAAGGAACAGAATCATCTGCTTTATGAATGAGAGAGCTTACGTCCGATATATTACCGGATAAGAAATTGGTCATCCCATTGTTTGAGGTTCGATTGAGATACTTGTTCAATTTCGGATGTCGCAAATCTGTACCCAACAAGAGCACTCTCCTTCCGGTGAGAGCCATAGCGGCAGACAGATTAATAGCCATAAAGGACTTTCCTTCCCGAGAGACCGCAGAGGTAATAAAAATAACTTGCCCGTGTATTCCCTTCAAACTGCAGAAAAACTCAAGATTCGAACGTAGCATTCGAAACGCCTCTGCTGCCATCGAACGGTCGTTACGGCCAATAACAATACTCTTCTCGGATTGAATAAAAGGTATTTCTCCGAGTAACGGCGCAGAGAGCACATTAAGTTCTGACTTATTTTGAATGCGAGCGCGAATGAAAGTAATTATCAGTATCAGTAATATGGGCACAACTATTCCCGATGATACGGCTACCAACCAAATCATTTTCACCTTAGGCGACACCGGCGACCTAGACCCATTAACATCATCAATTATTCTAGTATTCGAAACAGTCATTGCTAGAGCAATATTTGTCTCCTCGCGTTTCTTCAAGAGATATAAATAAAGTTCTTCCTTTATCTGCTTTTGACGAACAATTTCTCTGAGTAATCGCTCCTTTGTAGGAACCTCCTTAAGCTGTCCAAAAAGTTCGTTATCCTTTTTATTTAGATCATCCATTTGAACCATAATGGAATTCTGCAAATTCTTCAATGACTCCTCAATACTGCTTCGAACAGAAATGGCCTTACTTGTGTAAAGAGCCAACATCGGATTCTCATCACCACCGGCCTTGACCAATCGATTGATCTCGAGTACAATCTTATTATACTCCGATACCAATGAGGCTATTTGAACATTCTCTACACCCAGATTGCTTGGAAATAAATCAATATTCCCCTTGTATGATTTCAACTGGTCCAACATCATACGAACTAATCTCAACTCGCTACCAAGCTTCGTAATTTGCTCATCAAGGCTCAGCTGCTTTTGAAACAAAAATTCTGCTTCTCTTGATTCACCATTGAATACTTCATTCTTCTTAAACGCCTCTTCAGCTGACTCTACCGTAGACAGCTCATCCAGAATGAATTGAATTCGCTCATTGATAAAATCAACGGTATTTTGACTCATCTGATTTTTATCCTCTATCGCTTCTTTACTCCGCTGATTGATAAGCTCCCTCAAAATATCTCCGGCCTTCTGAGGATGTGTCTCTGTCATATAAAGTTTGAGCACGGAAGAACCCTTCGAAGAAGGCTCTAACTGCAGACCAGCGAGACATCTTGACACCATACTTTGCACAGGGATTTTCTCAATACGATACTTCCGTCCGACAACATGATTTCCGAAAAAAGAAGATCTGCTAATTGAAACCTTACCCCATGGATAATCAATCGCGGTTGAAAAATCAAACACACCTTCTTGCAATTCATTTCTGGTATCACTGAGTTTGAATCTATTCTCGTCGATGACCTCAATTTCAAAAACATTTCCGTAATCTTCAAAAGAGGCAGTATCGAATGGAGCCACCTCTATCCGTAAAGGGAAATTGTGATATTTCTCATGAAAAATCGGGTTACCTTGAGAGAAATAGGCAAATTCCAAATCCAAATTTTTGACCACACGATACATGATCGACCTGCTACTGTAGACTTCAATTTCGTCTTCCATGCTCGCGGCCGACTTGAGCAAACCCAACTCTTTAAACACTTCCGTTTCAGAGCTCACTTTGCCTTTATCCTGATCTCTTACCATAACAGTGGCGCTTACCTTGTATCGAGGCACCTGAAACCTTAGATATACAAAAGCCATCGCGCATGAGATAATCAGAGAAAAAATCAACCATCGCCAATTCGATATAATGACCTGAAAACTCTCTGTAATATTGACGTCATCCTTTCTTAAGAAAGCTTCAATTGCCTTTTCACTAGATTCACTCATAACGTCTATTTAAAAAGAAGAAAAATGGTCAACAATATCGATATTCCAGATAAAGCTAAACTTGCATTACTGTAACTTATCACAGAACTATTCTGTTTAGCTCTATTCGGGGCTATATAAACAACATCATTCTGTTGCAGATAAAAGACAGGTGAATTAAGCACATCCGACTTTGTTAAATCAATTCGAAACTCAATCATCTCACCTTGCTTTTCGCGTAACACCAAGACATCCTTACGTGACCCTGTAATCAACAAATCTCCGGCTATACCTATGGCGTCCAAGAGTGTTACCCGGTCGTTGGGAATCGTAAACGTCCCAGGTGTTTTGACTTCGCCGAGGACTGTGACTTTATAGTTTAATATCCGAATAATTACCGTGGGATTATTGAGATAATTAGCCAGTTTACCCTTGATAAATTCAACTGCTTGCTGCTTGTTCAAACCTTCGAGTTTAAGCGCTCCTATTACAGGAAAATCAATCATTCCGTTGGCATCAATGAGATAACCATTTTGCGAGGAAACTCCTTGATAATACCCCCCCATACTTCGTTGCTCAATCATTGGAAGATTGAAAGGCTTTGACGCCTCCGCATCCTGACCGATGACCAGAATACTCAGCAAGTCATCCTTTTTAAGTATAGGTGAATATGAGTCGGTTCCTTGCGTCTTGGGAATATCATCTTGAAAGTAAACTATTCTTTTTGAAACATCACATCCTGCGATGAGAATACAACACAGCCAAAACGACAAGTTTCTGATTGAAATTGAAAACACTTTACACATTTGGCCAAATTTAATCAAACCCATAAACACTAAACACAATTACGACTGAAAACCGAGGAATTAACTACCTGTCACATCTTTATAAATCTCTATTAATTTCATTGCAACTAATGCATCAGATAGTTGCAATTGCAAAATTCTATCTCGCCCTCTAGAACACATTTCATTTTTCAGTCCATATGCTAAAGCTTTTTCAAAAGAAGCACTGAAAGACAGAACCTCCTGATCCGACAAAAACAAACCCGAAGTCGATCCAAACAACCACTCCACATCTCCGACATTCGTAGACACCACCAACTTATCGCAGGCCATAGCTTCCTTAATTGCGTTTGGACTACCTTCACGAGTGCTCGACATACAAACGATATCAGCGGCATTGTAATAGGTTGGCATATCCGAGAAAGAAATATCAGTCAGTGTATGAATAACGTAATTTTTAATCCCAGAAGACGCCAATGCATTTTCTAACAATCCAAAATTCTTCTCCGGCCGGTTGGGATTAGAGGGGAATAACACGTTTAACTTCTGGTTGTCCCAACCTAAAACCTTTTTACAATCACGAGAGTTCTGCGGATAAAAAACATCAAGGTTCACCCCGTTTGGAACAACATGCGCATCATCATAAGACAAATCACGTTTCATCTCATCGGATTTTACGATGATGGCTCTACAAAACGGCAACAATGATACCCTGATAAGAATACGTAGAAAAAAACTTGCCTTTACATCGCTCCCCATCAAAGAGCCAACAATATTCCTACCCCCTGCCAAGATTGCGACCCAAGTAGAAAAGGAATAATGAGAATGGATTATATCAAACTTTTGATATCGCAATTTTGAACGAAGTAAATAGATGGCTCTCAGATAACTCCGCCAACCGCGACCATTCACAAGAAACATATCTACATCGACGCCGGCATGAATAAGTGACTTCCGCTGCATGTCAACTATAGAAGACACCCCATTTCGTTTGTTACCGCTGGAAACGAATAAAACCTTCACTGGACAAGCGTTTGATTAAAATATTCAAAACGCAAATCGTAAGATAGATTGTTATTGAATAAACCCTTTTCGAAAACCCAATTACCAGATAATTTCCTGAATCGCCCCGGTTCACCATTCGATTGACATATAAATGGCTGCACATGACCGAAGATACACTGCATTTCATTTACTAAAAACCCTCCATCGCCATCTTCAAATAAATCAACAGCCATGCATCTAAATTCAAAACGATCTGTGATGTCCTTTACAAATTCAAGTAAGGATTCGCTCGGTGGGGTGTAGTCAATGCCCTTTGTACCGCTTGCCTTATCACCTTGTTTAATTTTCCGATGACCGAAAAAAGAATCACCAATCCTAACAACCCGCCACTCAAAATCATGCTCAACAAATTCTTGTATCAACGCAAAACCCTTTTGAACTTCAAGACGATTAATATTATAGACCTGTAAGCGTTTCTTAATTCTACCAGGATTCTTAACTATCTTTTTAATCCGTGAAAACCAACCGCCCATCGCAAGATTAGGGCCCCAATTTTGAGTCAATCCTTCATTAAACGCAGCTTCCAAATAATCCAGCTGATCCTTTCTACCTCTCAAGATTTTTACGCCCTTTCCCGAGGCGCCAATATTGACCTTCCCTACAAGAATATCCGCATTGATAATGGAGAGTGTATCCTTTGCTTCCGTGAGGTTATAGAAAACCCAGGTTTTAGGGGAAGGAATTGAATGCAATGACAACCAATAACTCAAGAATTTCTTATTCTCATGTATCAATACTTCCGATAGTGAGGGAAAGAACAACTTTGAATCAAAGACGCCATTCAATAGAGTGAGCCGTTCATCATAAAGCGTCTTAAACAGAGACTGCCTTCCGGAAGGGCAAACTAAGAAGCCTTTCCAATTACCATTCTGTATCTTACTAACCCAATCAAATTGAGTAATATCAATTACAACATAGCTTTCCTTCAACCCTTCACAAGCCTTTATCCAATGGAGGTGATTATCGTCAAACTCATTTTTTAGAATTGCGTACATCTATTTCCCGTTTTAATAACTTTATCCATATACGATTTGTAATCTTATGCCAAAATCCCTCATGCTTCGGAAAATTACTCACCTCATTCTCAACAAAATTATTCATACCCAATAAAGACTCCTTCATCCTAACCCAAGAGACGAACCATACTCCATAGGAAAATGTTGGAAGATTGGGCTTCTTGACAAAATGCTTGTAGGTGCGCTTAAATAAATACAAAATTCTATTTCCCAAAATATCCCTTGGAATGTAGTCGTTCGCTAACGGCAAACTGCACAGTTCTTTTGATAAGCCACAAATTATTCGGGCCTGTAATTCACCACCCCGCAATCGGTTTAACGGGTTTACACTATTCCTTTCAGAATGATACAAGCAGAATTCAGATTTAAACTGCATCTCGATAAAATCAATATCCATAAACGGACTAAATACGTGAAATCCGCAGTACCTCGCCAACATCATGTCTTGAACATCATGCAGAGTCCCAACAAAGTAGAATGCAAGTTTCATTTCAGCCGATTTTGACCACTCCTTCTCAATCCATTCGATTCCATTGATGAAAGAACAAAGTCTATCCAAAATATCTTTTGAATAGTCCAGATCATGACTCACAAGTACGTTCTTTATACAATCCTCCAAAGGAATTTTATCAATATAATAAAACCTAAGGAATTTCGTGACAATATAATCATTAAAACTAATACCCTTCGAGTAATCGCCACCCATACATCCCATAAACAAAAAATCAATATCCGGAAATTTCGAGCGCATTTCCGAAAAAGCTTGTAAACGATGCGCCCGATGTAAACTTATAAATGGGTTACAGAACCTCATCAAATTATTTACCCAGATATCGTAGTTCTCGGGACTTAATGGATTTATATTCGGATTTGTAAAATTTAGATTTAAAGAGGTCGATAATTGCTGAGCAACCAACACATCCTTTCCTCTGGGGTCACCAAAAGTAAAAGGCCTCAAGCTCACTTTCGTATGTTGAAGAGCAGAGAGTACAGAACGAGTATCTCGACCACCTGTTAATGTTAAAGCACATTCTCTAAGTTGAAGAAACTCGCATGTGTTTTGAACTACAATTTGAAATTCATTTACCAATTCATCAATTAAAACCGTATTAGGTGATTCAATGATTGATTCAGGCATCCAGTAACAAATGCTAGATACTTTCAAATCATTGATCATCACATAAGTTGGTTTATCAATAAAACGAATACCTGAATGAGGCATAATTCCACCTACAGGATGCTGAAAGAGTGCCAAAACGAATGGGAATAGATCCTCCAATCTGTCATTCTCATCAACAATTAATGCATAATCGTTAGAGTACTCAAGATGATTCGAGCCAACTCGATAATAGACCTTTGACAACCCGTGAAAGTCTGTCATAATAGTTAAACTACTATCATGCAGAACAACTAATGTGAAATTCCCCTTAATATAATTATGAAAATCCTTAACGCCATTACATATGAGCTCATGAATAATTTCCTCTACCTTATAATTTCTGTATTTTCCAAAATACCGGTTCCTTGGAAGAATCCATCCATCATACCAAATCAAGGTGGATTCTCGCTCAAAAAAATCACCCTGAACCATTAATTTCAAATTACCAATACTTCTGAAGGACCAACCTAACGTTGAATCTAAAAAATGCTCCTTGTCCGTCAGAATAAAACTCTTGATACTCATCATTTAGAAAATTGAACCTTATTTTCATACAGCCGCCTTGTATGATAGGAGACGAAACATCCAGTAATTAAAAAGTATATTGCTCTTGGTTCAACACCATGAATGATACCCGCCACACCAAAAATTAACATTGCCATCGTCATTGCTATAACAATGCTTGAATAAACTTTAGAGACTCTGCCTAAACCGCTCAAATAAGCTTTGATAAAGTATATAATCAATGCAAGATAACTACCTACGAATATTACTATACCAATGACACCACCACCGTTTAGAATTGTCATATAATCCGTATGAAGCATTCTCTTAACCTTAAAGAAACTTCGGTCATTGAACATCTCTGAACCAAACATTTTGTGACTCCAAGAACCATTTATCCATGCATCAGTAACTCTAAAGTATTCAAGATAACGAGCTTGTTTCTCGAGGTTTTCGCTGGTGCTTAAATCAATGGCCTCCTCCCTTGCACGATAATTATCCATGACTTGCGGAATATATAGAGGAGCACTAACCAAAGATATTAATAGAAGACCAAATCCAAACTTCATCAATCGGCCCTTACTTGGGTACAAAATGATTAAGATTAAAAACCCGACGATTGTACCCAACATTGCTGAACGCTTAAAAGCAAATAATATAAATAGTAAGCTCAAACCAACGAGTAAAAACAAAATATTGCGTACAGGTTTACTTTGGAAAATTGCAAAGAAGAAAGGGAAAAGCATAAGTAAAACCGCAACTGATTTTGCCAAGTTCACGCCTAAACCTCCAAAATTCAATACATTCTCAACGCCCGAATAACTCGAGCCGCCATAGTTAAAAATATTTGCTAAAACAAAGTCAAACAGATATATTGATAACATACATAGCACTGATATAGACATACGCCGAATAAAACCATCTCTCCTACCGTAATAAATACCAAAAAAAAGATGAACAAAAGAAACGTAATATTTCAAAAATGAGTTCATGCTCACACCCACATTCGATGAGAAGAGACAAATGAAAAAAAAGTATACTATATTAGAGTATGCCCAATGCGTGATCCAACCTTGCCTAATAAATTGCCTCCAAAAGAACCAAATGGAGAACACAACAATAATCCCCCCCCGAATAGTACCTGGATTCAAACTCGAGCCACTATAATAGGAAGTTAGAATCGTTGCTAAAGCATTGATTATAGGAAGCAACAAGACAAAATTTTCATCCCAGTGATTTGAAAGCCAATTTTTCAGACTAATTCTCATCCGTAGTAATCACCTCAGTATAAAATCTTTCGAGTACATCGCGATTTAATGATAACAAATCTTGGGCAGTATAAGATGTATCCACATAATCTTTTCCCGTGCTGCGATCTATGCCAAAACCCTGCAAATTAAATATCCTATTAAAATAAAGGAAGTACAAATACTTTCGCAATTCATGAATACTAACGTTATGAACTAAGGAATGATTCATTACTGAATCAATTACCTTAAAGTAATCACTTCTGGTTTTTGGTTTTACTACAAAATCATCATAGAAAGTACTTCCGGCACAAACAGTAGGCTTGCCCGCCAAAATCGCCTCAACACCGATAGTACTTGAATAGACTAAAACAGACGACGCACCTTCAAGAATATCATAAGAACTAATTTTTGAATCAGCGTCTACAAAGACTATACGATCATTTATGACCGAGTCCATCGAATCACGAACGAAATCAGACGTTGGCGTAACAAAGGTCAATTCTCCAGGATGCGCTCTTACAACCAGTTTAATTGAGGAATTGCTCTGCTTAATATAATCCACGGTGGATAACAACCAATCTGTCATGCTTTCAAAAATAGTATCCCTCCCCAACACATATGTATCAAAATTCATATTCGTATACAGAACTATATATTCTTCATTTGGCTGAAGCCCTAGCTGATTCCATATCGATATACCGATATCCTTTACATTGATACCCCGAAAACTCGTGAGTAAATCATCCAATTTTCGATTCGAAACTTCATCTAATTCCAGATCACGTCCGTATTTCATATACTCACTTCGATAATCCAGGTGGATCGCTATTCCGTTCAACTTATATATCCACGAAGAGCTACCCCAAAATGATTCTTGTGTTACAAACGGCACATTCAATTTCCTACACACCTCGCTACATAAACGATCCATAAAACCAGCGCCATTCCACAGAATTACGAGATCATGTGACTCATTTCGAAAATACTCTTCAAATAAGAGCACACACTTAACACCTTCCCTTATATAACGCTTATAAATATTTAAGTCACATCGCAAAATAGAACCCGTATAATGAAATCTGAGCACGGAAGCTTTAACACATTCACCCAAATTGTAGGAACCAAAAACATAAGATTCACATTCATTAATAGAATTTAAATTTCGCTCAATTATATTATAAACATCAATCAATCTCGATTGCACCACAGGTAGATATTTGCTTAATCGATGATAGGTCATTCCCGTCTCTTCTGAGATTCGATGGTAGCCGTATTTACACTCAAAACAGATGAATTTCGACTCATTCCTGGTCTTACCAATTCTCTCTTTATGGCATATATCAAAGACTCCATCACAAATAAGAAACTCAGATCTCCAACCTTTCGAATCGAAAAACTTTGCCAGCATAAGATTTCTAGCGTTATAGGTGCTTTCAGATCCCATTGCAAAAAAGAACAAAACCCGCCTCTGCCCATCGGAATCCAAAGGACTCGAGAAAGAATGACGGAAAACTTTAGAGTACTGCCTGTAAATCATTTCATGACCAAATTCCTTTTTGATTCCTCGAATTCTTAATACCTTATTTACCAGACGCGACCAAAGCCAGAACAAACCGAGTTTATCAAATAGGAATTTAGACCAAATAGTTACTTCTTTATATTTATGAAGGGACTTTAACCTTCGCTTATTCGCTTTGTACCTACGATCACTCATTTACTCGCAATTCGTTTCAAAAATTCAAATTTCGGCAGAATTGTAATTACCTCAGGATGTAATAAAAGTAATAACCTGAATGAAATAAATACAAATACGACCATCAAAGGAATGAAACCAGCAAATAATTGCCATTTCATTAGGCCTAAATAAGATTCAATCATTAATCGATTGAAAAACAATACTGTCAAACAAGCCGAAAATAATAGAATAGAAGTTATCACGAATCGACGAATATTGATGATCTCCGGCAAACGCCTCCGCAGAAAAACAATAATGAGAGCCACTATAACAAACTTACCAATTGTAATAGCCACCGGAATTCCTTGATTGGTATGAAACACAAATACATACATAAGCAATAACTCAACAATTGTTTTAATTATAATAAATCGCAGCATAAATTTATTCTGGCCTTCAATCAACATTATTCGGGATAAAAATCCAAACATCAATCCTGGCACAAACCCTAAAGTTAGAATTTGATAAATATCTAGGGTTAATTTAATATCATCGCTAGTAAAAGCACCACGCTGATATATAATAATCAGAATAAATGGAGCAAAAAGGATAGAAAAACATTGTGCAATCATCGCCAAAGTACCAATCAAATCGCTCATCTTACGAGTATAGCCGAAATACTCATTTTCATCCTCTGATTTTAGTTTAATCTGTCGTGCGTATGTGGTAGTAAGTATCGAAGACAATAAAAGCAGGCGTGGCAGTTCTGTTACTGACTTGGCGTAATTCATCGCTCCAACATAACCAGCACTCAGATAACGAAATCCAATTGACCGTTCAGCAAAAACCGACAAATGCGTTATTCCTGTCTGAAAACCCAACATACCAATTTTTAAAAATGTATCCTTTAGCCTGGAAGAATATATGCGCCAAACTCTACCATATCCGATAATCCATATATTAATCCGTATAAGATACAAATAACCCATAGCATTTACTACCGAGCTAATTATTAAGCCAATCGCAAAACTCATGACTCCATCATCACCCGCATTGAGCAATATGTATAGTATACCTAATAATTCAGATATAACAGACACCCACATAGATGCCTGATACTTGTTTCTGACATAAACAAACTGTTGTAGGGAAGACGTAATTGCAGCGGGGACCTTTGCAATTACAACGCAAATACTTAATGCCATAAACAGTTGCCAATTCTCACTCTTCACATTGAGAAAATCAGCCATTAAAGGCAAACTCATTATATATATCAAGTTTGCTACCATGGTAATTACTACCAAAAGAAATGTGGATATAGCAAGTAAATGAACGTTCCATGAATTGTCCCGACGATAATTTATTGCCATTATTTCGCCAGCACCTCCGGCAAGAATCGCAGAAATTATTGTAGGCACCAACTGAGCAACAAGCATTAAATCCAAATCCTTCGAGATTCCTAAAAAAAAAGCCAGCAAAAGCTGCTTAATAAACGTACTTCCTTTGAGTACCAATTGTGTCACGAATAACAGCAGTGTTCCCTTTATCTGACTCATCAATTCCTAATAAAGTCACCACCGTTAAGCATCACCTCCATCCATTCTAAATCGGATATGTGTGTATGCAAACTTTTTAGATCTTGAGACGCATTAGATATAAATGCTCTCACTTGCTTATATAATCCAGGCTTGAATTCGACATCAAACTCACTATCACTAACGGTAACCTCCCGAATTTCTAACTCGCCTCTCCTCTGTTCAAACAACTTTTCCATCGGGCGCAAAATCAATTTTCGTTCTGCGGTACATATCTCAACTCCCCACCTACCAGCCGATTCCCAATTGGCCGAATAATTGAACAATACCCCAGATTCAGTAATACCTGAGCCGGAATAAACTGAAGGTTTGTGCCATCCAACATCACCCTTACTGAAGGCGTGTAACAACTTAGGTGTACCGAAAATGTAAAATGCCAAATCAAACACATGTGATGAATTGGCCAAGAAATAATTCGACTTTATCAAATCACTCACTGGCAGACCTTTAATCACATGTCCCCATTCAGTGAACTCGAAGCTGCCCGATAAAATACCACCATCATTTTTTGCCATTTGAATTGCCTCATAAACAGAGGAATAAAAGCGCCGGTTATAAGCTATAAATATTTCAGAATCATACCCCGCAGCAACACTTCCAAGTTGCCGAATTTCTTCAAAAGACAAACCACCCGGTTTCTCAATTAATAATTTGCGACATTCATTTTCTAAGCATACAATTGACACCTCAGCCAATTGATCTACACCCACCGCAATAATTGTATAATCAAATTTTTTCTTTTCTTTCTGAAAAAACTCCCTGATACCACCGACAAAAGGACGAATCTTAAAATCATTATAAAAACGCAATGCGTTATGCTCACTGCGACCAACTACAGTTATGTCACAATCTAAACCCTTTAGCGTTTTGAAATATTCTCCTGCCATCAGGCCTGTTCCTACAATCAAAACCTTTTTCATTATGTGATAGGTATATAATTGAATGTTTGTCCTGACTCGCGGTTGTACAATTTAAGAGCCGATTCTATAAATAATCTATGACTTCTTTGTGCAGTGCTATAAGGGGTAAGACTACTAAACGATTTCTCAAATAGATCATTAACGATTTCATTCGTTAAATCACTTTGAAACTGCGGAGCGCCTGAGACTATGATACCTTCACGTAAAACATCTTCACATGATAATTCCTCCCTTTCAATAATTTCAAAAGAACAATTCGCATTTCCGAACTTGATATTCATACCGTTGAACTCAGTATCGCTCGAATGCAAGTCCATAATATCGCCATTTCGGAACACTATCAAACTGCCCCCCATAAACTCAATGAAATCATTTCGTTTCGATGGAATGAGCGCAACAGAAGAATTCATGAAATCGACGCTCTCGACATCAGTGTCTCTTAAATAACACCATAGATCAATGAAATGCAATCCATTACAAGCTAAACCCCAATTACCTCCGGAAACATTTACATTCATCAGGCCATGGCAAGATTCAACAACCCCCCTGACCGCTGAATAAAATCGATACATACGTCGCGGATGATTCACCCATGTTTTCATGTTCACATGCCTTCCGATGAGCGTATCCGCCTCAACATAATCCTGCAGGGAGTTGTATAGAATTTTTTCCAGAATCAAATACCGAACAGAACATTTTTCTAAAACTTGCCTGAGCTGAGATAGCCGAACATTGGCAGTACCTGCGATTATACATACGTCAATATTCTGCGGAATATTTTCACAATCCTTAGAATAGTGAATCAATTTATCGTGAACAAGTTCCTGACTTCGCTGCCGGGCCAATTCAAGTGATTTCTCCCAGGCATCAACGACATAGACTTCCGAAACATATGCGCATTTGAGAAGACCCTGAAGATGTCGAGATCCTAACTGACCTGAACCCACAAGCAATACCTTGAAGCTACGATTATTATATTGCTGTCCAACCTCCATCAACTATTATATTTTGCCCCGTTATATAAGAGGCGTCATCGGAAATCAAAAAAGCTAATACACCTGAAATATCACGAGGTACTCCCATTCTGCCAAGAGGCAACTTGGCGTTATAAGCGGCCTGGAAACTCGCAGGTTGACCATCTAAAATACCGCCCGGAGATAATGTATTTACTCGCACTCCTCTCGGTCCGCCATACGCCGCCATATACCTTGTCATATTCACCAAACCACCCTTAATGGCAGAATAGGCCGCCGGCATGGTCATTTCTGTTCCATTATAAATAGAGAAGTCCGGACCTACCACCCCGTAAATAGAAGCGATTTGAATGATGCTGCCGTGACCTTGCTCCATCATTAAACGAAGAACCAACTGCGAGCAAAGAAAATAACCATTCAAATGCATGTCTATATTCCTACGCCATGAATCAAAAGGAATATCCTCAAGCTTCAGGCCCCAATCTGCTGTCCTGGGATAGGCGGTATTCACCCATGCATCAATGCGACCATGCTTCAAGGTTACATCACTTATCAATGATGAAATCGATTCCTCATTGGTAATGTCCAACGGATATCGATGACCACTAAGCTCATTCTTAATATCAGCCTCTATCACTATTGCTCCACGCTCATTACATAATCTTACAAATTCATTACCGAGCAAACCAGCTGAACCAGCGATTACAACAACCTTATTTTCTAGTTGATTTCTCATTTTCTAATTGTACTTCCTGAAAACCGGTTTTACAACATCATCCGTCAGAAGTGATTCCCAACCGTCAACAACAGCCCTCTGCATAACAGGCATTGTTTCCCGAATTACCGACAAAGCAAAATCAACAATTTCGGGTGTATGTGCAAACGATGGCGAGATATAGGAAATCAGCAACTTTCGCTTTGCCGTCTCCTGAAGAAAGAGAGATCTAAGGGGTAAAGAAACCATACCCTTATTGTCCTTCCACATATAAAGCGGGGAACAACCATATCCAGTTACTTCAAAATTATTCTCAAGATTAAACTCCCTCGCTATTCGGATCATTCCCTCCTTGAGCGCACTTCCCGTGCTCCAATTCTGATCAATCACCTTATCCCTTTCAAGAACATCCAAAGTTTTTAAAAATGCTCCTAATGCACCCATCTCAGCTCCATGTGTAGTTGACGTAAGGAAGACTCTTTCTGCATTGGGTTTCAGAATATCACCGAGCGACATGACTTCGCGTTTTCCTGCCAATGCAGCCACAGCAAAACCATTTGCCATAGCCTTTCCGAATGTGCATAAATCAGGCTCCACACCATAAAAAAACTGCGCTCCCTTCATGTGCCAACGAAAGCCTGTAATCATCTCATCCAGAATAAACAGAGCACCGCTTTTATGAGCAAGTTTCTTGGCCTGATGAAGAAAATTATTACTCGTATTTGGGCAATTCAAACAACTCGAGAATTTCAATCCATCGCAACTACAGGGAGACAGATGTGTTGCCGGCTCCAACATCACAGCAGCAAATTCACCTGGATATTCATCGAGAAGCTGCTGAAGAGAATTTAAGTTGCCGTATTTGAATTTGTGGGTATGCCCTGATGATGCCTCCAAAGTGCCTTTACTCATTGGTGTAGTTCCAATGAACCAATCATCAAATGAAAAGAAAGGTTGCTCCTCCGGAATGGCGATTCTCGTTTTACCGGTATACGCGCGAGCCAATTTAATGGCCGCGGTTGTAACAGTAGATCCGTGCTTTGCAAACTTCACCATATCTACTGAAGGTATCAAATCAACCAAGCGTTCAGCAGCGATTAACTCGGTATAGCTTGCACGCGTTAGATTATTTCCTTTCAGCGCCTCAGAATAAAAAGCCTCACAAATTTCGGGATGCCCATACCCAACGTTTACGCTACGCAACCCCATTCCAAAGTCTACCCATTGTTCACCACTGCCATCATATAAATAGCAACCCTCTCCTCTTTCAAACAAAGGGGGTACAGACTTGGAAAACTGATCATCACCTCTGGAATAAGTATGACAACCACCAGGTATTACTGCGTGCAGCCGATTTCTCAGATTCTCATTATCCTGTGCTTTCATTTCTGCTGAATAATTTTCCCAATATTTTAGACCAACTCCCTGATTGATTTCAAAGAGTTTTAACTCCTCTACACGCTTCACCAAATCCATTGTGGTACAAGTGACTAATTTTTCACCGAATTCAGCTTCTAACCGTCGAAAAAATAACACGTCCTCATCGTAATCTAACGTATAACGATGATGCCCTACACTGCTATAATCAACCTCAGACATTACCATATCCGCTGACACTGCATTAAAGACCTTACCCCATCCGGTTTCAAGTCTCTCCAATTTCCAGTTATGTGCTTGCGATTTAAGAAAATCTGTATGATAGGCACTTACATTCATGCCAAATGGCCAACCACTGGTAGAAATGTATTTACTTCCCTCTGAAAGTTTTTCGATTGCCTTCTCAATGGCTTCAGTAGCTACAAGAATATCATCACCATCTACAGAAACTACCGCGTCAAGATTACAAGATTCTGCGAACTCAAATAAGCGTAGCGGGATATGCACATCGTTGCCTCGAAAAATACCCACACCGTATTGGTTGCTCAAATCGATTAAAGGATTGTTCACTGGATGTATGCCCGTACATAAATAAACATTCAATTCAGTATCCTTAATGTTTATTCGATTGATTCTTCTTACCAGTATCTCCAGCATTGTATGTACTCCACAATGCATAAGATGTTTGTCTTTCAGGCGCTTAGACCCCAATCGAATGATTACTGCGATGCCTATCCTCATGCTTTCAGGTCTACTATTTTCTTCGTCTGAAACGACAACTCAGCCGCTTCCAGAATTTCCAAAACCCTGATATCATCCGTTAAATCATTCGGGAAAATATTTTCACCTCTAACTGCATGAATGAAAGTTTGCATCTCCTCTTCATACATCTCCTCAGTTATGTTCTTATTATAACCTGAGTGAGCCGCCTTGGCCTCATAATCGAAATACTCATTTTTTTCATCAGGTCCAAAGAAACTGACCCTATGTTCATCCCAATTCCATACGATCTGTCCCAGACTACCATTCAGCAAGAATCTTCGCGTTGCTTTCCGGCTGACTACATCCACAGTTAAATTCAAGAAAAAACCCTTGCCTTGCATGAGTATATTGTATGTATCATCAATATTCTCGGCGCCTTCTATAACGATGGTTTTACCGTTCATGCCCACTACGCTTATGGGCCAACCCGTTATTTCAAGAAGCCACGTTAACTCGAATGGGACTATTTCTCTGGCACCTCCGGTTTCCTTTGCACTTACATAGTAATCGGAAACGGCCTCGTAAACATGCCAGTCGGGAAGATATTGACCCGAAACATGAATCACGTTTGAAATGCTTCCCACCTTTCCGGAAAGCACCCAATCTCTGATACATTTCACCGCTGGATGAAACCGAAGCGTGCACGAGGGGGCAACAAGTACACCCCGTTTGCGAGCCAAATCATTGAGTGTTGACAGACCTTGGGAAATAACACTTGCCTCAACAAAGCACGGAGTACCAGTGCTTATGCACCATTGGATGTAGTGATTATGCAATGCGGGAGGCACGGAAATCACAATACAATCATAAGGCCCCATCGCACAGAAATTTACCCAATCCGATGTTACACGAACGTTAGATACACCAGCGGCTTCTTCCACACGATCTTGTCTAACATCAAAACCCGATAAATCCTTAAAACCCAATTGCATCAGGTTACGAATCCTCCTCTTGCCCATTGAACCGAGGCCAATAACACCTATTCTCATATAGGATTCATCATAGATTGATAATTCATTTTTGCACGCTCAAAATCCTCTATTCTTCCAATGTCTAACCAATATCCCTGATGTTGAAAGGAAGTGACCTTATATCCCTTTCCAATCATTTCCGAAATAAAATCAGGTGCGTCCATATAACCCGAAGGCAAATGGTCTAGCAATTGGCGTTTCACCATGTAAAAGCCACCGTTGGACAAATAAGTATAATCGGGCTTTTCACGAATGGATGTAACCTCGTTATGATTCATCTCCAAAACAGCATATGGAATACTTACAGTATAGGGTATAGATACGATGGAAACATCAGCATTATCTTTTATGAATTGAATATACCAACGCTCGATGTCTACATTGGTTAAAACATCCGCATTGCATATCACAACTACATCATGCAGCCAGGAGCTTACGAGAGCGCACGATCCGATGGTACCCATAGACTCATCCTCTCGCACGTAGTTCAGATTGAGATTAAAATCTGCACCATTCCCAAAGTACTCAGTAATTTGATGAGCGAGGTAATTAACCGACACCCAAATATTCACGACACCAAACTTTCCAAAGTGCTCCATACAATGCTGGATAATGGGCTTCTCCCCAATCTTCAACATGGGTTTAGGCACTTTTTCAGTGAGTGGCCGCAAGCGCATTCCTTTTCCACCGGCCATAATGATTACATCAACCGGGACATAAGATACCTGGCGTCTGAAATTGATAACCCCAATAATTTTCCTGCTTTGCTCTTCGAGCACGGGAATAATCCTGAAGTTCTCTTCCCGATAGCGCAAGAGCTCTTCAAATGGCGTTGAACCGATACAAAAAAACTTTGGATTCGACTGGATAATAGCAGTAACGCAATCATCAAGCACAGTGCCATTCAGCAGTCCTCGCCGTACATCCCCATCGGTTAAGCTTCCAAGAAGAACATCTTGTTCATCACAAACAAATAAAATCGCATCAGAAGCCAGAGAATTTAGACGACATAACGCATCTCGTATTAAAGATGAAGAGGGAATTAGATGTCGTTTATAATCTGCCAAGGTTCAGTTGTCGTTTCAGTTTTGGAAATACGCCAGAACCAACCAGCATTACTTCTCAAAAGCGCACAAATATATTCAATGAAGCCCCAAAAAAGCGCATCACAACGCTATTCATAACCCATACAAATGAATTGAAAGTGACTTTCGCGCTAAGGGTATTATACGCCAAATGTTCACCCAAAAGCGAAACACAACCTATTGTAAATTGCGCTCTTCAAAACATTCATAAGGAAAATTGAATTCTAATACGGGCATAATTGTTATTGGCGGACATATTCAGGCATTGGGAATTGTGCGAATATTAGGACGAGAAGGAGTGCCCGTTATCCTGCTCGATGACCACCTACTGGGTATTGCAAGATTTTCTAAATATGTAAAACAATCGATTCGAGTAGAAGGCCCTGAGGCCATATTAAATAAGCTCCTTAGCTTCAAGCAAGAAAATCTTTACAATCAATGGATTGTCTTTCCTACCCATGACTCACATGTAGAACTACTCAGTAAAAACAAATCGAATTTAGAGCCCCATTTCAGCGTATCCACAGACGATTGGCCGATAATTGAACTCTTTTACGACAAAGTAAACACTTATGCATTATGTAAAACATTGGAAATCCCGATTGCAAAAACTTTCAGCAAAGTGGCCTTCACTGAATTAGATTCAATCGACATTGATTTCCCTTGTATTATAAAACCAGCGGTAATGCATAAATTCTACAGTGCCACAAAAAGCAAAGTGCTGGTTTGCGCAACTCGTGAGCATTTGAAGCAACAGTACAAGAAAGCGCATGAAATCATCCCAAGTGAAGAAATCATTATTCAATCGATTATTGAAGGAGGCAACTCGCAACAATTTTCGGCTTGTTTTTTCAGTATAAAAGGCGAAGTCATAACACAGCTCAGCGCATGCCGCATGCGACAGCACCCAATTGATTTCGGGAACGCCACAACCTATGCGGAAACTGTTGAGATTCCAGAAATACTAGAACATGGAAGAAAAATCCTCGCCCATTCACGATATACCGGAGTATGTGAAATCGAATTCAAAAGAGATTCCAAAGATGGTGTTTTGAAATTCCTTGAAGTTAACCCTCGTACATGGAAATGGCATATGATTGCCGAGAAAAGCAAATCCCCATTTCTCCAATCATACTATCGATATATGACCCACCAACCAGTGGAAAAAACACTCACCTTTGAAAAAGCAAGTTTTTTTCATCTACTTACCGACGTACCCATCAGGTTCCTAATGCTGTTGAGAGGAAACTTCAAGGCATTTCGTAGAATTCAACCATGTCAGCATGCGGTTTGGGACATTCAAGACCTCAAACCATGGATCATGGAAAAAATCATACTGCCCTATCTATTATTTACCCGCTGATAACTGACTATGCAGAGATATTTTTTTGAAGTCAATCATCCCGGTCAGGTTCATCTTCTACGAAATCTATACTTTGATTTAACAACGAAAGGTCACTTCGTATTCGTTGGCTGTAAAGACGAAAGAATAATAACTGATCTGCTTCTAAACTACAAAGTTCCATTTTACAAATTGGGTAAAAAAGGGAATGGAAAATGGGGAAAATTGATCAAGCAGATTGTATTCGATTTTCGAGCATTAGTCCTGATACTTAGGCACCGCTGCCGAATTGGTGTTGGAAGCTCGATGACGAACGATCATATATCTGCTATCATCCCCTGGTTTAAGGCCATTCACTTGAGTGATGATGACGAGACAGCAGTGCCCTTAATTGTGAAATTTTCGTACCCCTTTGCCTACCGGATTTTGGCGCCGAATTGCATCGAAATACCGTCGTTTGAGAAGAAACTTCTTCGCTATCCATCCTACCATGAAATGGCCTATTTGCATCCAAGCCGATTTCAACCCGACCCAACGGTTCTCGAAAAAGCAAATCTTAAAGCAGGAGAGCCGTATTTCGTGCTGCGGTTTGTGGCACTGAAAGGCCATCACGACAACGGACATATGGGAATTTCAATTGACCGGAAAAGAATATTGATCGAATTCCTGACATCAAAAGGCAAAGTCTTTATTACATCAGAAAAACCTATTGAAACTGAATTCGAACATCTGCGACTTCCTATTCCACCTCAAGACATTCATTCATTCCTTTATTATGCATCCGGATTTGTCGGTGATAGTCAAACCATGACTACTGAGGCCGCCATATTGGGCACACCTTCTTTTAAGTGCAACACCTTTGCGAGGAAATTATCGATACCCAATGAAATCCAGGATGATTATCAATTGTGTTTTTCCTATCAACCACATGACTTCGATGCCTTCTTCAATCACATTCAAACTACATTCAGTGATACTGCAGAGGCCAAAAAAATATGGCAAGTGAGAAGAAATAAACTCATGAATGAAAAAATAGACCTCACCCAATATCTCAGTGATTACCTCACCTCGCTATGAAGAAACACGCAAGAGATTTCACCTTATATCAATTAGAAGAACTCCTCACCACGTTAAAATCAGCAAATGTCAATTTCATTACCTTAAGAGATTATTACATAAGCCCTCAGACTGATGCCGTTATCCTTCGACATGATATTGACGATAGAAAGTCGCACGCGCTTTCATTCGCAAAAATTCAACATCAATTAGGAATTAGAGGCACTTATTATTTCAGAATGGTAAAAGAAAGCTTTGATCCGGAAATCATTTCCCAGATTGAATCGCTTGGACATGAGATTGGCTATCATTATGAGGACATGGACTTTGCCAAAGGAGACGTAGACCGTGCCTTTGAACTATTTCAGAGCCATTTAAAAAAATTGCGTTCTGTTGCCAATATCCAAACCATTTGTATGCACGGGAGTCCTCGCAGCGACTTCGACAACAAGTCGGTTTGGGACAAATACAATTACAAAGAATCTGATATACTGTGTGAGCCCTACCTCGACTTTGACTTCGATAAAATGTTTTATTTAACAGACACAGGAAGGATGTGGGATGGACATAAATACAGCATTCGAGATATCATTGCAACGCAAAGAGACTGGCCTCGATTTCATTCCACTCAAGAAATTATTCAATCCGTCAAGGGGAAGACTTTTCCGTTTCCGGTGATGTTCAATTTTCATCCACAACGTTGGAGTAACAATCACTATCGATGGACAACAGAACTTATTCAACAATCGATTAAAAATGTATTCAAGGCCTATCGTAAAAGCCAGTTAAAATGAATACCATCTACAAGTTTTCAAAATACCAATCTACTGCCAACTCCAGACCATCTTTGAACGAGATCGACGGCGTATATCCCAGAAATTTCTTGGCCTTTTCGATGGAGGCGAGACTGTGAGGTATATCCCCCGCTCTATCAGCGCCACGAATGATAGGTATTTCTGCAATGGCCGGATTTTTCCGAGATAGAAAAAGCTTCAACAAACTTACCATCTCATTGAGGGTTGTTCTTTCACCACAGGCCACGTTATACACCTGATTCAAAGATTCTCTTTCGGTACAACTCATCGCAAGCAAATTCGCCTGAATGACATTATCAATAAAGGTGAAATCCCTGGAGAACTCACCAGAACCATTGATCACGGGACTCTCTCCTTTCAAAAATTGCATTACAAACTTTGGAATAACTGCGGCATAAGCACCATTGGGGTCTTGTCTTCTGCCAAACACATTAAAATACCGCAACCCAATTGTATCCATGCCATATACTCGGTGAAAGACTTGCGCGTAATGTTCCATCACCATTTTGGTTACGGCGTAGGGAGATAGCGGATTCCCAACCCTATCTTCCACCTTGGGAAGTGATTCTGAATCACCGTAAGTGCTTGAACTCCCGGCGTAAATAAACCGCTGCACCCCATTATCCTTGGCTGCAACCAACATATTCACGAATCCGGTTACGTTTACATTGTTGGAGGTTATGGGGTCTGCAATAGACCTTGGCACTGAACCTAAAGCCGCCTCATGGAACACCACACTAACACCCTTACAAGCTGCAACGCAAGTGGCTACATCCCTAACATCACCCTCCAACAACTCGAATTGATTATGTTGCAACAAATGCGCGATATTCTCTCGCTTACCTGTAGAAAAATTATCGAGACATCTCACAGAAAAACCCTTCTCCAAAAGCGCATCACACAGATTTGAACCAATGAAGCCAGCACCGCCGGTTACAAGAACATGATGATTCACAGCTAAACTCAAAAGATAGTATTTACCGGCAAAAGTAAATCAATTGATCCAGGCGATCTACGGCTTCGTAAGAATGCAACATCCGTTTCACTGTTAGAGTATAGATTCCTCTAAGCCAAATCTAAAGCCCATACGCTTACCTGTGGCAAGACTGGTACTACTAGTGATACTCTGTATCTCCTCAACCGTTACCTGCTGCATATTCTCATAAGGAGGTGTATATAAATCGAAATCCAGCGTATATAAAATAGAGCTTTCTACGATACTCCTCAATGCATCGGTGCTAACTACGCTATTCACAAAATCATTGTACAGATATCCTAGTTGCCGTTTACCTTGAACCATGTAATGATCTTCCTTATTGACAAAAATCCGTGCAATCAAATAACCGAGATCCGATTCACGCTGATACTTAAAAGAATCAGCGAGAAAGTTATAGACATTGATAATGCCTATGTATGATCTTTCATCATCTTCCCTGAGGTAGCTCGTGCGCCACAAACTATTGGATTTATCAAACTGAAAAACATTGGTGTGCATATAGAAAACTAAAACATCACCGGCTATCTTAATCTCCGCCTGAAAGTCGCCATTGTCACGAAAGTGAAAATCCACCCTTTTATCGGCCGACCCAAAGTCTGCTCGCACATCCTTTACAGTATCAGCCAAAACCCCCTTCAGCTGCTTGAAAACATCGAGAGTATTGTGATATACATCTTGCTTCAACACTGCTTTCTGTTGAAGCAATTCGGAAATGGTTTCACGTGCAGATGCCATAATAACTTAAAGTTCAATTATGTCGAAATTTACAACCGTTTCGTAAAACGCCTACACCTTGAGAGATTATCGTTTGTATTCTATATACCGGCTGATTACGATTCTCACCATTGCCATTTGCATACCGACCCATTTTATACTGGGCCAATGGACCATCATTGAAAATTGCAGGACAAAAGACACCACCTATTCGAAAGACCGTTTCGAAGCCGAACGTTTCCTACATCAACTGTTTCAAAATCAAATAAACGATGGATATCTGACATGTGAGATAGACACAACTATTGAAGACTCAACGATTCAATATTGCGTGTTACAGGGCAAGCGATATGCCATCGACAGCATAATCATAACTCATCCCGACCATTCGGAATACGTCAAAATTTTGAAGAGAACTTCTGGCAAAGCCTTCAGCTCTATAAATATTCTCGCCGGAAAGGAAGTACTCAATAGCTATTGCGAAAATGGTTATCCGTTTGTACACCTAACACTTGATAGCATCTATTGGCATGACACCATCGCATCCATAAAATGGCACATTGAGAAAGGCCCCATGATGAAAATGGATTCACTTTATCTACGGAGTGATGACCGTGTACCGCGCCCGTATCTTGCGCGGGCATTGCAATGGCAGAAAGGAAAAAACTATCGGGAAAGTATCATTTTGCAAGCTGATAACAGAATTCGCGAGATACCATTTCTCACCAACGCGCAACCATCATCCATACGATTTACTGATAGCGGAGCGCAACTCATCATCTATCCGGTACGAAAACCATCCAACACCTTTCAAGGTATCTTGGGAATACGACCTGATGACAAAACAGGCAAGATCAATCTCACCGGGGACATAGAGTTGCGACTGTGGAATGGACTCAATTTAGGAGAAGAGCTGTATCTGAACTGGCGTAAACTTCAATCACAAACGCAAGATTTAGAAGCCAAGGCGGCCTTTCAATATCTCTTCGGAACTCCGTTCGGACCCGACGCCAGCATAAAAATTTACAAGCGCGACAGCACCTTTGTAAGCATACGATTAAACGGTGGACTAGGATGGAAGCCCACTTACCATACCACCCTCAAAATGTTTGCAGAAAGATTCAACACCAACACATTAAAGCCCAGCTTACTTTTCCCTGAAATCACCAATGTTAGTGCGATCTATTACGGAGTGAACTACACTCATTCAGAATTCGATAATAACAGCAACCCACGAAAAGGAATTCATATCAGCGGAATAATTTCAACGGGATATCGCAGCAGGTCAACTTTCAGTTTGGCGGATTCAGTCGATATCACTAATCGATATGACGCCATGAAGTTTGAACTTGAATCAAAAATTTACATGCCCACATTCAAAAGACAATGCCTTCTCCTCGGCACAAATACCGGCATCATGAAAACAGATTCACTTGCACAAAATGAGATGTACAGAATCGGCGGCATAAGAACGATGCGAGGAATCGATGAGGAAAGTATCCTTGCATCATCATTTGCAATTGCCACCGTTGAATATCGATACCTCATGGATTCGCAAACCGCCATTTACCTCTTTATGGATCAATTATGGTGGGAGAAGAAATCCTATATCCGATACGAGAAAGACACTCCGATTTCATTCGGTGCAGGACTCAACCTCAAGACATCATCAGGGATTTTCACCTTTAATTACGCTCTTGGAAAACAATTCCAAAACCCGATATTGATTCGGAATGCCAAGGTAAGTTTTGGATTCAAATCAGTATTTTAGTTCCGTGCTCATCGATCATATGACCATCATAAATAACCGCATATTCACGCTATCCATTCGTCGACCAGCAACTTAACAACCAGGTCCATCCACTCTGCAAATGGGATCTCAGGAAGCACATTCATTCGAATATTGGCAGACTTAAACAGGACAGCCATCAATCTTATCTGTTCCCATTTCTACAGATTGTCGCAATACTGTGATGAAGGCAACAAAAGCACATCCAGAAAACAGGTAAAACTTATAGTATGAAATGCGTTTTGTAAGGTGAAAAATTCTAATTTAGATCTCGACCGAAACCAAAATCAAGATCCTATGTCAAACAAACATGAAATCCGTTCAGCGATGCATGAAATGATGAATGATGTAATGAATCGTGGTTATGACCTGCTACTTCATAAGCCGGAGCATTTGCAGGAGCTCGACAATTTACTCACCCAGGCCTCTGAGAGTCTTACTCTTCAACTCAACGAGTTAGAACAGATCAATTCATCGGCAAGTGAAATGGAGGTCAATGCTCAATACGAAATGCTATCAAAACGGGCGCAGGAAAGAAACTTAGAATTACTGGCGATTTTACAGCGCATTGAGAAAAACCCTTCAGGGGCTGCGCAATGAAATAATTATATGCTATTCAGCATCTTTTGTACCTGCTTGATTTCGTTTTTCATGTACCCTTTTGTATCGTAGCGTTTGGCCTCATTCAAAAACGTTACCGCTTCCCGCTTTTTACGCTTATTACCCATTATCACTGCAAGGTTGAGATAAACCGCCGCTTTGTCATGATCCATTCGTAGACCATGAGAAAGCGCCTGACGAAAACTTTTTTCACTTTGGGCCATACTGCGCGTTTGTACCTCAGTGGATCCTACCATAAAGTGATAATATCCTTTTTGACTCTTCCAGAGGTGATCAGGATTTATTCGAGCAAGCCACTTTTTAGCTGGATCCAATTTTTGTTGTCGGATATAAAAAAAGACCATAATCAAACGCAGACTCCTAAAACATACAAGTACAGAAACAATTGCCGCCAAAACCATGAAAATTCCCCATCCCCAATGGCCGGTAAAAAAAAGCCAGCCCGTGAAGAAAATAACCATTGCAGCAAAAGCAATCTTAATAATTCGAGTATCCAACGTATTGAAATTTGAGTGGGCAAATGTAGTTATCCTTTAAAGCCATAACGCAAACTCTAGGTCTCCCAGATTGGAAGTGAAAGAAAAACTCCCCCTAACTTGGCTCCCCGTATGAAAGATTATTATCAGATTCTGGGATTAGACGCTTCAGCAAGTGAATCTGAAATACGAACGTCATACATTCAGCTCGCCAAAAGATACCATCCCGATAAAAACCCAGACCCCGCTGCAAAGACCTATTTTCAGGAAATTCAGGAGGCTTATGAATGCCTATCAGACACCGCAAAGCGTGCGTCCTTTGATTCGGTGCAGGCATACGGCAATGCAAACTCACGATCGCGGGCCGAAATGGAACGACGCGAGAGAATCTATCACAACTGGGTTAAACATCAACAAAACATAGGGAAACGGAGAGATATCGACTACTTCATCCGAAGACATAGAGAACAATATCATACACCGAAATGGTTTAGAAGAATGAATTGGATATATAACCTCGTTTTCATGTTGATTTTTCTTATTGTTTTGTCGGCCCCGATATACAGCTACATAAAAGAACTTGAACTGCCCATCGCAAGGAGAAAGCCGATAATCCACTTCATCGTTCCATCGATTTTGGGATTAATCCTTACCTCTTTTGGATATTACTATTGGTATATACTCAAAACTGATCGTCAAAAATGACCATCGAAACAACCCCTCGATTCATTCCGCCTTGTGCAATTCCATCCATACCATGGGTGAAGCTTTGGATCGACGGCCACGAGGTATCTACCGAAATGCACTACCAAAAGCAAAGCTTGAGAAATCGTTATTCAATACTCGGGGTTAACGGGCCCATTTGGCTTACTATACCGGTAGAAAGCACCCAAGGAATCAGAACACCCATAAAAGAAATTCGCATTGCTGGAAATGAATGGCGACGAGTACATTGGCGAACGTTATTATCTGCCTATGCCCGAGCGGCATTTTGGGAGCACTATTCCTCCGCGCTTCAGAGAATTTTTTATAATGAGCATACCTTTCTTATTGATGTTCATTTCGAAATGACTGAGTGGATTCTATCATCGGGCATAACCCCTAAACCCATTCATGAAAGGCAAAAAACACAAGAAGTATTGCACTCCGAGGCATGGGAACCTCACCATAAATGGCCGTTGCAGAATGAATACCCTCAAGTCTTTTCAGACCGACACCCCTTTCAACATAATTTATCCATCATAGATTTAGTCATGAACCTTGGACCAAAATCGAACCTTTATATGCATCAAGTTTCAATTCAAAGTAAATCATGAACATTACCGCCTCTTTGAACTAATTCATTCGCATATTCGCGCCATGGCATTGACAGAAGAATTTGAAAAATCGGGAAATTGGCTGTTCCGATGGAGAAGTTTCTTACCCTTGATACTTTATGTTTTAGCGTCTATAATAATTGTCTTGGATGCAGATTCACACCAACCCATTTACAATTTCCAATGGGCGATTATTTGCCTCATCATTTCTATGTCCGGCCAGACCATCAGAGCAATAACGATTGGATATACTCCCAAAGGCACCAGCGGAAGAAATACGAAAGAAGGTCAGGTAGCCGAAGTTTTGAATACCAAAGGAATATACTCCACCGTTCGCCATCCACTTTACCTCGGTAATTTCTTTATGTGGCTTGGCATCATCATGTATGTCGGCAACCATTGGTTTACCGTCATTTGCATACTGTTGTTCTGGCTTTATTACGAGCGCATCATGCTCGCCGAAGAACAATTCCTGAGGCGGAAATTTGGCAACATCTATGAGAAATGGGCCGAGTCCATTCCGGCCTTCATTCCCTCACTATCAAGGTTCCAATCTTCCGGAGAATCGTTTTCAATGCGCAATGTTCTTAAGAGGGAATACAGCGGTTTCTTTGCTGTATTTCTATCATTTGCGTTAGTCGATGCACTCAAGACCTACATACACTTCGGCTACACAGGATGGCAGGATAGCGTTTCTACTTTTTGGGGCGTTTTGCTGATTATCAACCTACCGCTTTTTTTTATCCTTCGTTTTTTGAAGAAGACAACGCGAATTCTCGATGTTAAGGGTCGGGAATACAACGTATGAGAGCGTAGTTACCTTATCCTCCGATTTAATATGGTCTATCTACCTTTTGGATTATGCGTCAATCTTTGCGTACCGCGCATTGGCCTCAATGAATGCTCGACGCGGAGGCACCTCATCGCCCATTAGCATTGAAAAGATATGGTCGCATTCTGCCGCGTTTTCTATCGTCACGCGGCGTAGCGTGCGATTGGCTGGATTCATTGTGGTTTCCCACAACTGCTCAGCGTTCATCTCACCAAGACCCTTGTATCGTTGTACGTTTACGCTGCTTTCAGAAGCGCCTTTCATTTCGGCAATGAGTGCATCGCGTTGTTCTTCATTCCATGCGTACTCGGCCTTATTGCCTTTTTTCACGAGGTAAAGTGGCGGGGTTGCTATATAGATAAAACCTTGTTCAATGAGTTCCTTCATGTGTCTGAAGTAGAAGGTCAGGATGAGAGTTTCGATATGGCTTCCATCCACATCAGCATCGCACATGATCACAATCTTGTGATAGCGCAGCTTTGTGAGATTCAAGGCCTTAGAGTCTTCTTCCGTTCCTATACTTACACCCAATGCGGTGTACATGTTTCGGATTTCTTCATTCTCAAAAATCTTATGCTGCATTGCCTTCTCAACATTTAAGATTTTCCCTCTCAGCGGCAATATTGCTTGGAAATTTCGGTCTCTCCCCTGCTTGGCCGTACCACCCGCTGAATCACCCTCGACCAGAAATAACTCCGACTTCGATGGGTCTTTTTCAGCGCAATCCGCGAGCTTTCCCGGTAAACCACCGCCACCTCCGACTCCTTTACGTTGTACAAGTTCCCTTGCTTTTCTTGCTGCATGTCTCGCTTGTGCCGCAAGTACAACCTTCTGAACAATCTGGCGCGCATCTGTAGGATTCTCCTCAAGATAAGATTCAAGCATTTCTGACACAACTTGACTTACCGGCGACACCGCTTCTTTGTTACCCAGTTTTGTTTTAGTCTGGCCTTCAAACTGCGGCTCAGCCACCTTTACAGAGACAACAGCGGTGAGTCCTTCACGAAAATCATCAGGAGAAATATCAATCTTCAATTTCTCCAACATTCCGCTTTTTTCGGCGAATGCTTTTAACGTTGCAGTTAACCCTCTGCGGAAGCCGCTCAAGTGCGTACCACCTTCATGGGTATTGATATTGTTTACGTAACTATGAACATTCTCGTTGAATGAGTCATTGTATACCATGGCCACCTCCACAGGAATCTCACCATCGGTGCGCTCCATGTGAATGATTCGCTGAATGATGGGCGGACGGGTTTCGTCGAGATATTTCACGAACTCTATCAAACCCTCGGTAGAATGAAATGTATCGGATTTAAATCCGCCTTCTTCAAGAGGCTCGCGACGATCTGTTAGAGTGAGCGTAATTCCCTTGTTCAAAAATGACAACTCACGCAGACGATTGGCAAGTGTTAGGTAATTGTATTCCAGAACATCAAAAATGGAAGGATCTGGCTTGAAGGTCTGATGAGTTCCTTGCAGACTTGTAGCGCCATCCTCTCGCACGTCAAACAATGGCTTGCCCTTGCTGTATTCCTGCACCCATTTCTTACCATCCCGGTGAACCTCCGTTTTCATGTGTATGGATAGTGCATTCACGCAACTTACCCCTACACCATGAAGACCGCCTGAAACTTTATAGGAACCTTTATCAAATTTACCTCCTGCACCAATCTTGGTCATTACGACCTGCAGAGCAGAAACTCCTTCTTTCTTGTGTAAATCCACCGGTATACCGCGACCATTGTCTGTCACCTTGATACCGTTATCCTCAAGAATTGTAACATGAACAGAGTCGCAATGACCCGCCAACGCCTCGTCGATAGAGTTGTCTACTACCTCGTAAACAAGGTGATGCAAACCTCGCAAACCAGTATCACCAATGTACATGGAAGGACGCATTCTAACGTGCTCCATTCCTTCAAGACTTTGAATATTATCAGCTGTGTAACTTCCTTGTGCAATTATCTTTTCCTCTTCACTCATGATTAAAAATTAAATTCATTGATTTATGCCTTCAAACGCCTTTTATAAAAGGGTTTTTATGGGCAGACAAATGTAGGGTTATGAAGCTTGTAACCGACAAGAAAGCAAGCACAGAAAAACGGAAATTATACACATTCTTTTTTGTTTTTTTTCTTGGAATCAATGAGTTGAATGTGTATCGAAATCAAATTTCAAAAAGACGTCTTGCATTATCCGTTGTCACCCGAGAAAGGTCATCAAGGCCTAAATTCAAAATACCTGCAAGTTTTTCAGCAACATGCAGCATGTATGCGCTTTCATTGCGCTTACCGCGATGAGGTACCGGAGGCAAATACGGCGCGTCGGTTTCCAGGAGGATTCTATCCAACGGAATCATCGGAATCACTTGCTCCAGACCAGATTTCGGATACGTTAGCACCCCGCCTATACCAAAATAAAATGACCCATACTCAGAAATATGAGCGGCCACTTTGGCATCTCCGGTGAAGCAGTGAAAGACACCGCGTAAATCGTCATGCATCCGTCGATCCAAAATCTCAAGCAGCGGTTCAAAGGCGTCACGAGCGTGAATTACAATGGGTAACTTCTTTTGAATTGCCCAATCCAGCTGAATTTCAAACGCTGCAATTTGAATGTCACGGGTGCTTTTATCCCAATACAAATCCATTCCGGTTTCGCCCACGGCCACGAACTCATTCTGGGCGAATAGTACTTCCATTCGCGACAGAACTCCCTCAAAATCCGCCTTCACATCGCATGGATGCAATCCCATCATGGGTCGAAAAACTTCGGGATAGGAATTGCACAATTGCATCATCGGAGCAATACTTCCTAGATCAATATTGGGCAGTAAAATTCGCGATACACCCGCACTGAGGGCGCGATCGACCACCTCAGAAATGTCGTCACCAAACGCCTGCTGGTACAAGTGAGCGTGGGTATCAATCCAATCTAATTTCACCTTGCAAATCTATATCGACCGATTCACAACATATGAAGCATATTTGCCGCAGATGTCGACATGCCACATATTAGTTATTCGCTTCAGCTCCATTGGAGACATTGTGCTCACCACACCCGTTCTGAGAGCGCTCAAAACACAACTTGAGGGAGAGGTTATAGTTCACTACCTCACCAAGAGTAAGTTCACTGATATCCTTAAAGCAAACCCTCACGTGGATGTTGTGCATAGTATTGAAAACAGTGTTCAAGAAATATTGCCCGAGTTAGAAAAGGTTGATTTTGACTACATCATTGACTTGCAAAACAACCTGCGTTCCCGCATTGTGCGACGCCGGCTTAAGGTACTTTCATTTGCGCTTCGCAAACTCAATATCCGCAAGTGGATTCTCGTCAGATTAGGAATCGATCTCTTGCCTGATCAACACATTGTTGATCGATATATGGAATGTCTGGGTGCCTTTGGCGTGAGTGATGATGGCCTTGGTCTCGACTTTTTCATCCGTCAGGGAATCACTGGCCGCCCGCCCATCTTGAAGACACCCTACGTTGCACTGGCTATTGGTGCAGCGCACGAGGGAAAGAAATTCAGCCGACCAAGACTTGAACAATTGTGCCAACGTATCCCCTACCCTATTGCATTACTTGGTGGAACTGATGACATTGAAACTGGAAAGGTACTGGCTGCGATTGCGCCTGATAGAATTTTCAATGGTTGCGGACGATGGACTTTGGAGGAGAGTGCCGACATCCTCAAACAATCTGAATTGGTCATTTGCGGTGATACAGGTTTGATGCATATGGCATGTGCTCTGCGTAAAAAAATCATCATGATCTGGGGTTGCACATCCTCTCGTTTGGGCATGGGGCCATACTTACCGGCAGAAGGGAGCATAGAAATTGAGCCGCCCAAAAGAGGCTGGTTGCCGTGGCGAAATCGTCCATGCTCGAAATTAGGCAACCGATGCAAATTCAGAATGCGCAGAAAGTGCATCGACACGGTAGACATTGCAATGATCGTAGAAGCTATTGAAAAGCTTTGGGCTCCACAAACAACGCCTTAAGTTCAGTTGCTTCATCAGGTTTCATTTTGCCGGCAAGAATCAATTTGAGTTGGCGTCGACGCAATGCACCATCAAACCTGCGCTTCTCCTCATCCGACTCAGGCACGAGCTCAGGCACAGGTATGGCACTTCCAATTTGATCAACAGCAACAAAAGTGTAGTTCGCCTCATTGCATTTCTTACGTTCACCCGTCTGTGCATGTTCTACGAAAACCTCCATGTAGACCTCCATCGAAGAATTGAATGACCGCGAAACCTTTGCCTCAATGGTCACAACATCGCCCAACTTGATAGGATATTGAAATGAAACATTATTTACGGCGGCAGTTACAACTATTCTGCGACAATGACGATGTGCAGAAATGGCAGAGATAACATCCATCCAGTTCAACAATTGTCCACCCATTAAATTCCCTAATGTATTGGTATTCTCTGGCAGTACCAGGTGAGTTGCGGTGGCCAATGTTTCACGTGCAAAAACTTTATCTCGGTTCATCTCGCGAAAGTAAACCCAGATGCAATTCAGAATTTCAGTAGCTCGATATTTTGCACTTACATTCACTCATATAATCCTAAAAGTTACGCGTCGAATGCAAGCAAATGATATGCATAAGTGCATCATCAATAAAGAGCAATCATGAAAGAACCAGCGCACTTTCAGTTATATCAACATCATAGCACCATGCATTTGTAGGAGTGAGATTTTCGAACCACATTTATCCCATGAAAAAAATTCTATATATTCTGGGAGGTTTTGCGATCGTAATCGTAATCCTCTCCATCGTTGCCCCATCTGGTTATGAGGTTACAAGAAATATTCAAATTAACAGAGAACAGGAAGTTGTGTATCACTACCTCAGATTCCTGCAGAACCAGCGGCATTATAGCGTTTGGGCAAAGATGGATCCGAAACAGGAAATCTATTTTTCAGGAACGGATGGTGAGGTTGGTTTTATTCTGGGTTGGAAAAGTGAGATCGATTCGGTGGGTTCAGGTGAACAAGAAATCAAATCGCTTCAACCTTTCAACCAAGTTAGAACAGAGGTGCGATTCAAAGAACCATTTGAATCCGTTGGCAATTCGGAGATGAATATCACAGCCATTGATAGCTCCACAACAGAAGTAGCATGGAAATTCTACGGCAACTCCTCATTCCCAATGAACATATTTCTTCTATTCATGGATATGGACGGCATGTTAGGGAAAGATATTGAAGGCGGACTAAACAATTTGAAAAACGTGCTCGAAACACATTAGAACAAAAAAGTATGCAAACCATCGAACAAATTCAAAGCTTTCAGGGCAAATACCCGAAGCAATTGTGGTATCTCTTCTTCTCTGAAATGTGGGAACGCTTCTGCTTCTATGGAATGCGTGGCATGCTCACCTATTTCATGGTTACTCAACTCTTCATGGATGAAAAGGCGGCCAACCTCCAGTATGGTGCAACCCAAGCGTGGGTCTATGCATTTACCTTCATCGGTGGTTTGTTTGCTGATAAGATTCTGGGTTTCCGCAAGTCGCTTTTCTGGGGTGGATTGCTGATGATCACCGGCAGCATCATTCTTGCCATTGATCCGAAAGAATTTTTCTTTTGGGGCATAGCATTTAATGTGGTGGGCACCGGATTCTTCAAGCCGAATATTTCGAGTATGGTGGGTCAGTTGTACAGACAAGGCGACAGCAGACGCGATGATGGATTTTCACTGTTCTATGCAGGCATCAATGTAGGGGCATTACTCGGCGGATACTTCTGCATCTCCATTGGTAAGGGTGAATTTTTATCGGGAACCATCCCTGCGGATCTTACATGGAACGTTGCATTTGGCCTGGCAGCGCTGGTGATGACCATAAGTCTGATCACATTCACACGAACACGGAAAGAACTGGGGCCTATCGGATTATCGCCACTTCAAAATGCAACAGGTAAAACTTGGCTATGGGAAGATGTAGCAGTATACATCGGCGGGTTGATTGCCATTCCGGCAATTGTAATTATGGTGGCGAATACAGAGTATACCGATTATTTCATGTACGCCATCGGTCCGTTTAGTCTGATATACCTGGCCTACGAAATGAGCAAGGGCACAACAGCAGAGGCCAAGAAGCTGATCGCAGCATTATTCTTCATCTTCTTTTCCATCGTCTTTTGGGCCATCTTCGAACAAGCCGGTGGCTCACTCAGCATATATGCAGCCAACCACCTCAGCTCGGAATTGCTTGGATTCATTCACCTCGACCCCAACGGAGTTAATAACTCTGCCAACTCGGCTTTTGTTATTGCTTTTGCTGCGGTAGCAGGAACGATTTGGGTATGGCTGGCGAAAAGGAATAAAGAGCCCAACACCGTAGTGAAGTTCGGAATTGGATTTCTATTTCTTGGAATAGGATATATGCTTTTCTTTTCAGGAAGGTTTTTTGCAGACACCAACGGCATATCATCACTCGATATGTTTACCGTTGCTTATTTCGCGGTAACACTTGGAGAGCTGTGCCTATCACCAATTGGGCTTTCAATAATGACCAAACTGGCTCCTGAGCGACTTCAAGGATTTATGATGGGAATGTGGTTTCTGGCGAGTGCGTATGGACAATATGTAGCCGGACTTTTCGGTGCGAGTATATCACCTGATCCCGATGCGACACCCACTGAGAAACTCAACATCTACACCCAAGGATACCATGACTTTGCGTGGTACGCCATTGCTGCAGGTGTATTGCTCATATTGATATCGCCCATGATTCGCAAATTGATGCAAGACGTTAAATAAAATTTAATCTCATCCCCTAATAGCATCAGCGATTACTTTTGATTCATGAAAATATTCATACTCGCAGTCATTGCGTCACTTACCATCTCTCTGCAGGTTGCAGGGCAAGGCCTTGGCAATCAAGAATGGCTCACGGATGTCAATGTAGCTATCCAGAAATCCATCGAAACCGGCAAACCCATGTTTCTCTTCTTTACCGGAAGTGACTGGTGTGGATGGTGCATTCGGCTTCAGAACGAAGTCTTTCACAGTGACAAATTCACTCAGTGGTCTAAAGAAAATGTAATACTTGTGGAGCTAGATTTCCCGCGCAGAAAAGCATTGCCACAGGAGCTTCAAAATCAGAACAACACCTTACAACAGATTTTCGGCGTACAAGGATTTCCAACCGTACATTTTGTAACGCCACAGATGAACGATGACAGCACTGTTAATTTTCAACCCATCGGACAATCCGGGTACCTTGCTGGCGGTCCGGATGCATGGATTGCCAATGCCAATAGTCTCTTAAAGCAGAAATAATTCTGCATGTGCTACAACATAGCGCTGTTGCAGAACAAATGGAATCGCCTGGAAAAGCGCTATGGTAAACGGATGTTGAAAGAACATCCTGAACCAGAGCAACCCTCCTATTTCATTTCAGGTTTTGATCATCCGGAAATTCCGGTTATCACCGAGGAAGGCATTACACTCGCTCATTGGGGATTGATTCCACATTGGTGCAAGACCGAGAAAGACGCACTTTCGATAAGGCAGAAAACATTGAATGCCATGAGTGAAACCGCTGCTGAAAAACCCTCCTTTCGAGAATCCTGGAAGAAGGGAAGATGCCTCATACCCGTGAGTGGTTTTTTTGAATGGCACCAATTTGCCGGCCAGAAATATCCCATCTATGTATCGCTCAAAGAGACAGAAATATTCTCTCTTGCCGGATTGATATCAGCATGGGAAAACCCGGTGAATGGAAATCCCATTCTAAGTTGCAGCATCCTTACCACAACAGCAAATGACGTGATGTCGATTGTACACAATTCCAAAAAAAGGATGCCTGTGATGCTCACTGACAAATCAGAAAATCAATGGTTACAAAGTGGACTATCACCCCATTCATTCACCGATGAACTGGAAATGGAGCTAAGAGTTTGTTCTCAGAAGCTCAATCAAAATCAACTCCATCGCAATCAAAGTTGGGCTCAACAAAAGGAAGAATATCCGCAATTGCTGTTTTCGGAAATCGCAACATACGTCTGACTAGAAAATTAATAGATTATATTGCCGTTCGAAAAAAATTGATTTGCCAACCACTGCGAGAAACATAAGATGGATTAAATCTCAATGGATTCTGTCCATCATGCTCGGAGTTGTCTTTGGGCCCAATGTGTTAGCGCAAGAGCGCAACATACAATTACGTGTTTACGGCCACCTTCAATACAGCCTTGAAAACATTCATAAAATCGACAACTCGGAGGAGTTACACAGTTATTTCAGTTTTGGTGAGCAGGACTTTTTTGTGACCTCGAATATTACAGACAGAATTAGTTTCCTGGGTGAATCGGTCATCAGATATGATAACAATACCGCATCAAAATTCGCCCCAAGTATTGAACGCGCTCAACTCAAATTCGATTACTACGGCAACCACAGCCTGATTGTGGGCAAGATGCACACGCCCGTGAATTATTGGAATGACGTATTCCATCATGGCAGATTGTTCTTTCCAACGATAGATCGCCCAAGCTCCTTCAGTTACTTCGTACCCTTACATTCTCTTGGAATCAGGCTTCAAGGTCAAAATCTTGGACGTTGGAATTTTGGCTACGACGTTTGTACCTCCAACGGGATAGCCTCCACAGATATATACGACGATGCTGCAAACAAAGCATTGATGGCAGCAATCCACTGCAAACCATTAGAGGGTCTAAGGGCCGGTGTGTCATACTACAATGATTATATGCCCACGAACATTACTGGAGCGCACAATGGCCACAGCAGCGTAAACAAGGAATATAGCGGTGCTGTCAACTTCCAGTTGATGTGTGCGTCACTCGCATACTTCGGCAAAAGACTCGAGGTTCTGTACGAAGGTGGGTATAATATAACTACGACCGATTCTCTCGGAAATTCAGAAAATATATCACACTTCGGAATGATTGGGTGGAGGTTTAAAGAAAAATACGTGCCCTATGCCTTGTTCGATTACATGGATATCTCCGAACGAGAGCTACATTCTATTCCCGTCAATATTGTGAAGTTAGGAATCGGATTTAGAACGGACATCAATGCTCAAACCAGTTTAAAGATGCAAGTGGAGAGATTTGAATTTGGCGATCAACATCTTTTTCATAATCACAATCAAAACCGGTTTGACTTAAAAGTTCAGCTCGCGTATGGCTTTTAGGTTCGGCAAGACATACATCCTTTGTGCTATTATTCTTGCGCTAGCATCGATAAGAACCATCGCCCAGGACATAAACGACTTGAGGTTTATCGGCAATCAGACAGGTAAGTCTGCCATTAGTTTTGATGAAATAAAAGACATCTATCGGGCCAAGTATACCCTTTGGCAGAATAAACTACCCGTAATTATTTGTTTACCCAATAGTCAGTCTGCTGAAGCAAAAGAAATTTATGAAAGGATTTACAGCAAAAGTGTAGAAGAGGTTAAAAAATTCTGGCTGGCGCAAGTATTTCAAGGCCGCAGCCGTTCTCCACAATTTTTCAATACACCCGAGGATATGATCAGCTTCGTATCCAAAACACCCGGCGCAATTGGCGTGCTGAAATCAAATGCGTCATTGCAAATTCCGTCTGTCATCGCGCTACAATTGAATTCAAAATGAAATTTGGAATCTTCTCACAGATCTGGATTCCCTACTCAATCGTTACTCTTATTCTGTTTTTTGTTCTCATTTCTTACTATCCAAAACAGCAAGAAATACTTATCTCCGAGGTCAAAACCGATGAACTCTTGCATATTGCTCAAACCCTTGCATTAGGCGTAGAAATTTCATTAGATAGGGATGACTATCTCGGCCTTGAAAAAACTATGAACTTTGTTCAATCTGAGCAAAAAGCAGATTTCCTCGCCGTAATTCTAACAAGTGATGGACGCGAACAACCTGACATTCTTTTTCGTCCTGACAGCATCAATATTCAAGAACTACTTCAAGACACTACTCACTACATTGTAGTTCGAACCCCTTTTACAACGAGTAGTTTCAAAGGTGAGATTGCCATCGGATTCAATAGATTCAAAATCACCAAGCAGTTAGAACACATCAATGAGCCCATCAAAATACTATTGATACTGCTTGCATTGGTTGCACTCATAATTGTATACGCAATGGCTAATCAGATCAGTCAGCCTGTCATCAAGTTGACCGAACTCTCGGAACAACTAGCCACTGGCTCTTACGTGAACGCCGAAATTCAGCCAAAGGTGCGAAGCTTTGAGCTAAAGCGGTTGCAGGTTGCATTGCATGACCTTGCGTCCAAACTATCCATTGAGAGATCCAAAAACTCTGAGCTCACTCAAAACCTTGAGAAGAAAATTAAAGAACAGACCACAGGTTTAGAGAACTTACTCAAAGATTTGAATGTAGCGCAGGAGATCGCACATTTCGCCAATTTCAAATTTCATGTTACCCAAGACAAATTAGAAGGCAGTGAAAATCTGCAGCATCTGTTAGGAATGGATAACATTACTAATACTGGCAGAAAAACAATCTTAAAGAACATCAAAGTCGCTGGTCGAATAGAACTCGTAAAGAATATATTGCAGAGTATCGAATACGGCACACCTCTCAAAACAGAATTCGAATGGCGCCGACCCATCGATGGCAAGGTGATTACCCTTGAATGTATTTTCAACACGAATGAATATGTAATCAGGGATATCATTCACGGTGTAATTCAGGATATCAGCGAGCGCAAAAAGCAAGAGGAAGAATTGTACATTCTTTCAAACGTAGCTAAGCGAACATCGAATCTTGTAATCATCACCGATACGAAAAAGAATATTACCTGGGTCAATGAAAGTGTAGAAAGCATTACCGGATACTCTCGAGAAGATCTGATAGGAAAGACACCTAAAATCTTTCAAGGACCCATGTCAGACCCGGAGACCATTGCATATATCAACGCTAACCTAAGCCAAGAAAAGTCGGTATATGCGGAAATCATTAATTACGACAAGCACGGCAAGCCATACTGGGTAGTTTTGAATATCGAGCCCTTGTTTGACGGCGGCAAACTCACGGGCTATATGGCTGTTGAATCTGAGATTTCCGAGAAAAAGAAACTCGAAATAGCACAGAAAGAAACCATTCAAAAACTTGAAGCTACCCGGAAACAAATCAGTCAAATCAATTCCGACCTAGAAAAGACCATTGAGGAAAAAACACAATCCATAAAAAATCTGGCCCTGATTCCTCAACACAATCCTAATCCGGTCATGGAATTGAACATGATGGAAAGGAAAATAAATTTCTACAATCACGCTGCAGAAAATTATCTCAGTGAAGTTCTGAGTTCATCTTTTGATGATATCGTGAAATTTCTAAAAATCGATCACAAGGGTCAGCTCATCAATGAATACGAAAGGGAAAGCACGGCAGGTCAGAAGATATTTGAAATAACGACCTTTATTCTTGAGGGCGACTCACTATGCCGAGTTTATCTGCATGACATCACCCTGCGCAAAGAGAACGAACTTCAACTTTCGCTTGTAATCGATCAATTAAAGTCCACCGAATCAGCACTCGTAAAAAAAACACAACAGTTGGAGGAGTCGCTGATTGAACTTGAGAAAGCCCAATCTGATCTATTGAACAAGGAGAGACTCTCCACGTTAGGTGTACTTATCGCCGGAATAGCTCATGAAATCAATTCACCACTGGGCGCTATCAAAGCGTCCGGTGAAAACTTAGAGCAGCTATTCAAAGACTCATTTGAAGAAATCATCTGGCAACTTCAACCCAACGAAATACTCCTTGCGCTCAACCTATACAAACAGCGAAAGATTATCAACCTAACAACGAGAGAAGAAAGGGAACGAATTCAGCAGATAAATCGTCTGCTGACAGACATACTTGATTCTGAGGCCGACCGCATGAGCTGCGCCCGAGCGTTTGTTCAAATGGGCATTGTAGAGATTACCCGCTCCATTGCCGACATTTTAAAAGAACCCAAGTTCAAGCAGATTATCCGACTTGCGCTCAACTTCTCGCTTGTTTATAAATCGATACGCACAACAACCATATCAGCAGATCAAAGCAGCAAGGTTGTGAAGGCATTGAATGTATTCGCTCATGGAAACATCAATGCTGAAATCACTGAATTCAATCTCAGAGAAAGTTTCGAAACGGTAATTACCATCTTCTGGAATAAGATTAAGCAAGGGGCAACTGTCAATAATGATATCCCTGAAGATATTGTCATATCAGGATATGCCGACGAACTCACTCAAGTGTGGACCAATCTCATCAACAATGCACTTTACGCATCGGGGAATAAGTGTACTATCCGGATCAGACTTGAAGAAGACCCCCAGTTACACATTATACGCATCAGCAACAACGGACCCCAAATACCCCCTGAAATAATCCATCGAATTTTTGAGCCCTTCTTTACTACTAAAGCAAGAGGTGAAGGCACAGGATTAGGATTGAACATCGTTCAAGGTGTCATTGAAAAACATGGAGGAAAAATTCGATGTGAAAGCACCCCTGAACTCACCACCTTCACTATTGAATTACCGAAAATCATTAGAGCGAAAGCATCATAATGCACTTCCCTTGCATTAGCTCAACAGAAGTAATTCATTTCATTCAATAACCGCCATAGAATCCTTATCGAAATCAAAACAACGATTGTAAAGCACTACTCCTTTTCACTAACTGCATGACACTTGCGAAAGCATATCTTAGCGCAAGTTCATCTATCGATGCGAACCCTCCTAACGCTCATTATTATAGCTCTTCTACCCCTATTGAGTTATTGTCAGGGCGAACCTCAAAGTGCCTATCAAATCATCCATACAGACCAAACCGAATTCTATAATGCCATCTGGTATGTACATGGCAACGATACCATAGTCAACGCCACCATGGCAACCATCATCATCACCGCTGATGGTAAAAACCGCGCTGCGACGCGACAATACGACAAACTACAACGAAGAGTAATTAAAACCTATCCCTATGCGAGAGCGGCCGCAGATGTTATGGATATGTACGAACAAATTTGCAAGGTCGTCACCGACGAAAAAGAGAAAGACCGTTTGCTCGATATGGCCGAAGAGGAGATGAAGAAAAACTTTGAGAAAGATTTACGAAAGCTCACGGTTTCTGAAGGAGTGATACTTATCAAACTGATTGACAGAGAAACCGGCAAAAACAGTTTTGAAGTGGTGAGGGCATTGAAAGGTAGATTTTCAGCATTTATGTGGCAGAGTCTTGCGAGAGTCTTTGGACATAATCTCAAGAGCGAATACGATGCAACCGGCGAAGACCTACAAATCGAAAATATTGTTAGAGAAATTGAAGATGGGTTCATACCCGTTGAACGGCGTTTCGTCAATCCCTTTCCGGGTTATACCTTTCAACCCTCGAATTGAATATGCAGCCATCCATCGCCGTAAAGAAAATGCTCTATTTCAGAATTGCATTGGGCTTGATATGCGCACTCTACTTTATTCTGCAGCACCATCATGACAGGGCTGAAATGGCGGATTTCCGGGTGTATTATGATGCCGCTAGTGCTCTGAAAAACGGCGATACCGTCTATGGATTAGCGTTTGGTGTTTCGAGTGGATTCTATAAATATTCACCTCTCGCTGCCACAATGTTTATACCCTTTACCTGGCTACCCTACTCCATCGCCTCAGCAATATTTTATTGCATCATTGGTCTTGCAGTAGTCTGGTTTTCTATAGCTTGTATGCGACTCCTGGGAAAAGATCTGCCAGAAGAAAGGTTACTGATTAGCGCGTTCTTCACCACCCTCTTTTTGGCCGACCATATTGAACGAGAGCTTCACCTTGGAAATGTGAATCTATTGCTCCTGCTCGCGTGCTGCCTGATGCGTTATTTCGAAAAGCGGAATGCGTCTTATGCCTCAGGAAGCATATACGCCGTAGTTCTTTTATTCAAGCCGCATTTCCTGATACTTACACCGATATTGATGATATTCGGTAAATTCAAAACCCTTGCTACCACGCTGCTGGTTACAGCTACTGCAGTCATGCTGCCTGCGATCATTTGCGGATGGGATAAAAACCTTGAACTGCATCAACAATGGTGGAGCGCAATGAAAGCCCACAATATCGCTTTGTATGTTAGTCCCAATACCATTTATGGCATACTCCACACTGCAATACCCATAACATTACCCGGCATTGTCTATATCATTTTCGGTCTCAGCATTGCCGCCATGTTGATTCTTGTAGCATGGAGAAAATCTGTCTCACTTCAAAACGACAAGAGATTCGACATCTTTTTCTTCCTTGCCATTGCTGCTATTCCCAATCTCGCTCACACCGACACAGAGCACTTCATGTGGTCGTGGCCGCTGATTGCTTTCCTTTGTCATGCCTATATCAGCACGCACGGAAATTTTCTGCATCTCGGACTTATGATTATTGCGTTCATTCCTTACACCCTCAACTCACCGGATATAGTTGGAAAAGAAATGAGTTACATTTTCGATGAGGGTGGTCTATTGGGCCTGGCGAATTTGATCTTATTGATTTTGAGTTCACATTATCTGCTGGGCAATACACCCCTAAAAAATCCCGCGACATAAACTCAATAACCGGCAAACGTGCTTTTGAACTTGAAGACATTGAGGAAGAACTTCCATTCTCAATACATTGCCTGTAAAAGTGCAAAATGCAATTTCCTGCAAAACTGAAACTGCAAATATCCTTTTTGTAATTCTCATGAAATTTATACGAAGAATCCATTTAGACCAATTTCTAATATTTGCATACCTGACCGCAGCAACAGAAATCCTCGTCGTTTGCCCTTCAATTCGAAACTTGTCTAACATGATTACCGAAATGTTTGAACATAGAAGTAGTTAATTTTGTTTTACCACCAATACCTTTGGAATCAGCCAAGCAGGAAACACTGCATATATTAAACACCGTTGCAGAAGCGCTTTCAACGGCTACTGATGCTCAAAGTATTTCAAATGCTCTTTTCACCATTGTAGACAATTTTATCGATGTTCCCTACAGCTCTATATTTCTTTGGGATTTTGACCAAAATCGATTGAGGTTATACGCCAATAAGGGATTCACTGAAGAGGATAAACGATACAGTGAAGAAACTGCGATGGAAAGGCACCCAGGTTGGGTATTCATCAACAAGCAGCCCTTACACATACGAGACATGCAAACAGAGCAAGTGCCCGATTATGTGCGATCAGGCAAGCGAGCATTCGAGGTAAGATCAAGACTTTGGATGCCCATTACCACGATCGAGAAATCATTGGGTGCTTTCGGATTTGCCAGTGCTGACAAAGACTTTTTCAATGACGAGCACAAAAATGTACTGGCATTGGTTTGCCGACTTGCCGGTAATATTTACTCGAATATTCTTTTCAGCGCATCCGAGAAGGAATACGCAAGGAACCTTCAACTCTCTCTAGAACAATTGAGAGAAGCCGGCAATGCCCAACAAAATTTCATTGCAAAAATGAGCCATGAAATGAGAACACCACTGAATGGTATTTTGGGCATGACCGAACTATTGAACGAAACATCACCCAATGAGAATCAACAAAAGCTGATGAAGATCATTGGCAGTCAGGCCAACATTCTTCTCGGTCTGATCAATCAGGTACTCGACGTTTCTAAAATTCAGGCTGAAGAAATAAAACTCATGAAGTTTCCGCTTCATTTGAGAGAAACCCTGGAGACGGCTATACAAACTCACAGAATTCAGGCCTCCACAAAAAGAAATCACATACAACTCTTCATATCCCCTGAGGTACCGGCATATATACTGGGCGACTCGATGAGATTGACACAAATCATCAATAATCTCATCAGCAACGCCAATAAATTCACCGACGAAGGCGAGATATGGCTGCGGGTTGCCCTTGATAAGCAAGAAACCAGCGACAAAAAGCTCAATATCGAAGTGGTGGATACCGGCATCGGCTTCGACTCAGAAAATGGTCCCGATGTTTTTGCAAGGTTCGTTCAATCAGACAATGCCCTCGGCAGAGTGCAGGGCGGAATGGGATTAGGTTTATTTATCACCAAAGAAATCGTGTTGAAAATGGGAGGTGAAATATCTGTGAAGAGCAAGCCCGGCTATGGCACCACCTTCACTGTACAGCTCCCACTGGAGAATGCTGAGGCACCTGCTGCTGTTACCGACTATCAACAAGAAAAGACTTTACAAGGCAAAAGGGTACTCATTGCAGAAGACAACGAGATCAATCTTTTCTACCTCAAGTCACTTCTAGAAAAAAACGAGGCCATTACCACATGCGTTGAAGACGGGGAAGAGGCGGTAAAAGTTTGCCGCAGCAATACATTCGACCTCATATTGATGGATATCCAAATGCCAAAAATGAATGGTATTGATGCCTCGAAAACCATTCGTAATGAACTTAAACTCACTGTCCCCATCATCGCTCAAACAGCCAATACCATCATTAAAGATATCGGCGCGTGTTACTCGGCAGGCATGAATGATTTCATCACCAAACCCTTCACCGAATCGCAGCTCCTATCGAAAATTACCATTGCCCTTAAAAAAAATATATCTTCGCCATCAATTGAGAAAAATGATAATATGATTGCCATGACAGATTCCAAGACTTTAAAGGAAAGGGCTTTAGAAGCTTGCGCAGGAAGTGAGAAAATCGCGATTGGCGTTGTAGATGCCTTTCTTCGCGAGACTCCCAAAACCCTTCTCATCATGGAGCAAGCGGTGCAATCGAAAGACCAGAGACAACTCAATCTATCAGGGCACAAACTCAAAGGATCGATGAGACTTTTGAAATATGAGGAAGAGGCCACACTCTGTTTTGAACTGGAAAAATTCAATGTCGAGAATTCCACTTGGGAAATCGCCGCATCCAAAATGCAAGACCTTTCAGCCCGCTACGAGGTGATTGCCAATAACTCCCGATGAAACCTATCACGGTTGACTGGAGAGAAGGCGCAAGCATCCATCAAATCGTCGAAGTTCTTTCTTCTGAACTCCCAGTAATTGCCTTTGAATTCGATCGTGTGTTTGGACTGGTTGCCCCACTTTCAAATGGTGGTGTACTTGCTCTTAATAAGGTAAAACAAAGACAGCCAGGCAAAACCTACGGCTCAATACTATTATCTGAAGAGGCATTCATGTCGAATTCAAAGCTTCACATTTCAAATCCGGAAGTTTTCTTCACGTCTATCAACAATTGCTTTATTCGTTCACAATTCAGATGCACAAAAAACACCTCAGAAGTCACCTCTCATCAAACACATCAAACCTTGTTACCTGATTCGGCACTGAAAACCTTCTTTGCGAATTTGCACAAGCAGATACCATCTACAACTGAATCATACTTCGAACATCCCTTTCCTTCCTTTCTGGTGACCAGTGCCAATACGAGCGGAATGCCCGTAATTACCTCCCTTGCAGAGATGAACTTCTTCGCCCAAGAAAAAGAAATACCCATCATCGTAAGCACAGGGTTGTCCGGAAGAATTACAGGATCTTTTCCAATTCTCGATTTCAGCAACGAACCCTATTCCATTTCACGAAACGGAGTTCGTGACCAGGAATTATTTGAGCTCTGCCTTAGCCATCTGAAAAAATAATATACCCCATCATTGAACATTGTATATTCGCGACAACCAATTGAGGTTTCCGTTTTACGGAATGAAAAAGGAATCCGGTGAAAATCCGGAGCTGTATCTGCAGCTGTATGCACTGTTAAAACCGCTAAAACCACTGGCAACGGGAAGGTGGCGGGGTTGGTGCGAGCCAGAAGACTTGCCTGATTTGGAGGAGCAATGACTTCAGAATAAAGTCCGACTCCGCCGTTCATGTCTGCGTCATCAGCGGCGATGTCTGCCTTTCTGTTTCATTGTCATGAAATGTAAATTTTGAATATGAAACATATACTACCTACCCTCATCACAAGCGCATTCATCATGCTTGCATCCGTTTGTATCAGTCAATCTTATGTTCACCAAGTTTTGGTGCTCAACGAAGGATATTTCGATTACTCTACTTCGACCATCGAAACTCCCGTGACAGTTGGAAGCTATGACCCTTCCACTCACGTTTATCAGACGGTCAGTACCATCAATGGCGCCCGCTTCGCGTCGGACCTTGTTATACATGATGGTTTCTATTATGTGGCAGCTGATGCGAAAATCATCAAATTCGATCTTAATAGCCACCAGCCGGTTGCGGAAGCTAACTGCCTCGGTGTGCGTAACATCGCGATCTACAACAACATGCTGATTGCTACCCGTGGAGAATATTTGGTCAATCTGGATTCACATCTGCAATTGTTCAACACGGAAGATCTTTCCCTCATCCTGAGTTTCGACACAACGAATGGACCTCAATACCCAACTCAAAATATTGTAGTGCACAACGGCATCGCATACATCGCGATCAATAATGCATATGACTTTGGAAACGAGGTTGGGAAAATTGGTCAATTGAATTTGAATACGCTTCAATATGGCAATGAGATCGATTTAGGGACCGAAGGAAAAAATCCGGATAATATGATGTTGTTTGGAGATGAAATCATTACTGTAAACAATCTCGATTGGACTGGTGCGAGCATCTCGCGCATTTCTACCATCGACAACACGTGGGAGAATCATCCCATCAGCTATGCTACCAGTGGATGTGGCACCTCGGCATTGAATGAAGAGAAAATCATGTTTCAGATCAGTATGGATACAGTGCTGAAAACGTTGGATCTGAATACCATGGTAGAAGCCGACGCTGCCGGCGCTCCACAAATTCCTTACTACGAAATTGCCAAAGAAACGATCAGCGGAATGATTTATGCCAGCGAGACAGATTACTTCTCCTTTGGTAAAGTTTACATTCTCGATGATCAATACCATATCACTGAAACCTTCGAAACCGGGGTATCACCGGGCACTATTGCGTTTGACATCCGCTCGGCATTGAGCATTCAGGAAAACGAACAAAGTCAACTTGTTTACCCCAATCCGGCGAATGAAATCATTACCATTGGCAAACCGAGCACCGACACATTCACCCTATTCAATTTATTGGGTGAAATAGTTTGCAGCGGACAGTGCGGAAGAGTAGATATCTCTCATCTCCAATCTGGCAATTACATCGTTCAAGTCAACAACCACAGAGAATCACTGATTATTATTGAATAATTAGTTGAAACCATAATCTGATATCATTCAAAGCAGACGGCTGAGACCGGTGCTGAACACATTACATCTTCAGAGTAAACCAACTGTAGTCAATTCATTTAATAATTATCGTAGTGACTAAATTTTGATTAATTCAGTCATTACACTGACTAAATTCAAACGAATTCAGTCAGTATAATAACCATATTTTAATTAATTCAGTCATTACAATGACTATATTTGCACGAATTCAGTCATTAGGAGCGTAAACCCATCGTTATGTCCATCGATAGAGCACTAGAAAAAATACTTGTAGCTAAGCTCAGAAGCAACAAGGTACTCATTCTCTTCGGAACCAGAAGGGTAGGTAAAACTGTATTGCTGCAAACCCTATCGGATAAGCTCAAAACCAAGCCGCTGATAATGAACGGCGATGACCAGGAAATTCAGGAGGCATTTCAAAGACGCACTACTGCCAACATGAAAAATATTGCGGGTAATCACGAATTAATTGTGATTGATGAAGCACAAGCCATTCCTGAAATTGGAAAGGCGCTCAAATTGATGATCGATACGAATCCGAAACTAACCATTCTCGCAACAGGCTCTTCATCGTTGGATTTATTGAACAAATCAGGAGAACCTCTCACCGGCAGATCCATTACCTATCAGATGTATCCTATTGCTCAAATGGAGTTGAAACAAGGCATGATGGAAGCAAGGCAACACCTCGACGATCGATTGATCTATGGCTGCTATCCCGAAGTTATTCTCATGGAGGGCTCTGCAGCAAAGGCCACTTATCTTCAGCAATTGGTCACGTCATACCTACTCAAAGACATCCTATCATTTTCAGGCATCCGACAATCAGGTAAAATCATGGCGCTCCTTCGATTGATTGCCTATCAAACAGGTTCAGAGGTTTCCAATACGGAGCTAGGAAACCAACTAGGACTCAATAAAATAACTGTGGAAAGCTACCTGGATTTGCTGACCAAAGTCTTTATTCTCCATAAAGTATCAGCCTTCAGTAATAACCCGCGCAAGGAAATTGCGAAGAGCTCTAAATGGTTTTTCTATGACAATGGTATCCGCAATGCCATCATCAATGACTTCCGGCCCATCCATATGCGCAACGACTTGGGCGCACTATGGGAGAGTTATGTAATTTCTGAAAGGATCAAAAAAAATCATTACAAAGGAATTAGTGCAGAGTACTATTTCTGGCGCAACTATCAAAAGCAGGAAATTGATTTGATCGAAAGACACAACGGAAAAATTAGCGCATACGAAATGAAGTACTCAGCGTCAAAAAAACTGAAAACTCCCACGGGATTTAAAGCCCTCTATCCCGGGATTGAAGTACAAGAAATTAGCAAACTCAACTTTTTTGAATTTATCAGTTGACGATCCATCACCACGCTGGATAAGAAGCCAATAACCCCCCCGTTCCTGTTGACGAGCAACAGAGCGATTGGGCTTAATTCCTTTCCAAGTATTCCTTAAGATTCAATTCTTTACGATCAATGGAACAGCGCTGAAGAACGGCATCCATGGCCTTGCTTGAGGCCACCAGTTGGAACACCTTCTTGAAACTGTCACTCTTGGAAAGTGTATCCGCCGCCATCTTTTCGATGCGATCTTCTTCCAGTGGCAATCCGTAAGCAGCAAACTGCTTGGTCCACATTTGTCGCAAATGCCCTACCAAATCTTCCCGCTCAATTTTGATATCGAATGATTTTAAAATCGCAGTCTCAATCAAATCCCAACGAAGGCTATCCGCATAGCCAGGATATTCATGCTCGAGGATTTCAGGTGTAATGGGCTTTTCATTGGTGCTAAGGATGAATCGTTTGAGGAACTCATCCGGCAGCGGAACATGGATGTTTTTGAGCAATTCACTTCTCACCGACCTTTCGAGATTTGAACGCTCTTCATCTTCGAATTGCAATTCAATTTCTGAACGAAGCCGTGCCCGGCATTCGTCTTCTGTGGTCACATTGCCCTCACCAAATAATTTGTCGAACAGTTCCTGATTCACCGGATGCGGATCCAGATGCCGAACACCTGTGATGCGCAAGGTAAAATCATCACCCAACTCACTCACCGCAGAAACATCCTTCTTAAACATCTTCGCAAGGTCGTGCTCACCATCAGCGAGTTTTCTGGGATCTACGGAGATTTCATCACCCACCTTTCTACCGGTCAACTCCGCTTTGATTTCTGCATTCTTCAAAAATTCAAGACTCACCGTTGTATCGGTTTCAGAACCACCCTCTGTCTTCTCAATGAGTTTGACCAACAACATATCGTTCTCGCCACTCACTTCCGGCTCATGCATTTTCCCGTAGCGGCGGGCACGATCGCGCAGTTCATTATCAACCATCTCGTCATCCACCTTCACACGAACAGCTTCAATCTTTATCGACTGATCAATCACAGGAGCAATCTCAGGAGCCAATCCCAAATCGTATCCAAAAACAAAATTACCCGGCTGGTCAAAGCTGCCCACTTCATCTGTCTCCACAGGCATTGGCGAACCCAAAATCGGTAATTGATTCTCTCGGATGTATTTGTCAATTTCAGTTTGTAACAACTGATTCAATTCTTCCGCGAGAATACTTTTCCCGTAGCGCTGCTTCACAATGGAGGCAGGTACATGTCCCACACGAAAGCCGGGCATCTGAAAGGTTTTTCTGTACCTCTTGATTGCATCATCAACCTTGGGCTGATAATCAGCGGGCTCTACATGCACTTTGATTTTGACATTCAGACTATCAATAACTTCCTGCTCAAATTTCATTTGAATTCGTTTTATAATAAAAGGAACAACCGTGATGGCTGTTCCTTAGGGTTTCATTTGTGCGGGCGGAGGGACTCGAACCCCCATGCCTCGCGGCACCAGATCCTAAGTCTGGCGCGTCTGCCAATTTCGCCACGCCCGCAATGGAGGGGCGCAAATATAATAGCTCAGTGGTCAACAACGGAATAAATTATTCATGGCACGATCATTCATTTAACACCGCCTACTCTATTTTCACCGCATGAAGTGGATTCAACGATTCTTTTGTGTCACGATTTTCTCGTTGATAGTAAAACTCTCCTGCTCTCAAGGAGAAGCCGGTGCGCCCGCAGCCGCCATGGCCGGCGCGTTTCAGTCGCGCGAGAGTGTATGGATGATGTTTCATAATCCCGCAGGAATCGCAGGCGACACCAAAAAAATTCAGGCAGGCATCTTTGGTGAAAATCGATTCCTGATGAAAGAACTCAGCGAACAAGGCTTTGCTCTTTCCGCCGGATTCGGCAAAAGCGCTATCGGACTATCGTATCGCAGTTATGGGTTCGACAGTTTCAAAGAGTCCGGTGCCACTCTCTCTTACGCTATGACTCTCAGCGAGAAACTCCGAGCAGCCATTCAACTGCGATATTTAGCCTTGTCATTTGGCGATGTCTACGGCAGATCTTCTTTGGTATCCGGCTCTGTGGGATTGCTGTACGATGTGACCACGAAATTGAGTGTGGGCGCGCATCTCGAAGACCCTACCCGACCCTACTATTCAGAATCAAGTAATGTTCGACGCTCGGTGAGGTATCGCATCACTCCGGCGTATCGCTTTTCTGAGAAATTGTATGTGGCTGCTGAAATTCGCAAAAACGCTGACACACCGGTATCACTGAGATTCGGCATGGAGTATAAATTCATTTCTTCACTAGCAGTTCGCGGAGGATTCATTGCCGATACCGGAGCGTTTACGTTTGGTTTCGGTTGGATGAACAAATCCGTTCACATCGATGCGGCAGCGGGGTACCTGCCCAACTTGGGCTTCGTGCCGCAAATGTCTCTCACCTACTCTTTGGCTAAAGAGTCAGTTCAGAAATGATGCTCGAGCTACATAGCGTGATGGAACTCAAAAAGAAACGAAGGATTGAATTGCGTCAAATCATCTCTCTGCTCGTCGCCATTTTATGGATTGCCCCCCAAGGATTTTCTCAACAAGATGAAATCCGCAACAACCTCATTGAACAGCGAATCGAGGAAATTGCCGGTACGCTCGACGAAGGATCGGAGCTCGATTACACCACATTGTTTGAAGACCTTGCCTATTATTATGAGCACCCACTGAATCTCAACAGTGCAAAACCCGAGGAGCTCAAAGAACTTTACCTGATCTCAGACCCACAGATTGCCGCGCTTCTCAGGCATATTGACATGTATGGTCCGTTGCGCAACATTTTCGAACTGCAGGCGGTGCCAGGTTTTACACCGGAGCTCATTCGATCGCTGACCGACTTCATCACCGCCGAACCCGTTTTCAGTTTTAAAAACATCTCGTTGAAAGACATTGCGAAAGAGACTCGGCATGATCTCTTCATACGTCATAAAAGAGTCATTGAAAAACAAGCCGGCTTTGAAAACGATCCTGAGACGGGGGTTCCCGACTTTGTGGGCGACCCGAATTACGCATACATCCGTTACACGGCCATGTACAGAAAAAATCTGCGCGCGGGTTTTACGTTGGAAAAAGACGCGGGTGAAAGCATCGACAGGGGCCCTGATTTCAGCAGTTTCCATTTGATGTATGCCGGTAATACCTGGCTCAAAAAAGTCATTGTAGGCGACTACCAGGCATTGTTTGGACAAGGGCTTACACTATGGAATGGCCTGGCCTTTGGCAAATCTGTTTTTGTGGGAAATGTGAAAAGGAATGGCATTGGATTACGTCCCTATTCCTCGGTGCAAGAGACCAATTTTCTGCGCGGCGGTGGTGTTACGGTGGGCGGAAAATATTGGGAACTCACCGGACTTGCATCCCACAAAAAAATCGATGGCAATCTGGATCCTGTCAGTGATACCACCACCATTACCGATGATGAATTTGTAGTAACAAGTTTACCGATGGGAGGATTGCATCGCACCGCAAGTGAACTCGCCAATAAAAACACTGTCACCGAACAAACACTTGCGGGCAACCTGAAGTATGTAAGAAGAACCTTTACTGCAGGTATTACATGCAGTCAGGTGCAACTCAATGTAGATCGTGCGCCTTATGATGCACTGTATCAGAAGTTCAAATCTACCGATCGCAATTCACTCAATATTGGTGCTGATTATCAGGCAGTAATTCGCAATCTCAATGTTTTCGGTGAAGTAGCCCGCAGTGATAACGGCGCTATATCAATGTTGCATGGGGCTGTCTTGGTACCACATCCTCGACTCACCATCAGCACAGTTTATCGCAACTACGCCAAGGATTATCAAAACAACAAAGCCAATGTTTTCGGGGAGAACAACCTAACTGCGGCCAATGAGCGAGGGCATTATACCGGAGCGCAATACAATATCAACAGCAAGTGGACCCTCAGTGCATATGCAGACATAGTTCATTTTCCGTGGCTGAGATTCAGAGTGGATGCCCCCGGCAATTTCAAAGATTACCTGGCGCAACTCAACTTCAAACCTGATAAGAAAAATGAAATTTATTTCCGGTACCGCATCCGCCACAACGAACAGAATAGCAGCAACACAGATGCAATGATCACTCCCGTAGTGCCCGTGAGACAAGAGAACTGGCGATTGCACGGTGTATTTCAGGTGCATCCTAACGTGCAGTTAAAAACCCGCGCCGAATGGAGCCGATACGAAAAAGAAAATACCGTGAGCAATGGATTTGTAGTCTATCAAGACATCATCTTCAAAAAGATTGGATCACCGGTTTCCTTCTCCATGCGTTATGCCATCATGGATGCGCCCGATTGGAACAGCAGAATTTATGCCTACGAAAACGATGTTCTCTATGCGTTCAGCATTCTGCCATACAATGGAAAGGGAGTGCGCTATTACTTGATGATCAAGTACGATGTTACTCGTCGCATCGACTTCTGGGCGAGATACGGGGCCTTTGTTTACGATGACCGCAGCGAAATTTCTTCGGGCACTTCATTGATTCAGGGCCAGCGAAAATCAGATATACATCTTCAAATGAGAATCCGTTTCTGATGGTGGGCAATGGGATGAGATTGTTTTCGTTAGCAGCTGACTATTTTCGCGCTGTGCTAAGAATTGCCCTTATCATCTCAGTACTTACCGGAAGTTCGCTTATCTCTTTGGGACAAGGAAGTACTGCCCCGAAATACTCCAACGAGTTTTTACAAATTGGCGTTGGTGCTCGTTCATTAGGCATGTCGCTTGCCCAAGTGGCGAGTGTCAATGACCTTACTTCAGGTTACTGGAATCCGGCGGGACTTGCGGGAATGAAAGGGCGCATGCAAGTAGCAGCCATGCACTCTGAATATTTTGCAGGCATTGCCAAATATGACTACGCGGCATTGTCTAAACGCATTGATTCGACTTCTGCCATGGGCCTTTCCGTAATACGTTTTGGTGTTGATGACATCCCCAACACAACAGAACTGATTGACGCTGAAGGAAACATTGACTACTCCCGCATCACCACTTTCAGTGCGGCAGATTATGCTTTTGTTTTATCCTACGGAAAGAAATCCACCTTCCTGCAGCAACGCATGCCCAAACTCGGCGGCGATCATTTCAGTTGGGGGGCCAGTGCCAAAATCATCTATCGTCATCTGGGAGATTTCGCGCGCGCCTGGGGATTCGGCATTGATGCAGGTGCACAATGGTGGTCAGGCAAATGGAGGGTTGGGATAATGGCCCGAGATGTTACCTCCACCTTCAACGCATGGAGTTATAATATCGACGACAAAACCAAAGAAGTATTTCTTGCCACAGGCAATGAAATTCCAGAGAACACACTGGAAATTACCTTGCCCAGATTCATTCCCGGAATTGGCAGAATGTGGAAAATCAAAGAGATTGATTTGCTTACCGAGGTCAATTTTATGATGACAACCGATGGCCAGAGAAACTCACTTATATCGGGCAAAGTCTTCAATGTTGATCCATCCTTTGGATTTGAGGCATCTTATAAAAACACCGTCTTCCTGCGGGGCGGCGTAGGTAATTTTCAGCGCATCAAAACATTTGAAGGTGATGCGATATCGCTGCAGCCCAATATTGGTTTGGGATTGCGCATACGCTCACTCTATCTCGACTACGCCCTTTCAGATATTGGCAATGTATCAGACGTACTTTACAGTAATGTATTTTCCTTGCGACTCAATCTTGCAGGACGAAATAAAACACAATAGCATAGCAGACAACTGAAATAAACCTATTCGTCGAAATAACTATATTCGCCGCCACATGAGCCCCAATAGATTTTCCCATTTTCTAATTGCTTCGATCTCATTAGTAGCCGCATCATGCAGCACCGATGTTGAGTTAAACGCACCCTATAAGAATACAGCGGTCGTCTTTGCTTTGCTAGACCCAGATCCCAATGGAGACAATGTTTCCAATTCACTCGATACGCAATGGGTGGATATTGACCGCACTTTCATGGGTGAGGGAGATAATAATGTTTACGCGGGAATTTTCGATTCAGTGGAATATAAGAATGAAGATTTCATCAAGCGGGTGGTTCAAAAATTAGCAAAAGGCAGTTCTGAGCCGATTGAAGAATACCCTTTAATGGAGGCCATTCGTCCACGCGCTGCGGGCGGTGTTTTCCCTGCTGAAAATCGCGTGTATTATTTCATACCGCCAACCAATGGATTAAGCCATGAGCACGATTACCGCCTACTCCTTCAGTTCAGGGATGGCAGAGAGGTTAGCGCAGTTACAGACATGATAAAAATGATAAATAATAATTTTTGGTTATTACCGAATGGAAGTAGCATGTTGAAGTTGGCAAACTGGAATACAACCGTAGACGATGCAACCTTTATCAATACACAGGTAAAATTCTTTCCGCCGGCTAATTCTATATCGTATGATGTCAGCTTGCGTTTCAACTACATCGAAAAAACCTATAACACACCAGACATGCAAGGATCGCCTGCAACGGTAGAATCGAAGTGGCTGAATTACACTATCGGTAGCGTTGAGAGAGAGAGTGTAACCGGAGGCCAAGATGTATCGATAGAGTTTTTAACGGAGGGATTCTACAATGCGCTGAGCAATACACTAACAGAAGGTGGTAATGTTTGCAGAGAGATAGGAACCTACTTTGACCCTCCGGGAGATGAGGCTGCGAGAACAACATGCTTTGAAGTACAAGTTGCTATGTCGAATACAATACTCCGAGACTATATCAACTCAAACGCACTCAATATCAGTGTCGCTCAAGAACGACCCGTTTATACCAACATCAACAATGGAATCGGCATATTTGCTTCTCGATCTACTATCGTACTTAAAAATTTGCCCTTGAATCCTCAGAATGGCGATGAGGGAAATCTAAAGTCTTTTACCCGGTCGACAAAACTCGAAAAATTCAGGTTCTGCGACCCCAACCCAACTTCTGAATTTACTTGTACTTGCGGAGACTAATTCATTAAAATTTTGACAGGAATTATACCATTGGGGCTTTCGACCAAAAGCTGATAAAGACCGGCGTCGAGAGAAGACAAATCCAATGGAATTCCGGGATAAATGTTCTCTCGCATCACAAATTGACCTGCAGAATTGAACAGAGAATACATCGACGATTCTGTCAATCCTTCGACATATAAAAGGTCATTGCACGGTGTTGGATAGACTTTAAGAGATTTACCCAGTACGACTTCTTTATCCATGCCCAACACATTACAAACTGGAGCAACATTTACAGTCGTTTGAAAATCAGCAATGGATACGGAGAGCACAGGGACCTTATGCGATGTGCTCAACCATTCGTAGGTAACGGTCTCTGGACGCTCAATGCCAAATGGAACGGGAAAAAAACTCGCGGTTATGCTATCCACTCCGTTTTGTACAGAGCGCACCCGCAAAACATCAAAAGACTGATCGCACAACATCAGCGTACCCCAACCATCACACTCATAAGAGCGCGTTTGATGCGTCTTGTATGTTAACACCGTGGGTACATCAAAAAGCAATTCGGAATCCGAATTACCCGACATGCCGAACGTCAGAGGCAAATCATAGATCACGTCCCGATCCTCAAACTTGGCAGAAACCGGAATGCTATTGATGGTTGCGACCTGACCTGTTACCGCATAAACACCGCCGCTATTCTTATAGATTTGATAAGCATCTTCAACGGTAATTCCAAAATTTGGAACATCGAATGCATCCACACCAATTCCATAATCTGAAAAATAATCTTGATCAAATGGGTTTTGGAAAAAGATTAAATTGAAGAAACTCAAATTATTTAAACTGGCACATTGAAGGGTTGGATTCTGACTATTGGCAATGATATTATCTTGAAAATCCCAAGTCATATTTTCTCCTGTCGCTGCATAATCAACATTACCAACCAATTCAGCACTTATTGTAACCAGAGAATCACCGGCATCCGGCAAATGCTCGTGATTAATTGAGATCTGTGAATAAGAAGATAGATATACAAACGTGCTGCACATCAGAAGGTACATTTTTTTCATATTCATTTATTTATACTAACGAAATTAGGAACTTCTTGTACATTGCCATTAATAGAACAAACGAAATCATTTTCGCATGAAAGCTCTGATGCATTTTAACCAAATAATTATATCGAGAGTATTCTATATGCTCATTGTTTTTATGCTTACTGCATGTGCATCAAAAGACAAACCCACAGTGCGTTCGGAAAAGATGAAGCATAAAATTGCTCAAATGAAACTATCGAGAGACCCTCACACCTACTCAAAACCAGAAGTTGCAAGAGTTACTCACTTGGACTGGTACGCTGAAGTTGATTTTGACAAAAAAGTCATTAGTGCAACTGCGAAATACAACATCGAAAAGACGGATACAGCGAATGAAATCATACTTGACACGAAAGGACTCAAAATCATCTCAGTGATGTCAGGTGGAAAATCGCTTGTATATAAATACGGAGAAGACAAAGAATTTATTGGAGCACCGTTAATCATTGGAATTGATTCCGAAGTGAAATCGATTGAAGTGAAGTATGAAACCTCACCCAGCGCGGAAGCTCTTCTATGGGTTGAGGGAGATCAACCCTTCTTATTCACGCAATCTCAAGCCATTTTGGCTCGAACATGGCTCCCCTGTCAAGATAGTCCGGGCGTTCGATTTACCTACAACGCGAGTGTTAAAGTAGCGCCACAGTTTCTTGCTTTGATGAGCGCGACGAACCCACAAGCTAAGACGCAGGATGGTGTGTACTCATTCGAAATGCGCCAACCCATACCTGCTTATCTCATGGCGCTTGCAGTAGGAGATATCGCGTTTAAATCCACAGGGCCCAGAACCGGTGTTTATGCTATTCCGAGCGTAATCGATGCAGCGGTATGGGAGTTTGCGGAATTGGAGAGGATGGTGGAAACTGCTGAATCGCTTTACGGACCGTACGCATGGGACCGTTATGATCTCCTGGTGTTACCTGCTGCCTTTCCGTTTGGCGGCATGGAAAATCCACGTCTCACCTTCGTTTCTCCCACCGTTATTGCCGGCGACAGATCACTCGTGTCACTCATTGCACATGAATTAGCACACAGCTGGAGCGGCAATCTGGTAACCAATTCAACCTGGAATGATTTCTGGCTCAATGAAGGGTTTACCGTATACTTCGAGCAGCGGGTCATGGAAGCGCTTCAAGGCAGAGATGTATCGGAGATGCTCGCCCAGTTGAATCGTCAAGATCTCGATGCCACTATAGCCGACCTAAATTCCTCGGGAATGCGGGCGGATACAAAACTAAAACTCAACCTTAATGATAGAAATCCAGATGATGGAATGACAGATATAGCCTACAACAAAGGCTATTTCTTTTTGAGAATGTTGGAAGAAACGGTGGGTCGAGAGGAGTTCGACAAATTCCTGAAGGCATATTTTGAAAAAAACAAGTTTCAAAATATGGACACTGAAAACTTTGCCACTTTGATCAAAAATGACCTTATCGACTCTATGCAATTCCAACAACTGAACATTGATGAATGGATATATGGCGAAGGCATACCGTCTAATATTCCACAAGTTAAAAGCGATCGTATTGTCAAGGTTGATGAAATACGGGTTCAATTCGAAAAGGATGCAATATCGACCGAACAAATTCCATGGACGGGATGGTCGTATCAAGAGAGATACAGATTTATTCACTCCCTTGAAAAAATGACCATTAAAGACATGACGGCACTTGATAAAGCGTTTAATATTACGGAAATCGGTAACAACGAAATCTTATTTGCATGGCTCGAAAAATCCATACAGAGCAGATACAAAAAAGCTTATCCAAGGCTCGATCAATTTCTATCATCCGTTGGCCGAAGAAAATTCGTACTGCCATTGTTTCAGGCGCTTGTAGAGAATGACCAGCGAAATTTAGCAGAGTCTATATTCAAGAAATACCGAGGGAATTACCACGCTGTAACCACTGCCAGCGTGGAAGAACTGCTGAAAGGCAGCTAGGCAAAACCCATATTACAAAGGCTGGATCAAGGATTTCATAAACCTACCAAACATTTGACCAAGAAAAAGGACGACAACCGTCGTCCTTATCAGTACCCAGGGTGGGAATCGAACCCACACGCCCGAAGACACACGATTTTGAGTCGT
>CAZKRL010000011.1:0-76205 GCA_964555295.1 uncultured Comamonadaceae bacterium | reverse complement strand
CCCCCGACCAGCTGATTACAAATCAGCTGCTCTGGCCAGCTGAGCTACACCGGCAGGTAAATCAGGTATTTCAAAGAACTACAACCCTGGAAAAATTTTTTCAAGGGGTGCAAATGTACTCTGTTTTTCCTTTCAGCAAATTTCTTTGTAAAAAAAAATCAGCGGCTTCCGTCTTCAACGGCCATGGTCATCAAGAATTTTTTTTTCGATGAGAGCATTACTTCGTCAATCAATTTGAAACGACACATTGATTTCTCAATGTTTTGTATTCCATCTTTTTCACGCAGGGTTTGATGGTAACTGAAAATGATTTCCTGCTGCTCAGATTGGTCGGATTTGAATACTTTCGCCTCAAAACTTTAACCATGAGAAAAATATACCTCGCAACGTTATTCTCCATTGTGTATGTAATTGCATCGTTCGGACAGTGCGATGTTTGCACTCCAGACCTTACATGCGCCAGTGCAAGCGGATCACCCGCTCTTTGCCCCGCTCAAATACCCGATGCTACTGCTGGTGTTTTTTATACTCAACAAGTTACGTTTTATTTACCTACAACAGTTTCATTCAACGGATCGGAATTTGAATTACAAGATGTTGTGATTACTGCAATCAATGGTTTACCGGAAGGGATTGTGGCTTTCTTTCCAAATAATGATACCACTTTTTCACCAGGTTCCGGTGAGAATCACGCTTGTGTGACCTTGTGTGGAACAGCTATGGATACTGGTGTTTATGCTGTAGAAATTGTTATAGATGGCACTGTTAGCACCATTTTTGGTCCGTTTGCTTTCCCAACCCAGTATTTCACTTTCAATTTTAATGTTGTTGCAGCAGAGATAATAATACCTGGATGTACCAACGAATTGGCATGCAATTTTGATTCTTTGGCGAATGAAGATGATGGCTCTTGTGGCGCCTTGATAGGCACGATATGTAGCGATGGTGATTCGACAACTTCGGGCGATGTTATCTTGGTTGATTGCATTTGTCAAGGAGTCGCTGATGTATTCGGCTGCACAGATGCTTCTGCCTGTAATTTCAACCCTATGGCAACCGTAGATGACTTAACGTGTGGCCCGGCCGTTGGTTCTGCATGTGATGATGGTGATACAACAACAATCAATGATATCATACTATCCAATTGCAATTGCAATGGAACCTCGATAGTTCTTGGATGTACCGACGTTTCAGCTTGTAATTTCAATGCGTCGGCTACGGTGGATGATGGCAGTTGCGGCGCTGCCTTGGGAGCATCATGTAATGATAACGATAGCACTACCACTGGTGATATCATCGTTGAGGGTTGCCTCTGCAGTGGCGTTTCTGAAATTGCAGGATGTACCAGTCTTTTCTCCTGTAATTACAATCCAGAGGCCACGATTGATGATGGTAGTTGCCTTGGCTTTTTTGGTAGCGCTTGCGATGATGGAGATTCTTCTACCGTCAATGACCAGGTAAATTTCGATTGCACTTGCCTGGGAAGTCCAATTATAGAGGGATGCACACAGCAAACGGCCTGTAATTATGAGCCTGCAGCCAATGTTGATAACGGCTCATGCGGAGAAACCATCGGTGCTCCATGCGATGATAACGATCCAACCACATCTAACGATGCAATTATAAACGGTTGCAGTTGTGCGGGTGTTACCGGGGTGCCGGGTTGTACCGATTTTCTGGCTTGCAATTACAATCCTCAGGCCACTGTGGATGACGGTTCTTGCGGGGCTCAGCTTTTATCACCATGCGACGATGGTGATGCAACAACCACTAACGATATTACGCTGCCTGGTTGCGATTGTATGGGCACGCCATCGGTCGCCGGTTGTACCAATCCTCTGGCTTGTAATTATAATCCACTGGCGGTTACGGATGATGGTTCATGCGGGCCACCTACCGGTTCGCTGTGTGACGATGGTGACGCGAATACATCCAATGATATCATTCTGCCAGGATGTCTTTGTGTCGGAAATCCTTTAGCCGTTAATTACAATAACGAAATGGTATCCAGCATTTATCCCAATCCGGCAAGTAACCATATCATCATTGAGCTTGCGGATTATTCTGGTTGGTCAGTTGAGGTTTATAGCATTTCTGGAAAATTACTATTGTCTCAGAACTGCTCACGTGTCATCGACTTAAGCGGTCTTGGGCAGGGTCTATATACACTTAACTTAAGAGGACCGAATTCTTCAGCGCGTCATAAGCTTCAAATCATTCGATAATAGCCGCAGCTTTTCTATTCATCAAGGAATTCTGTAGAAGGGTAATAACGGGGGCACAGACTCACATTCCGGGGGGATTTCAACGAAACCATCTGCGTTTGCAAGCGATGCCAAATCACCGGATCCACTCCATGAAATGGATTGCACTTTCGTGTTTGCGTTATCGTTGTCTATTCTCACAACGGGAATGAATTGTGTAAAGGGATGAGGTTTGAATTGGATATCATCGTTCATCACCCAATTGTCTTTGGTTGGTTGATGTACGAGGGGCAATATGTACCTGCATGCACAAGCCATAACCGAAATTGGATTGCCCGGCAAGGCAATAACGAGTTGTCCATTTCTTGTGGCAGCGAGTAGCGGTTTCCCGGGCTTTTGACGCACTTTGTGGAATAGCACATGGTATCCAAGTGAATTGAGGGCTTCTGGTACGAGATCATATTTACCCATCGATACTGCACCGGTTATCAAAAGTAGTTTTGTGTCAGAGTAACTCATAATCTTATGGGTCAACTGATTTATTTCATCTGTGCTATGATCTATTCGATGGGGTATGGCAACAGAATGAAGCAACGAAGACAAGACATGTGCGTTGCTTCTTCGAATTTGCCATGCTTTGGGTATAGACTCAATATCCACAAGTTCATCACCAGTACTCAAGATAACTGAAGATTCAATTCCAAACACTTCAAGTTCTCTTATTCCACATGATGCGGCGATTCCTACGATCCCTGAATGAATACGCTTTCCCTTACCAACAAGAATCTCACCTGCAGAATGGTCTTGCCCTTTTTTGTGGATGTTTTGACCGCGGAGAAAATTCTTCTGTAGAATACAAATTGATTCATCGCCTCGTTCACAGTATTCAATCGGCACAACGGTATCACAGCCAATGGGTAATACGCAACCGGTCATTACTTCGATACACCCTCTGTCTGATTTCAGCGATAGGGGAGGAATACCCGCTTTCTGTTCGCCCTCAATTTTTATAGATGAATCTAAGAGTGTCGTCTCGAATTTGAGCGCAAAGCCATCCATCATTACTCGATCGAATGGGGGCAAATCATGATCACAGATTATATTTTGTGCAAGGGTTTTACCTGAACAAACTTCTATTGGCAATTTTATCACTGCCTTGGAGACACCGGTATCCAATAGGATTTCAAATGCTTCTTTTGGATCGATCATTGTTAGCCTCCAATATGAGCCATAGATACATGTTGTGATTGGCCTTCTTGCTCTGCAGCGAATCCATCAATATGCTTTTGCTGTATTGCCGAACTTATGAGTGCAATTATATCCTCATCACTCTTTCCTTCTCGGATCTCATCCAGCACGGATAGTCCGGATTTTGCGTATAAACAAGTGCGCAATTGTCCTGATGGTGTTAGGCGAATTCTATTACACTGTCCACAGAAATTCCTGCTCCAAGCAGCGATGACACCGATGGTTCCTTTGTGTCCTTCTATAACGTATCTCTTTGCAGTTTGACCGTATTGGAAAGGAAGCTGGTGCAAAGAATGAAAATGAGTTTGCAACTCACTCAATATTCTATCATAGCCCCAGGTAGTAGGTGAGTATTTTCCCGTGCCATTGAATGGCATTTCTTCAATGAATCTTACTTCTATTGGATGAGTTTTTGTGAGTTCTGCCATAGGAATAATTTCATGAGTATTGCAACCCTGCAAAACAACCATATTCACTTTTACGGGAATATTCTTGCTCAATAATAAGTGCAGGCATTGGATTGCTTTATCAAGTGAATTCCTCCGAGTAATCTTAAAATAGTTGTTTGGGTCTAAAGAGTCTATACTAAGATTAACTCCTGAAATCGCATGCTTGGGTAATTGATGTACGAGATCTCCGCACAAGGTGCCATTCGTAGTCAAATGAACCGATTCAAATAGTTTTTCTTCAGATACCTGCAATAAAATCTCTCCGAAATCATCTCTCATAAATGGCTCTCCGCCGGTAAATCTCACCTTATTTACACCACACTTTTGGAATATTCTGAGAATGCGAAGGCATTCTTCCTTGTTTGCGATTGCATTTCGTTTAATCCAATCAATGCCTTCCTCGGGCATGCAATATTGACAGCGGAGGTTACATCGGTCGGTAACAGCAAATCGTAAATAATTTAATACCCTGCCATGTCCATCGGTCAATATAGTTTTCATGACTTTTCCTCTTCTCGTGGTCTTCCCTTAAGCATTTTTCTTATCCCCTCAATCAATTGTTGCAAGTTATCGAAGTCTTCGCGATAGATTACACCAAGTCCTTGGGTGTATGGCGATTGTTGTGTACTTGCCACTCGATAGTCATTGCTTTCGTTATACATCACCAGTCGAATTTTTCCTGCAGGTGTCAGCTTATATTCAATCCTTACATCACCAATCAAATTACTGGTGTTTTGTGTATTTGCATTGCTGTTATTTCGCGAGACTCCGAGGTTACTGCTCAAAATCAATCGATCATTAAAGAATTGAGTGCTAAGGGCTAGAGCAATTTCCTCATTGCTGATATCATCGCCGGGATTGTAGTTGAATCCCAAATTAAAATCGTTGCTGATTTGACCGAGCCAATTAGAAATTTGACTTGAAAGTAATTCAGTGCCATTTGCGGAGAGTGCACTGGTTGAGCTGTGATCTGCGGTGACAGAAGGGGGACTAACAAACCGTCTAAGCATCAATAGCGCAAAGGCCTGGCGATTACGTTCTTGGTCTGAGCTAAGGACGGCGCTGACGCGGCTTCTTGTCATTTGATCAACCGTAGGTAAATCGATATCGAAGTCAATTACTGGATTAAGCATGGGGCCTTTGAGACTTAGTCCTAAGTTTACATTGACCCGTTGGCCGCCTTGATATTGTGGGTCATTCAATAAATCATATAAGGATGCAGGCACTTTGTATACAGCTGTAATATCTAGGTTGCCTGCCAATGGATCTCCGCTCCAATCAATTCTGCCACCCGGAGTTACAGTAAAATCTTTGTTGATGAGGTTCTTGAGGGTGAATTTGTAATTCCCTTCCGTTAGATCCAAACCGCCGGTCATAGACAAGTTAGAAAATTGATCTACCCCTAAGTCAATATGTCCTCGACCAGCACCACTGATAACGTCACCAACGCTTTTGTCGAAAATAATTTCAAATCTCGCCTCTGGTGTAACATCGATGCCAAAATTCATTTTCAATCCTGACAAATCTCTTTTCGTTTCGGTTGCGATTGAGTCGGATTTGGTTTTGAAGGTAATGAAACTGTCGTATTCATCCTCAGTTGAGCTCCCCATGGGAAGGCCCAGATAGGTACCTTTTTCAGTTTTAACTTGGGCTTGATAGGATAGACTATTAATGTCGCCTGATACCCCTAAGTATCCCGTCCCGTATGCTTTTCCGAAAAAGGCCTCTTCGGATTGACTCGATGTATTGAGCATCAAAAATGGCTCCATAAAGGCCAAGCGAACATCCACTTTCCATTTGCTAAAATTCTTATGGTTCACCTTGCCATTTAGGGCACCCTGATGGCCTTCCTCATCGGTAATCGCAAAATTCTCAAGGGCAATCTCATCGGGTTTAATATTCAGGTAGTCACTGAAATAGTACTTTGTATTAAGGTAGTGAACGTAGACGGAGGAGCGTTCTAGAAAAATGCGCGATTCAAGCTGAGGCGCTTCTAATTTGCCTTTGATGTATAGTGAACCTCGTGCGGTGCCATCTAAAGCAATTGATTCCTTGGGCAAGAATGAATTCAGGTTTTTCAATTTAAGGGCTTTCAGATTCACGGTTAGGTCCAATTGATTGTCGGTATTGTAGGGTCTGCAATAACCTGTAAAACTCAATGGAACAAATTCTGTTTTGGTGTCATTATTTAAAACGGAGCTAACATTTCCGTTGATGTCAAGTGATTCCAGACGCTCATCCCATTTCGCGTCAAATGAGATGTCACCTACAGAAGTGCGATTGAGGGTTAGACCAATGCATTTCATACTTGAGGAGAAGTATGGCTTTGAAAAGACTTGATGTATTGTAGCTCGTGCATCCAAAACACCATACAAGGTGTCACTCTCGGGCAGTAGTTTTTGTAGCGTTATCAAATTGAATTGCCCAATTGAAATGTTCAATGAATCCTTAGAATTTTCAGAAGCAATCCCGTCAACCAAAATCCATTGACTTTTGTTCTTCAATCTGAAATCATCGATTTCTAAACGTGAATTGAGCCAGGAGATATTGGCATTTTCGGTTAGCGTGAAATTCTCACCCAAACAGGTGAGGTCACTCTTCGCAAATTCAAAGCGCAAACCACCGTCTTGGGATAAAATCAATTTCCCATTGATGTCACCTGCGTGTTTTCGATCCATTTGATTCCAGGTGAATGACGTATTGATCGTGTCCTTGTCGATGCGCATCTCAAGTCCTATGGCATCGATCTTTACACCGCCCGGAATCGAAATACTCTCGGCTGTAATGGTGCCATAAACGAAATCAACGGGCCGATGAATATCAATGAGAATATCCTGCGCTTTATAGCCCTGAAACAAAATATAATCTGAATCAAATGTACATTCGAATTGTGATGCAGACTCGTTGACATTTGCTTTTAAATAGGATCCTGCGGCGATTTTTAATTCTGGAAGAAATACGGAGGTAACTGGCTCAATATCTCTCAATGTCATACGTAAATCCAATTCTTGATTTTTATGCTCTCTTTTTGAAGGTTGAATGCTGGGTATGATATGCGATGTAATGTCCAATAGACTTGCAGGCACATCTTCAATAACGAAATCGCCTGATATTTCTGCCTCTGCCAAAGCACCGCTCAGACGGATAAGCGGCCGCACACCCCGACTGGATTCGATTTTTATGTTCTCTATTTGATATTCCTTATCGCGCGAACAAAACTTTAGATTTTGCATCAGTGCATATCCTTCGAAAACACTATAATCCAGACCGATACTTCGCATTTGTATATCCCCGCTGAAAGAACTCAATGAGGTATCTGCTATCAGACCAAATACACCTGGGTTGAACGAAGCTATTTGTGCGTCAAAATCTAAAATGGGTAAGGCCTCTCTAAAGTTTACGATACCATCAAAAACCAAATTCAAGTTTGAATCGTTAATCGACAAATTTCCATTGAAGTTGCGGTGCTCATAATTTCCTTTCGCTTCAATATTTTGAAGATTGTAATGTAGCAATTCAAATTGCGATATCTTGGTGTCTATATCCAGACTCAGATTGTCGAGATTATCTCCCTGGCCCGAAAGTGACGCTTCACAACTGATTTTTCCCAGCTGGTCTGTTTTGTATATTTTTCCCAGGTCTGCATTTTGCGCAGATACACTTCCCGAATAGGAGGTGATTTCTTTTGAGGCATCCAATTGAAAATCGGTCTTTATTTCGCCAATATCCGTTTTCACCATCCCGAAGAGATTGATCTGACTATAACTCCCCATGATTTCTCCCCTAAGTTCAATTTTCCCGAGTGACCCCATTATATCCGGTAGACTCAATCTTTGTTGAAAGGAACTATCAAAGGGCGGTAACTCGATTTGACTTAAGTCATTTATGTCAGTACTAAACCTATTGAAATAAACCCGATAACTTGTGCTGTCAGGATTTTCGAGATTACGAAAGACGAAATCCGCCAGGAATCGGGTAGAGCTGCCGGTTTCGAGTTCTGTTTTTTGCAGTTGCAGTTCATTAAGAGTGCCAATTACCCGAGATTTTAGATTTACATTTCGGGTATTCCCCTTGAGCAACGGACTGAAATACGCGAGATCCCCCAAGTTCACGGATGCATCGTCGATAATATGATCCATCAATACTTTGTTACTGAAATCGGAAAAGTCATCCATGGATTGATAAGTGAATCGCAAATCACCCTTAAATAAAGATTGGTTGGTAGTTATTTGAATATCCGATAGTTCCAATTGACGCTCATCGAAGTTTGGATTGCACGTCAAATTTTTTAATTCAAATCCCGATTTTTCTTGTAATGCCAGATTTAAGTGTTCGGCATCTATCTTTTCCCCAAGGATGTCAAGGTTGCTAACTGTCAGGTCGATAGCTTTTACATCAAGATAACTCCAATCAATACCATAATCCTTGGAAGGAGATACAGCCTTGTCGCTATATCGAAATCTTCCATCGGCAAGATCCAATCTACCCAAATGAAAACCCAGCTGACTGGTATCTTTTGATTCTTCATTTGAAGCGAAATAGTCGATGAGGAAATCCATATTCGAGACCCCTTCGTTAGAGTAGTTGAGGTTGAATACAAAACTCTCAACCTGTGCAAGTTCAACTTTGATAGGGCCATTTTCCTCAAAAGGATGCACCCCTTGGGCATATATTTTCTTGGCGAAAAGTAAAGTGTCGTTTTGTTGATCTGAGATAAAGAGATTGTTTAAGAAAATGGACCCGTCCAAGGTGATACCAATTCTGTCAATCTCCACTACGCATTTCGTTTCACTGCCGATCCAGGCTGCGATTCTCTGCGCAGCAAAAGTTTGAAACCCCTCTGTCTGTAACAATACAAGCAGCGAAAAAATCACTAACACGATTGTTACGAGAGAGTAGCGTAATACTTTGATAAAAGTCCTCACCGTCCGCAAATTTCTATGTTTCTGCGATTGTGTAGGTAAATTTTTCGCTTTTAGCGAATCATCATCACAGATCCTCGGTAAACTTCCAGCTCTACTGTGTCGAACTTTTTGGCCTTTAGCATCCAGTTGTAAACGCCATTCTGACTATAGTATTCTCCATTATCAACCTCTCCCATCCAATATTCGTCGGGATCTGTGCTCTTAAAGATAATATTACCCCATCTATCGGCTACAACAAATTCATATACCTCTGGGCTGAAGCCGTTAATCACAGGTTTAAACCCATCATTTGTACCATCATTATTGGGTGTAAACGCTGAAGGTGCAAAAACGACTTGTTCAACAATCAAGTCGATATTATGACAACTTGAGTTCTCACAGCCTTCCTCAGATCTGGCGAGAAGACAAATTTCGTAGACTCCTGGCGCCAATCCTTCAAAATCATGTTCTAAATGAACGCTTTGAGCAATTGGCGCGCCATCAATGCTCCATTCAAATTGCTGAGCATTTGAGGAGACATTCGTGAAACGAACTTCAAGCCGCAAGTTTGAGGCACTCTCTTCATATCCTACGAAGTCAGCTTCAGGATTACCAAAGACCTCGTATACAGAACTTAATACGGTGTCGGAAACGCATCCTTCGGGTGAAATGGCCTCAACAACTAAATCGAAAATTCCGGTTTTCGATATTGTGGTGCTGATATCTCGACCCTGAAGAGTATCTACACCAGGAATGATCCAACGGAAACTGGCTTGTGAAATATTGCAGCTATCGATTGACTCATTTATTACCAAAGGTGCGCAGCTTGATATCTGTTCAACGTCTAAGTAAAAGCTTGGTGGAATAATTACAGTTATATCAACACTATCCAACTTGGAGCATCCAAAGTCGCTAACAGCATAGAACCTAATGGTCTGATTTTCCGTAGCGATCCAAGTTTGTGAATACGCGATGGAATCACCAGCGGCAGGGTTTAACCAATGCAGTACTCCATTCGTATTAGGCTGAATCGTTATGTCGCCGCCGTAACAAGCATCAATAGAATCGGCAAATACGAGTGAAGGTATTTCATGCAGCGTAACCAAAACGGTATCAGTTTTGGTGCAATATCCGTCATTGACTGCCAGTGAATAGGTTAAAACTTGATTACCGCCTGTAAGTGGACTTACCAATGACGTCTGTGCTTCATTTCCGCTCTGAAGATATAATGATGGATTCCAGTTATAGGTGAAGCCAGACTGTGTTTGTGTTCCTATCGAAATACTATCCCCGCCGATACAGACTCCGATATCGTCTCCGGCGTTAGCATCGGGTAGCGCTCTGACCTCAAATTGATGGTATGAAATTGCATCTGGACAACTGTTAAGCGAAGAGATTCTATATTCAAACATTTCCTGAACTGGAGAGGAAGCAGGAAGCGCTGTATTATTCAGTGGAGCGTTATTAAGCCACCATCCGCCAGAAAAATCATCACCCAACAGAGAGTTCAAATCAAATGTTTCTTGTGATTGACACAATACTGTGGAGCTATTGACCGGTCCATCCACCATGGTTTCAGAATGAACCATAATCTCGATATTACTCGAACCACATAATGGAGGATTGTTCAATGCGAATGTAAAAGTTTCAGAGGCATTGGGTGGTGTCTGAGCCAATGAGACCAGGTCGTTGTTTTGGTTTAGCCAAATTCCAGTGTTAGCATATTCCACGGGAACCAAATCATTCAGTGGTAAAGGCATTTCGCTTTCGCATATAAAATGCTCATAGTAATCTACCATAAAAGCATTTGGATGCAACTCTATCGAAATCGGGAATTCAAGGTCAGGACAAGCGTTGCCTGAGTTTAGATGAGCAAAGATGATCCCTGACTCACTGGAATCTGGATAAACTACAATCGGCAATGTATCTCCGTCGATATTAGTAAAATACAAATTGGGAGAACCCAATACACTCAACAAGTTTACCGGGTTGTCATTCGGACATAAACTGATGGAAGATGTGCTTGGGGTGAAATTAACAGGAAGGTCTATGCCAATTGAATACTCTGAGGTATCCGCGCCACAACCCAAATTGGATTTCACATACCATAGATTTTGAGTGGGTGAGTTGATATCGATGTCACCATTGAAAGGCACTCCGTTGGGCAAATACCAATTGCCGTCAGCATCAGCTGCTGGATGTAAAACCGAATTTGTTGGGATTGGCAATAAGGAAGAGCAAAGCTCTATGGTCTGATTCGGACCTGCGTCAACAATCGGGTGCGATACAATGTGGATATTGGCTATTCTAACACCACAATTAAATGGGTTGATTGCATAGACTAAACTTGCTGTTGCCTGTTCTGAGGGAATATAAATCGGGCTTGCTGCATTTCCCGACAGATCAGAGAGAGTTCCTAAATAGTCAAGTGGGGCGCCGATAGCGTTGAGTATATCCAATGTATCTGATGTAATGCAGATGTTGGTGTCTAAGTTAGTTCCAGGCGATGGATCAGGATAGTAGGAAATAGTTACGAAGGTATTATAAGTTCCAACACAAGGTAAAAGTGGTGTTAGCCCATATTCATAAATGCCTTCTGGACTTTGACCGGGAATAAACAAAGAATCGATTCCCGTTACCATCGTATTGGATCCCGCTGCGGATAGATTCCACACTCCTCCGCGCTCCGGATTCCCGCCTAAGAGATCAAATATATTTACTGTAGCCTCTTGATTTGGACAAAAAAGATTGACCGTGTTCAAACTAAATCCAGGATTCGGTGGGACGCGCTCAATTACCGTTGCCGGGGCAACATCGGTTATTCCACACTCTGGAATAAAAACATTATAGTAATATCGATTGGAGAACCCGCCCTCCATAGTTGCTGGATAAAAGATGCCGTTGAACTCCTCTCCCTGAAAAGTCCAATATCCACCGGCAGCAGGATTTCCACCCAAAAGGGTGATAAGACTAATTGAATCGACTTCAGATTCACAAATGAGCAAACTACCCGTTTCACTTCCTGCACTATTGTAGTAAAACTGAATATCAAGCCCTGAACTCTTTAAACAACTGGAGGAAAGCGCAGTATAGATATAAACGCCCGAGCTCATTTCGTTTGCGTTCATATCACCATTGATTGCCTGAAAATTTCCAGGAACGGTCCACTGAAAGTTGCTGCCAATAACGCCAGCGATATCAGCAAGTTCTATGATTTCATCCTGACCTGCATCAGAGAAACAAACCACCTCGTTAGCAAAATTTGGAAGCGATGAGTTGTTGTCTTGAATGTTGAAGAACAAGGTAGTATCTCCGCTCGAAAGACCTGTGATATCAAGTGAGTAGACTCTCGGACATAGATTCTGGAATTGAACATTTCCGCCAGCACTGCTGATAGATTGCACGAATTGATTACCCAAATCTGTCAGTTCTGCATTGATGGTTGCCCCGCCCGACCATGAATAACTTAACGCACCGTTACAGTTGCAACCATTGGACCCCGTCAAGTTCAGTTGACCGTATGAAGTTGCAATGCATAGCTGAAACAGAATTGCCGGGAGAAAAAGATATTTAGAATGAAAATTCAAGTAATGTTTGAATTATTGGTCGTTGGGGTGTACGAACGAAAGAGTCTAAAGTTGCAAAATGCGAAAATTGCCTTTCGCTTTTTACGGATGATAATCATCGCTCATGTTTAGCGAAATTTCCCTCAATAAAACTGAATAAGTTTGCCATGATGGCTTCTCGCTCTATAAGCTCCGCCTCAAGTTTTTCATTATCTTTTTCAAGTTTCTGCAGACGTTTACGATAGTCTGAAACTTTCGTTTTGACTTGGCTCGTTTCCATGCCTTCAAAGATACTCCGCCACGTATTCTCTATAATTTTCAGCAAAAAGTAATTAACATATACTTTTGAATTACGATTCACTATGGAAAGCACAGATTTTCTTCAATTAATAATGGACTACACTGGCGCAATCAGTTCAGTGGTGAGTGAAGAAGAGGTGTGCCAATTGCTCACCCAAAAAGTAATTTCTCAATTGGGATTGGAAGATTGTGTTATTTATTTATTTGACGAGTCAAGTGGCTTACTTCAACAAATCTCAGCGCATGGTCCTAAAAGTGGATTTGACCTGGATATTGTCGATCCAATTACGATTCGACCTGGTTACGGAATCGTTGGTGCGGCGTTTGTAAATGCTAAGCATGAGTGGGTAAGTGACACCAGGCAGGATCCGCGATATATGGTCGACGATAGGTTGCGTTTGTCTGAACTAGCCGTGCCCATTATAATTGATGATAAGGCAATTGGAGTAATTGATAGTGAGCATTCCAGCATAGCCTTTTATCGAGACTATCACCTATTAATTTTTAATACACTCGCGAACATTGCTGCCAATAAAATTCAGCAAATTCGTGCCATAGCCACGGCAAAGAGCTTCAATCAAAATTTGGAGGAAAAATCCATTGAGATATCAAAGAAAAACGATGAGCTTCAAATACTCAATGCCCAAATGGATGAGCTTATCTATTCGATAACACATGATTTCCGGACGCCCATTTTGGCCTCGATAGGGTTATCTGATATGATGTTACAAGAGGGAGCTTCATTGCAAGAACTGCATCCAATGCTCAAGAACTCGCTAACGAAACTTGATAACATTCTCCAAAGTGTGCATCTATTTTACAGGGTGAAAAGGAGATTGGTAGCAATTTCAGAATTTTCACTCGCCGAGATTGTGAATTCGTCGCTCGTTTCATTGGAGGCATCATTGAAAAAATTCCGAATTATAAATGAGATTGACGAGGGAATAATTGTGGTAACCGATTCTTTCAGACTTAGACTTTGTTTGGATCAATTGATTAAGAATTGCTCTCTGTTTGCATACCTGCCTGATGGTGAAAATGTGATTTCATTCAGAACTGATTTTTATGAAAAGGGCGTAATCCTTAGGTTGCATGATTCAGGTCCGGGCATTCCGGATCATGTATTAAAATCCTCTGCGAATCTTTTACGAAGAGGGAATTCGGCGGGCAAGGGTATAGGACTGGGTCTAGCTATTGTTCGTGAAGCTATTAACTCTGCCGGAATGCACCTGAAGTACCGCAATCATCCATCAGGTGGTTTGCTTGTTGAGATGCATATCCCTACCAAACAAAATTGAAATTCAACTATAGCGCATCCATTTGAGGAGCTCGCGATAAGTGATTTTCTTGCCATACATTAATATACCTACGCGGTAAATTCTTCCGGCAATCCATACTATAAGTATTATGGTTGCAACGAGCAATAGGATAGAAATGGCTGTGATGTACCACTCAATACCCGTTGCCGACTTGATCATCATGATAACCGGAGAGGTGAAAGGGAAGATAGCTAGAAATTGACCCACTACACCGTCGGGATTTTCAATCATACGGGCAGCAAACATGTATGATATGGTTAGCGGCAATGTAACAGGCAGCATGAATTGCTGGGTGTCGGTTTCGTTGTCTACTGCTGCACCAATTGCTGCAAACAATGCGCCGTATAACAGATACCCCAGTACAAAGTATACGGCAAAGGTTATTATAAGCTGTGCCCATGGAATCTGCTGCATTACCTCAATCATTTCCTGTTGTTTCTGCAAATCGAAATCCGCATCATTTGGAATGTTCATTACGGCATCCTGGTTTATTGCCAATGCGTCTTTCTGTTGTTGTAACAGTTCACCGTGCAGTGCCCCAACGCCAATAACGGATAGGGCAGCGGTAAGACCAGCCCAAACAACAAATTGCGTGAGGCCCACTAAACCGAGCCCAACTATTTTCCCCATCATTAATTGAAAGGGTTTCACCGAACTGATAATCACTTCAACAATACGATTGGTTTTCTCTTCCATCACTGCGCGCATGACCTGCACACCGTAAAAGAAAATGAAAAAGAAAATAACGAAGGAGAATACAAATCCAACCATTGCACGAATGCTATTCAGTTCTTCCAGTCCACGAGCACCTGGTTTTACAACACTTAGATCAACGGGCTGCCGGATACTTTTATAGGTTTCAATTGGAATGCTATTATTCTTCACCCTCATCAACTCCAAAGCATTTTCAAGATCTGTCTTCAGGCGACTTTGGATAGCAAGTCCAGGACTTTTAGACGAGTATAAGGTAGCTTTTCCATCGGTATAACTGATTTCTTTTAATTCAAGAACATCGGTAAAATATTCAGATTTTAACTCGCTTTGTGCGTCAATAACGCCTTTTCGAAATTCAAAACTGATTCTATCATCATTTCGAAATCTTGGGCGATCTATTCCTGCGAGTTGATATTTGATAACTTCATCTTCTAAGAAAAAACCGAGCTCATCTACAATCAAGATATGATGCTTGCTATCGTCGGCCCCAATGATCATGCTACTTCCCACAATCAATGCAGCGAATAGGAGCGGTCCTAAAAGCGTCATGATTATGAAGCTTTTTTTACGAACTCTCGTGATGAATTCGCGCTGAATAATCAATAAGGTTTTATTCATGAATTTGATTGAATTGTTGAACCGATTGAATGAATATTTCTTCCATGCTGGGTATGATTTCTTGCACCTCATGCAAGTCAATGTGCGGGATAAGGGCACTCAAGAGATCGTTGAGTTTGAGATTATCAGGAATCCTTATGTCTGCATATTGTGCCCCATCTGATTGATAGGTGCGAATCAACTCATATTGCGCCCACAATGCAATACCGAGGTCCATACCCATTCCGCTAAATGCAATGCGCCAGGTGTTGGTTTTGAACCTTTCTTTAACCTCTTTAACGGTTCCTGTGAGAATGACTTCTGCGCGATTTATTAATGCGATTTGACTGCACAACGACTCAACACTTCCCATGTCATGTGTCGACAGAATAATTGTACAACCGGCGTCTCTTAATTTCAGCATTTCTTTGCGGATGATTTCAGCATTAATCGGATCGAATCCACTGAATGGTTCATCCAGTATTAACAGTTTAGGTTCATGGATCACGGTGCTTATGAATTGCACTTTTTGAGCCATTCCCTTGGATAAATCCTCCACTTTTTTATCCCACCAATGTTCAATTTCGAATTGCTGAAACCACTGTTTCAATTTTTTGAATGCGTCCCTTTTGCCAAGTCCTTTTAATTGAGCGAGGTACAAACATTGCTCTCCAATTTTCATTTTGCGATAAAGCCCCCTCTCTTCGGGCAAATAACCAATCAACTCAACATCTTCAGCGGAAATGGCGCGGCCATTAAACAAAAGTTCACCGCTGTCTGGCGCTGTAATTTGATTCATGATCCTAATGAGAGAAGTCTTTCCTGCACCATTCGGGCCTAACATTCCGAAAACACAGCCCTCCGGAACTTGCAGTGAGACCTCCTTTAAAGCTGTATGCTGTTGATAGGATTTAGAAATTCTAACCGCTTCAATTACGTTCATTGCCGACATTTTACTGTGCGAAAGTACTGATGTAGAACGTGTGATTCTATTTTCGCACCGTAACTTTCCAAAGATGAAAACTATACAAATGGTAGATCTGCGAACGCAGTATGAGAACATGAAATCCGAAGTTGATGCAGCCATTATGAATGTGGTAGAAAGTACTGCGTTTATTAATGGTTCAGACGTTTCCGAACTGCAGCAAGGTCTGGAGAAATATCTGAATGTTAAAAAGGTTGTTACATGTGCCAACGGAACGGATGCGCTTCAAATTGCTATGATGGCGTTGGATCTCAAACCTGGCGATGAAGTGATTACTGCATCGTTCACTTTTGTGGCTACTGTTGAAGTTATTGCGTTGTTGAATTTGAAGCCCGTTTTGGTAGATGCGATGCCAGGAACTTTCAATCTAGATCCGGATGCAGTTCGAAGAGCAATTACTCCAAAGACCAAGGCGATAGTGCCAGTTCACTTGTTTGGACAATGTGCGGATATGGAAGCGATTATGCAAATTGCACAGGAACATAACTTGTATGTCATTGAAGATAATTGTCAGGCCATTGGAGCTACATACACTTTTTCAGATGGAAGAAGGTTTTCCGCCGGTTGTATGGGACATATTGGTACTACCAGTTTTTTCCCTTCAAAAAACTTGGGTTGCTATGGCGACGGTGGTGCCATATTTACGCAGGATGAGGCACTTGGTGAACGGATTAGAATGGTCGCGAATCATGGCATGCGCGTACGTTACTATCATGATTTAATTGGTGTAAACTCCAGGCTGGATACTATTCAAGCTGCGATACTCAATGTTAAACTGAAACGATTAGACAATTATATTGAATCGAGACAGCGGGCTGCTCATTTTTATGATACAGCATTCGCGAATAATAGTAAACTGACAATTCCTTATCGCGACCCAAAGAGCACTCACGTGTTTCATCAGTACACTCTAATAACGAGAGATTTTAATAGGGATGAATTGCAGAAACACCTTCAGAGTCGAAATGTTCCTTCAATGGTATATTATCCGGTGCCAATGCACATGCAGAAAGCATATATCGACGATCGGTATAAAGAGGGAGATTTTCCTGTGACTGAGATGCTCTCCTCATCCGTAATTTCATTGCCTATGCACACTGAATTAACGGAACAGCAATTACAGTTTATTGTAGATGCTGTGCTTGATTTCGTAAAATAACATAGTCTGCTGTGCAAATGGTATTGATAAAGGCGTTATGTCCGCCTTTCATTTCAATGAAATCCTTAGTTTTAGAGCGTGGAAAAGTTTAAATCAGTTCAAAGCTCTGAAGTCACCATTACAGAGTTGATGATTCCTTCTTACGCCAATTTTGGTGGCAAAGTGCATGGAGGAATTTTGCTCTCGTTAATGGATAAAGTCGCCTATGTATGCGCGTCGAAATTTTCGGAGAGCTATTGTGTCACTGTCGCGGTAGAAGGTGTGGAGTTTCGTGAACCTGTTGAGGTGGGCGACCTTGTTTCCTTAATGGCATCTATTAACTATGTAGGTAAGACAACCATGATAGTGGGTATTCGCGTCGAGGCACTGCATCCACAAAGTGGTCATATGCGTCATACCAGTTCATGTTATTTCACGATGGCAGCTAAAAACGATAGGGGAGAGTTGCAGGAGACGCCGGGGCTTATTGTTGAAACACCGACACAGCTCAGACGATTTTGTGAAGGTCAGGTAATCAGGAAGCTATCGTTGGAAAAGCGGCGACTGCTAAAGGGAGACTTGAAAGATCTATCACATGATGAACTTAAAAATATGCTTGTCGGCGAGAGGGTTCAATGTGATTTTGGGTAAACTTTGTTTTAACTAAGCTGAAAAAATATGCGTTCTCTTTTTGTTTTAATGCTGCTAATGGTTCAAATGATCGCTGTTCATGCCCAGTCTGATAGTTTATCCATTGACGTAGGGGTGAATCTTTTCAGAATGTTGGAGTGGAAACGCAGTAATCAATTGGATCCTGATGTTTGGAATCCGTATCTCATTTCTGCGGGTATCAATGTGCAACGATTGACTTTGAGAGCAGGATTCGGATTGCACAAGGAGAATCGCACAGAAGATCCGAGCGATGCCAATGGTCAGACGGTTCGAGACTCTAGTATGAGTCGTTCGGATTTCAGAATTGGCGCAGCCTGGAACGTAAACATTTCTCCCAAATGGATTTTGCGCGCAGGAATTGACTTCGTGAATGCGAAACAATACTCCGAGTTTAGAACAGAATTTATCAATGAAGACGATGCGAAGGTTGTTACCACCTATTCTCAATCGCATGAAGAAAAAGGAATAGCCCCTACGTTAGGTTTTGGTTGGTTCATCACCCCGAGGGTTTATCTCGCTACTGAAACCAGTTTTAGAATAACTGCGTTCGAGGCATTTGAACGGGATGAGAGTAATTTGAATACAACAAGAATTCAACGTGATTTTTCAGGAGAAAAGAGATTTTTTATGGCGCCTACGGTGCTTTATTTAAACTATAGGTTTTGAAGTGATGAGGTGCTCATTTTATCTCGCTCTTATTCTTGCGCTTTTCGCTGCTTGCCAAAAGGAAGTTCCCTCGCCGCAAAAAAGACTCCCTGTTTTACCAGATCAGCCTTTTTCGTACAATATCCCACCTACGAATTCCTTTTTTAATCCCTTCGGTGATAGCATCATCGATAATGATGTTGCTACGTTGGGGCGAGTGCTATTCTACGACACTCAACTTTCCCATAACAATAGTGTTTCTTGCGGTAGTTGTCATCGGCAGATCGATGGCTTCGCTGATCCCAAGAATTTTAGTACAGGTTTTGAAAACGGGCTTACCGCTAGAAATACCCAGACCATAGTCAACACCGGAACACAAACTGGTTTTTTTTGGGATTTGCGAGAGAGTACCCTTGATCATATGGTGTTGCAGCCCATTGCCAATCATGTGGAAATGGGGGTTACGGATACTCTCGAATTGGAGAGCAGAGTGAAAGCAAGAAATTACTACAAGAGCCTGTTCACGAATGCCTTTGGTTCTGATGAAGTATCAACAAAGAAAATAGGATTGGCGCTCGCACAGTTTGTTAAATCGATAGTGTCAGTGAGCACGCGATTCGATCAGGGTCGAATGCTAACGCAAGACAACCGCGTGGATTTCCCTAATTTCTCTGAACAGGAAAACTATGGAAAACATTTGTTCTTCTCGAAATTCCCTTGTTCACAATGTCATGGCGGAGTCAATTTGGATGGTAGTTTAAGTGCTCCTAAAAATGTTGGTCTGGAGCGAGATTATGTCGACAACGGTATGAAAGGAACTTTACCAACAGGCGAGAATAGAGACGGATTTTTCAAAACGCCATCACTCAGGAATATCGCCATTACTGCTCCGTATATGCATGATGGTCGTTTCAAGACGCTGGAAGAAGTGATTGAGTTTTACAACAGTGGAATTCAAGAACATCCGCAGCTATCCGAGGAATTACGAATACGTGAGCAGGGTGGACTCTCACCGGAGCATCTCGGACCTGTCATTGAATTTGACTTCATTCCTGAGCCATCTTCGGGAACCATTCCACAGAGAATGTTTATGACAGGGGAGGAGAAGGCCGCTTTGGTCGCTTTCCTCAAAACTTTAACGGACTACACAGTGATTACCGACCCAAAGTTTTCCGATCCATTTGAAGTTGTGGGCTTGGATAACTGAGATACCCCTATCGATTAATGAAGTCATCCACAAGAATAATAAACCAGCCTATTCCGGCTTCTGAATTGGTGCTGCGATCCGATAAAAGTGTTTATCATCTCGGGGTGAGAAATGAGAACATTGCGGATCAAGTAGTAATTGTTGGCGATCCGGAAAGAGTTCCACAAATCAGTCGACGTTTTGAGCGAGTCGACTTTTCCATTCATAACAGGGAATTCGCCTTGCATACCGGAGAGTTCAATGGGAAACGCATTACCGTTGCTTCTTCAGGAATTGGTGTAGATAACATAGATATCCTTATCAACGAATTAGATGCAGCGGTGAATATTGATCCAACAACTCAGCTGCCAAATGCGACATTGAGAGTTTTGGAGTTTCTTCGGTTAGGCACATGTGGTACGCTTCAAAAACATATTGACCCGGGTGAATTTATCATCTCTGCTTTTGCTTTTGCACTGGACGGAGTGCCGTATTCATACGAGGCTGAATTCACTTCAAATGAGTTGGCATTGGAGCATGAACTCCGAAAATCATACTCTTGGTTGAGAGGCAATGAAAACCTCTATGCAGTTGAAGGTTCATTAGAGTTGCTCCAACGATATTCCGATATGGGCCATGTGGGTATTACCGCTACAGCGAATGGATTTTATGGGCCTCAAGGACGATCGGTGCGATTGCAAAGCCACATGGAAAAACGAATTGAACAGTATGCCGGTTTTGAATTTGAAGGGCTCAACATTCTGAATCTTGAAATGGAATGTGCAGGATTATTTGCGTTGAGTTCAATGCTTGGCCATCGTTCGCTGACGATCTGCACAGTGTTGGCCAATCGGGTTAGAAAAGAATTTCACAGTGACCCGTCAACAAGTGTTGAAACCCTTATATCTTCGGCACTTCAGCGATTTTGAGTAAGGTGATGTGAAAAACCGACTTTGGGGTAACGGACGAATCCGGTTCGATGGCCTAGCTTGGTGATCAGAAAACTGAAAACATGTTTACAACCGAAATTGGAGCGCTGATATCCCTATTGGATGATCCTGATGAACGTATTTTTCATCAGGTAAGAGGTGAGATCATTGCGTATGGTGAAAAAATCGTTCCCAGATTAATTCAGCAGTTAGAAATTTATGATCATAATGAATTGTTGCGGGATCGACTTTGTAGTCTCATTGGACACATTCAGTATGAGGGAATTTATCAGCGTATTGAGCGTTGGTTGGGTTCGGAGGATCATCCACTGTTGGATGCCGCCCTTATATTGAATCGATATGAGTATCCGAGTTATGAGGAATCGGAGTTACGCAATTCGATTTTCAGAATTCGGCAAGATATTTGGTTAGAACTTAATGATCATCTGACGGCAATTGAACAGGTGTTGGTGGTCAACAAGATATTTTTCGAGCTCTATGGATTTAGGAGTACCGCTCAACACAATGGACGAAACATTCTTCCTGCCGATATACTTGAAAGCAAGGCGGGTTCTCCGATAGGATTGGGATTGATTTATGCTTGTTTATGCCAAAGTTTAGATCTGCCTATTCAACCAGCGCAGCCGGAAGGAAAGTTCATGTTGAGTTACACTACATGGACGCCAGATGAAACTTCTGAAGATCCAATGGCACTCAGAGAGGAAGTTCTTTTTTACATTGATCCTACAAATGGCGAGATATTAAATCCATCACAATTTGAATCTGATAAAATGGCATCTAATGGTGTTTCATCAGGACCTGAATTCATGGCCCATTTGTTGAGTCAGCTAATTCATTTTTATATTTCGGCCGATAATCAGGATAAAGTCAGAGAGCTTAAAACGCTGACATCCTTGTTGTTAGAGAAAGCGTGATTGCTTTCATGTATAAATTGTTTGAGACTGCCGGGTTAATAGCCCGGTAGTTTTTTGGTCCTATTTATAACATAATTTACATTATGTAAAGTTAAAAATTAAAAGAGGATTCGAACCCTATTAATAAATCATTTGTTTCGTGATAAAATTTATGAGTTCCTGGAATCTTGACAACGCGCACAGTGAATTGCGCTTTCGTATCAAACACATGATGATCGCAAACGTGAGTGGTCAATTCAAATCATTCTCTTCTTCTGTTCACGTTGACAATGACGACTTCAATACGGCGAAAATTGAATTCACTATCGAGGCCGCTAGTATTGACACTGCCAACGAACAACGAGACCAACACCTTCGTAGCGGCGATTTCTTCGATGTCGAGAACCATCCGAAAATTGAATTCCGTTCTACTTCAATGATGATTGATGATGCATCTATGTACAAGGTAATTGGCACACTTACCATGCATGGTCATTCGCATGAAGTTACCTTCCTCGCCCACTTTGGAGGCATTGGAAAAGATCCATGGGGAAATACCAAAGCGGGGTTTACCGTCGAAGGAAGTATCAAACGAAGTGATTTCGGTCTAGTATGGAATGCACCTCTTGAAACGGGCGGTGTATTGGTCTCCGATGAGGTTAAGATTTTTGGAGAATTTCAATTCGCGAAAGGGTAAAGGTCTTCGGGAGATAAACCACGATGATGTTGGTTTAACACGTTACATTTGTTACGACAATGTAAACTAACTCCGATGCGTCGAACCGTTTATTACTTCATACTGCTCACTTTATTCTTTCCGGTCTCAACATTCAGTCAGAATTTCAACCTGCGCATCAATGAGATCCTGGCATCTAATCAAACCGGGCAGCTCGATGAATTTCTTGAGTATGATGACTGGGTTGAGATATACAATCCATCAGGAAATCCTGTTACCAACCTTGGTGGTTATTTCATAAGTGATGATCCTGACAGTCTTACCAAGTGGATGATTCCGGGCAATGACCCCGCGCTCACGAGTATAATCCCGGGTGGGTTCTTGTCGATCTGGATTGATGATGACTACGACAATGTTATTTCACAAGGAGCAAATCACAACGCTGGCTTTATGTTAAGCGGGGAAGGAGAAACCTTTCTGCTCACAGCACCTGATGGTGTAACCGTGATCGACAGTATCACCTATCCGGTGATGGCAAATGACATCAGTTACGGTAGAACTTGCGATGGATGCAATACTTGGCAATACTTTAATAACACCACATTTGAATCCTCAAATCAGGAGATTCTGAATAATCATTTGGTATTCATCAATGAAGTTCAAGTTGTTAATACCTCGACCTACGACGATGCCCAGAATGAGTTCGATCCCTGGATTGAATTGTATAACCCCAACAACTTTCAGGTAAATGTTGCCGGATATTCCCTTACCATCAGTGGAAATGCTCAATCATGGCAGATTCCTGCAACCCATCCTATCAGAACGGTTATTCCGGCTGGTGGATTCATTTTGATCTGGTGCGATAACGATATCAGTGATGGTGCAGACCACGCCCCGCTTACATTATCCAATAGTGCTACAATCATTCTTAACGGTCCCGTGGGCGGAGCCAACATAGATTCATATACTTACAACAACATCCCGGATAATGCCAGTTATGGTCGTGTGAACGATGGAGCATTATCGAGCATGGTTTTTGCAATTCCTACTCCTACTGTGAGCAATCAGCTTGTAATCATACAACCTGAAGCAGTTGTAATAAACGAGCTTTTATCAGCTAACCAAAATGGTATCGTTGATGAGTTCGGTGAATTGGAAGACTGGATTGAACTTTACAATCCGGGTAATGCTCCCGTAAACGTTGGTGGCTACTATCTGAGTGATGACCCATTGATTAGAAATAAGTGGATGATTCCTACAACGAATCCCGATAGCACAACCATACCGGCGCAAGGGTGGCTTCTTTTTTGGGCCGATAATGACGAGGCTCAGGGCGTGCGTCATGCAGGTTTCAGATTGAGCAACAATGGCGAATACCTGAGCATCAGCGGTCCTGACGGCTATACACTTGCCGATGAAATTGAATGGGGATATATCGCACCAGACACTTCCTTTGGCCGCAGTTTCGATGCTTCAACTGAGTGGATTTTATTTCCGAGTCCCACGCCCAATGCAACCAATGGAAGTGCAATTGCAGTGAATGAAATTATTCCCGATGGACTGAAAGTTTATCCCAACCCTGCCCGTGATAGAATTTTTCTATCAAATAATTCATCTGTTGCTGTTTTCAATTTGGTGGGTGAACAAGTTTACAGTAGTAACTCTGCTTCACAAATTGATGTTTCGTCTTGGCCGTTGGGATGTTATATGCTCCGTGTTGGTGAACAAGGAGTCTACAAAATCATTGTTCAATAGTTTTATATCTTCTCGAGACTGAGCCACCCAGGAGCAGGTGGTGCCTGCCAATGCTGCATACGATGAATGAGTTTTTTGTAATCATCGTCATGTAGCAAAAGGTTTCTGGTGGTTTGATCCATAAATCCTTCCGAGCACATATGATCGGCAAAGGCGATGAGATGATTGAAATAACCCATCTGATTCCATAAGCCAACGGGTTTAGTGTGTTGCCCCAGTTGCGACCATGTAATGATTTCAAACATTTCGTCGAGCGTGCCAAAGCCACCGGGTAGAATCAGAATGCCTTCACACAAATCATACATCCTGCGTTTACGGACATGCATGTTTTCCACAATCTCCAAATGATGAATTCCTTGGTGTGCAATTTCCTTTCGAGCGAGAAAATCTGGAATGACTCCGGTTACATGGGATCCTGCAGCCATAGCGGAATCCGCGATTGCGCCCATCATGCCAATCATTCCACCACCATACACTATATCAAATTCATTTTGGCCAAGCCAATTTCCCAATTGCTTAGCACCATCCACATATGCTGTTAATCTGCCGGGAGAAGAGCCACAAAAGACTGCAAGTGTTTTCATGATGCAAAGAACTATAAAAGCAGTTGATATAAAATCATCGCGCCTCTCCGTTGAGGACCTTTTCTCGACAACTCTCAATGCGCCGCTTGCATGTCATCTCTTGTTTCGCTTGCCTGAAATAAATGAGGTACCCTCGTTGCTTGCCAGGCGTCAGTCTTTCAAACGCTTCCTTGTATAATGGGTCTTCCGCGAATGCCTTGATAAGCAAATCCGGATAACTCATATCGGCCGCAGGTGGCTTGACCTTGGTGGTTGAAAACTCGAGTTTATACGCTGCCGCGAGTAAAGACTTCACCATAGCCCTTTTTCGTATCAGATCATCATCACTTGCGAATCTGATTACACGGGCATATCGACTTTCATTGCCCGGAGTCTCAAGTATTCCAGTGGGGTCAGGCAAATCAAAACCTTTGAAAAAGCTAATGATTGCAGCTCCCTTGACAGCTGAAAGCAATACTGCATTTTTTCCGTTTGCAGTATAACAAAGCTGTCCCCATTTCATGGTTTCGGTAAATTTATGATCCAAAATCAGCTCTCGAATTTGTTCGATCAAGGTGCGATGAATCACCACTTTGCATTGCGGTGTTGCCGCTAGGGAACAACGTCCGCAACCAAGAGCAAGAAATTCCGCAACGGTGGTAGTCATTAAATGAAAGCGGTTGTATGGGGCAAGTATAAGTGTGATGGGCATCAAGTCAATTTACCTTTACCGCATAAATTATTAGGAATGGATTTCAGAAGTGACACGGTTACACAGCCCACCCCACAGATGCTGCAGGCGATGATGAACGCTCGGGTAGGTGATGATGTATTTGGAGAAGATCCAGCAGTGAATGAATTGGAACGTACTGCTGCTGCTATGTTTGGCATGGAGGATGCATTGTATTGTAGCAGTGGCACACAAGCCAATCAGATAGCCTTATCAGTACACATGCGTCCAGGTGAGGAAGTAATTTGTTCTGACGTGAGCCATATCTACCTTTATGAAGGTGGAGGAATTGCTCAAAATGCGGGCGCCAGTGTTCGACTTATAAAGGGTGATCGGGGAAGAATTAATACATCAGATGTACTGCAGAATATCAACGCTGATGATCCACATTACCCAAGGACTGCTATGGTGAGTGTAGAAAATACTTGCAACAAAGGAGGTGGCTCCATTTATGATTATAATGAGCTAGCAGCGCTGCATCAACTCTGCAGAGAAAGAAAGTTGATTCTGCATTGTGATGGTGCGAGGATTTGCAATGCTGCCATAGCTGCGGGCAATGCGCTTTCCGACTTTGGAAAAGTTTTTGATTCATTATCGGTATGCTTATCCAAGGGATTGGGCGCACCCGTGGGTAGTGTTTTGCTGGGCACCAAAGATTTTATTTACCGCGCCCGCCGAAGAAGAAAAACACTCGGTGGGGGAATGCGGCAGGCGGGTTTCATCGCTGCGGCAGGTTTATATGCACTGAATCATCACATACAGCGGCTTAAGGACGATCATGATAATGCAAAGAGGATGGGTGAAGCGCTTCAGCGCTGTGAATGGGTGGAGAGTATTATGCCCATTGAAACGAACATTGTCATTGCCCAAATCCGTGCACCACACACTTCGGCTCAGGCGATGATGGCCCTTGCTGAACGCGGAATTAAATGCTTCACATTTGGGGCAGACAAAATCCGATGGGTTACTCATTTGGACATTCGCGATGAACATCTGGTCGAAGTCGAAAGGATTTTACCTGTTATCCAATTGACGACCACACAAAATCAAAACCGTTTAGCTGGTATGTACTGATATGGAACGAAAACTAATACAAACGCTATTCTGGTTGTTGTTGCTCCACAGCCTATTCTACTGGATGGGAAAATTTCAAATCGTCTTTGAATCGTGGTATGAGATTTTCAGAAGTCACTGGGGGTTGTTCATGCTATTGCAATTTCTGGGGGTGGCTTCCATCGTTGTAGATCTGATTGTAGCATATGACCGATTCAGGTCGCGTTGGAAAAATCTTTATGGGGCGACGGTGATATTGTTGGCCATTTCATTTGCTGCACAAATACTGTTTGGTGTAATGGAGTTGTACATGCGGGGTTCGGTTTAACCTAATTACTACTTCAGGTTTTCATGTTAATTATCAATTGAGAATTAGTTTTGAATAATGATTAAAATCAGGATTTCCAACACTGAGTTTCGATGTCGAATCGGACTTTCTGAATGGGAGCAATTGAGTGTCAACGGAAAGACAGAGAGTGATTTTTTTCTTCCCGACGGTTCTATACTGAGAATTACCTTGCTGTCAAATAAGCACTCTCAGTTGGCATTTCATGCTAATGGCAATGGATTCACAATTGAGATTCCTTCTGAGAAATTGTCATTTCTGAACGCCCCTGAATATGGAGAGATTCGTTCTGAGTTTGAAACAGCACAGGGTATGGTACGTCTGATATTGGAGTTGGATTATTCACAGTTAAGGGAGAAACAAACACAATCTTAAATTTAGAGCATATGATAAGGTTATTGATTTTGGCAATTGTACTAGCGGGCACTTTCACCTTTTTATGGTACCTGGTGAGAATGATATTGGAGCGTCGTGATAATGAATGGAGTTTGCGAATGAAAGCTGACAATAACAAGGCCATGGCATCGCTGCGGATTCCTGCGCTGGAGCGACTGGCTGTTATGTTGGAGCGCATAACGCCCGAGAGAATGATTTTAAGGTTGTACAAGGGTTCCGAAACCGCGGGTATGTTGGAAGCCGATATGGTTACGGCATTGCGTGAAGAGTTTGATCACAATATGTCATTGCAGATTTATGTGAGTGAGGTATGCTGGGAAGCTATTGTTACTGCCCGTAAAGAGACGGCGGAGCTCATCAGAATAGCTGCCTCACGAACTGAGCCGGGGGATGATGCCGCTCTACTATGTCGCGAGATTATGGCATTGGAGGCGGCGGTGGGCAACACTGCTATCAGAGCTGCACTTCTTCAGCTTCGACAGGAACTGGAGACGCATTATTGAATTCTGAATAAATGAATTGAAAATTTTTTTTGATTGACGTTATCCATTTCTTTCACTCTATTATTTTTGAATCAAAACCTATTGTATGAGTAAGTCAAAAGATCAAAAGAAAGAAGACAAGAAAAAGCCCCTCAAATCTAAGGACGAGAAGCGCGCTGAGAAGCGTGATAAGAAGCCGAAATACGACTAACCTTTTGGCTCAGTCTGTCCGACTTTGGTGATGATAATTGCTACTTCAAAGCAATTGTCATAAGATAAAATTATCCTTTGTCGAGGACCTATTATCCGCCGCAGCTGAAAATACCACTGATGGCGGTGTCTTTCCATTTGAGTCCAGGATATACTTCCATAATGGTGAATCTGAGCTTACCGCCTGATTCTAGAGAATAGGTGATTTTTCCGCTTACGTCGGTTTTATGTATGACACCATCCGGAAGTTGAGACAAGGATTGAACGGTTATCTCCTCCCCCATCATCATTTGCATCGCTGCTTCAGGTAATTTGAAAAATTGTACTCCCATTTTATCTGACAGTTCTACATTACAAATGTGGATTCCGTCATATGATATCTTCAGCTTTTTTACACGGCTATTGTTTTCCCAGCTGGTTCTTGACGATTGATAACCATTAAGGATATAGATCGTTCCATCACCCATTACGTAACCGTCTACTTGAAAATACTCACCAATGCCATAGTCCTCTGAGCCTTCTACCCACGCAGTTGTAGGATTGTCATCACAAATATTACTTGGCTCATAATTGAATTTACCCTGAGGGGATAGTGTTGAGGAAGCCGATAAATTCATTCCACAAAGTCCGTCACACATATTATGCGACCAAGTCCATGGGTCTGGAGGCCCCTCGATAGTTCCCGCTGTGGAAGGCTTCTTTCCCCACTCAACATATTTGCTATCAGAGCTACTTTCCGCTTTAATCAAAATGGAGCCATCACCAGACACCTTGCTGAAGCATGTTAATTCATCGCCGCCGAAATCGCCGAATTTCACGCAATTCATCGGCATATTATTTAAGACGTAATCTGATGATGTGCTTACACAAATTTCATTGGTTTTCAAGGAAAATGTAAAATTGGGCGATTCAGTTTGACTCTCGTCATATTCCCTATCTCTTGCTTCATTGCCATTTATGATAGCTACGCCTGCTCCATCGATAAAGCAACTTACTCCTTCAGGGTTTTGCTCCCACCCTTCGGATTCAAATCCCCAGCTAACAACATACTCGAATGATTTTCCGCGAACACAATTGGAAATAACCAATTCTTGATTCATGGAATTTACGTAGGTGCCATTATAGTATTGGCCTCTCAAGGTTATGAAGTTTGTAACGAATGGAGTAATAAGAATTAAATATTTACTGATGTTTGGTATCGCGTTCATAGAATTTTTTTTCAATAATACATTGTAATGGGCCTTAAATAAAATACATATCTACGACAGTGAAACAGGGGTTATGGATGGTAGGATTATGGAATGAGCCGGTTCATGTTATCTCACCGGTGCGTTTCTGCAATCCTACTATCCTACTCCACTATATCTCTGAGTGAGATAAAATACTAGAATTGGATAACAAGACAACAACTCGGCTGAATGGATTTAATTTATCAATGATCACGCCAGTGCATGAATGATGTCATCTTTCGTGATGATATGATGTTTGCCGGATTTCATTCTTACTAAAACTGCCGGAGTTTCTTTGTTAATCAGTACCGAGATATTTTCAAGCACTGTATCTTCTTCAACGGTAGGAAGTTTTCCATTGATACATTCATGAATCATGAGCGACATAGCCGACGTATCGGACACTATTTTCTGATAAAGTTGAGTTTCATCTACAAAACCAATAATCTCCCCATCATGAAGCACCGGTAATTGTGATATCGAGAATTTTCGCATCTTATCAATAGCATGACTTACGAGTTCACCGCTACCAATGGTTACCAATGGTTTGTTACCATGACGGGCAATGAGATCTGCAGCTGTTTTGGTTTCATCGCGCAAAAATCCACGATCTCTCATCCATTCGTCATTGTACATTTTACCCAGATATCGTGTGCCATGATCATGAAAAATAACTACAACTACATCCCCTTCACTGAAGCGATTCTTCATCTGCAGTAATCCGGCCATTGCACTTCCTGCGCTGTTTCCGGCAAATATCCCTTCCTCACGGGCAATTCGGCGAGTCATTACCGCAGCGTCCTTGTCAGTCACTTTCTCAAAGTGATCAATCAGGTCCATATTTACATTCTCTGGTAAGAAGTCTTCGCCAATTCCCTCAGTGATGTAGGGATAAATTTCGTTCTTGTCAAAGATGCCGGTTTCCTTGTATTTCTTGAACACCGATCCGTACGTGTCAATGCCCAAGATTTGAATTTTCGGGTTTTTTTCTTTCAGGAATTTCGCAACACCGCAAATGGTTCCACCGGTACCAACACCGACAACGAGGTGGGTGATTTTTCCCTCGGTTTGTTCCCAGATTTCAGGACCAGTTGTTTCATAATGAGCTCGGGCATTGCTCGGATTATCGTATTGGTTTGCTTTCCACGAATTCGGGACTTCCTTGACCAGGCGTGACGATACGCTGTAATACGACCTTTCATCTTCGGGATCAACATTGGTGGGACAAACAATTACTTCGGCACCGAAGGCACGTAAGGCGTCAAATTTTTCCTTGCTTTGTTTATCTGTTGAAGTGAAAATGCACTTGTATCCTTTGATAACAGAGGCAATAGCAAGACCCATTCCGGTATTACCGCTGGTGCCTTCGATGATGGTGCTGCCGGGCTTGAGTCGACCATCTTTCTCGGCATCTTCAATCATTTTGAGTGCCATTCGATCTTTGATGCTGTTGCCTGGATTTACCGACTCGATTTTCGCAAGCACAAGCGCCGGAATATTGGCTGTTATGCGATTCAATTTGACCAATGGTGTGTTGCCAATGGTCTCAAGAATGTTGTTATAGTATTTCATATTGCCGGCATAAAGGTATATCGATTGCTATATGATAGATAGATGGTGATGCCGTAAAGTATAATTTTCGAATTGAAATTAGTGAGACCTTAAAGCGTCGGATGGCCTGAGTTTCGAAACATACATAGTGGGTAGCATCATACTGCAAATACAAACCGCCGCAGATAAACCATTCAAAATAAGAATGTAAAAGCCCGAAATTTTTACGGGAACGTAATCCAAATAATATTGGTTCGCATCCAATGTGATACAACGGGTGTAATACTGAAGTATTACCAAAGACAAACCTATCAAATTCCCGATGATGATGCCTCGTGTAATAATTCTCGTTGAATGTAGAATGAAAATGCTCTTCAAAGTAGACTCTGGCATTCCAAGAGTCTTGAGAACGCCAACGAAATTCTGGCGTTCAAGAATGATGATGAGAATTGCTGATGTCATGTTTACAATAGAAATCACAATCATCATTATTACGATTATGATTACGTTGATATCTAGCATTTCGAGCCAAGAAAATAATTCTGGAATGCGATCTGTAATTCTTTGAGTTTGCAGAAATGAACTCGTTGTGAGTTCGAAAATTTTATCATCGGCAATCCACAAATCATCAAAGTCATGAATAAGAATTTCGTAGCCACCGGTATATGATGATTCACTTTCAGAGGACCGGGATTTAATTTCAAATGCCTCACCTTGCTTTTTAAAAGTTACCCAAGATGTATCCGGAAAGGAATCGGATTCATCCGATGCAATAAATTGAATTACTGTATCTCCTGCTAAAACCAAAGTATGTGGCCCCTCCCCTGTCCATTCCATTGGTGACCATTTCCAGTTTTTATTGCCGAAGCCACCAAAGATTCGACCCTCCAAAACCCGCTTGTTGGGAGCGATACTGTCTACCCATATTTCACTTCTCAGGCCCCATCCAGAAATTCGAGTTAACTGTGGCAGAGCGATGTATACCAGCTGCTCATCCATTTGCTCCAGACCTGTGTTATAGATGCCGCAAACTGTAAAGTTTCTTTGTCTTGGGTCCTCACTGTCTTGGAAAACATAAATAGAAATTTTTTCGCCTACTGTAATCGCTAATCTTGATGCCATGTTTGATGACAAAACGATTTGCGCTGAATCGGGATCAAATCGGTTGAGCCATCTTCCTAACACAAGATGAGATCCAATGAAAGAAGTATCAAACTGTTCATCTACTCCCTTTATTAATGCGCCTTGCATGGTGCCACGAGATTCGATAATTCCGGGTGACGTGGCATATAATTGTACCTTCTTAACCTCTGGCAAGGCAGATAATTTCGCGAATAGGTTTTCGTCGACCTTGAGGCGTAATGTGCCTTTGGAATCGCCTTGCTCAATACCATTTATGTGAAAGTGGGCGCCAAATCCAATGATTTTTTCTTTTATCGCCTCCTGAAACCCCAAAACTACAGACAAGCTAACAATCATTACACTAACGCCAATGGCTATACCCCACTGCGCGATAGATATAATGGGTCCGGAAATTTCTCGATTAGATTTTGCAGACCATCTGCGTGATATGAACTGAGATATTTTCACAATGGGGTGTCAAAGGTAACTTTAACACAAATGATTTAATGGAGATAGTTCAATGCATATTCGTTGCATGTTTAAGATGATATTAGTGATGGTTTCGAGTGTGCTCCTGCAAACAACACAATGGAGTTGTAATGAGCATGAGAGGCATACAGTTTCTATGATGACAGGCGCCGAACGAATGGATGATTACTTAACTCTTCTCAAAAGCAAGAAGGTGGGTATAATCGCGAACCATACATCGATGGTAAAAGATGCTCATCTGGTGGATACACTTTTAAGAGCGGGAGTTAATATCACTTGTGTCTTTGCTCCGGAGCATGGTTTTCGCGGTGATGTAGCCCATGGAATGGATGTAAAGGGAGGTAAAGATTCTGCAACAGGATTGAATGTTTTCTCGCTTTACGGCAAGAATAAAAAGCCGTCGTCAGAGTCGCTGAAGGGAATTGATGTCTTGTTGTTTGATATTCAAGATGTAGGGGTGCGATTTTATACTTACATATCTACAATGCACTATGTGCTTGAGGCGGCGGCTGAAAATAAAATTAAGGTAATAGTATTAGATCGGCCCAATCCCTTGGGAGGCTGCGTCGATGGACCTATTCTTGATACGAAGTTTCAGTCTTTTGTCGGCATGCATCCAATACCCGTAGTTCACGGACTCACCATTGGAGAACTTGCAAAAATGATCAAAGGCGAGGGATGGATAAATAAGGCCGCAGATCTTGATCTAACAGTTATTCCATGCAAAGAATGGAAGCATAGTGATGAATACGTTTTACCGATTCCTCCCTCGCCCAATCTTCAGACCATGCAATCTATTTACCTCTATCCATCACTGTGTCTATTTGAAGGAACTGACATTAGCTTAGGGCGCGGTACTGACCATCCGTTTGAGTGGATTGGCTTTCCGGGCAATCCTGAATCAGAGATCTTTTTCACGCCTGAAGATCGCGCAGGTGTAGCCGAAAATCCACCACATGAAGGTCGAAAATGCGGTGGTATTGACCTTTCTAAATATGACTTCGGCACTGAAGATCGCTGCACATTCAAATTGAATTGGCTTATAAGAATGTTTCGGATTTATCCGGAAAAGAACAAGTTTTTCAGTCATGCCGATTTCTTCGATAAGCTCGCGGGTTCCAGTGAATTGCGGAATCAAATCACTCGTGGTATGCCAGAGAATGCAATCAGGGAAAGTTGGCAGAAAGAGACGGAGATGTATATGAATGTGCGAAAGAAATATTTGATATATGCTGAATGAATGCATTGCTGTAAGGTTGGCTTTTTAATATGGATCCATCTCTGTGGCATGTTACTTTGCAATAAATCTTAGACAATGACAATAAGTCTCTCCCCTGTAAAATCGTTTCATAATGAAACAAATGTGGTTTTGTTTTTTCTTTTCGTTGGTTGTTTGAATTTGTTGGGATGTAAAAAAGATAAAGGGAAGAACGACAGTGATTTCATCAACGCGACTCCGACGGCAGTAATAACAGCCACTGTGGATGGTCAGGATTTTCAAGCCCTGAGTGCCGATATCTCCATCGCTTTCGACACGTTGCTGAATCGATACAAGCTAACTGCTAACCACCAAGGAAAGAAACTCACGTTAGAAATGGCAGCTATACAAGTCGGGCAATTCCCAGTAGACTTTGATCATTATTTGATTTCGCTGGAGAAAGATTCTGTCGTTTATGACGGCGGCAACAGTCCGCAAGGAGTAATTGAAATCACCAGCGTTCAGAGCGGTAAATTCTCCGGAACATTCAGTGCCACCTTGAAAAATTTATTCTCCGCTCAGGAGGTCATCGTGGCCAATGGAATTATAACTACAGTTCCTTTCTGATCAGAAAGAAAAATCAACTCCAAGCGTTGGTAAGAACGGCAATTGATCAATGCGTTGGCCGGTAATACGGTCGATGTAAAACACATTGGCCCGATTGTACATATTTGTTGCTCCGGCGCTAACCTCTAAAGCTGTCTTCTCTGATAACTTGAAACTCTTTTTTATGCTCACGTCCAATCTGTGATAATAAGGAAGCCTGCCACCATTGAGCGAGGCGTATTGCACAGTGAGGAATTGAGGGTTGTTTGACAGGTAGTCTAAATTCACTCCACCGGTAGCATTTTGGCCGGCATAAAATCCTTGGGTTTGTGTAAATGGCAATCCACTGCCCAAATTCCAACGGGCGCTGATTTCAAAATCCTTGTTTTTACCGAGAAGGTAGGTAGCCATAAGATTGAGATTGTGTCTGCGGTCGAAAACTGGAGCGTAATAGGCATACCCATCCCATCGCTTCACTTTCGCGATGGAGTAAACCACATTCATATAGAGCCGTTTGTCCTCGTACTTCATTACGAAATCTGTGCCGTATGCCGGACCGGCTTCAATAACGAAATCATTTCTCAACTCCTCGGGCTTATCGGTTTCATCTGCGGGGAAAAGTTTATTCCGATTCACATTGGTGAGTTGAGAGAACTCCTTGTAATAAGCTTCCACATTGAAATTGAGGCGCTCGGTCAGATCGAACTCGAATCCGGCCACTGCATGACGGGCAGCCTGAAGTACATTTTTGATCTCCTGCTCCTCGCCATTTTCGTTTACGAATTCAGACTGCAGATCTTCTGGACCTGCAAGAAACCCGTAAAACAAATTCACTACGTCTCTGTCGCTATTCGTTGCCATCAGATTCTGGGTATAATATCCGCCGGCAGCTTTCAATCGCAAGCGGTTCGTTGCCTTGAACTTCAAACCCAACCTTGGCTCTGGTGAAAAGACGCCGAGCGTGCCATAATATTGAAAGCGCACGCTGGGCTCAATTACCCATTTACCTCTGTTGACCTTATAGTCAACAAATGAATTGAGTTCAGTAGTATTCTGTTGGTATTGTACAATCGAAGTATTATCAAGCAGTGCAAAAGTCTTGTAATCTGTAGAGAAACCGATAACTTCAATTCCATAGCGCAGCACATCCTTCTCAATGTTGTATTTGAAATCAAGACCGAAATTGAACGAATTGATTTTGCTGATACGATCTGGATTGTTCTCCTCTCGCATCACGATCTCATAGTTGCTCTTGGCGAAATTACCGCTGATCAAAACTGCAGAATTGGAGGGCACAACTACGAAGTTTCCACCACCTCCGGTATTCTTCCAATTCAATGAGGCAAGCTTTCTGAAACTGTTTACGCCGTCTTCGAAATGAAAGCCGAAGACATTGAACTTCGATCCATTGGAGCCGCCAAATGAGCATTTACCGTATAAGTCCAAATAATTGAACGGAAGTCCTTCACCCTCATTGATGTTTTTGTACAACAACTTAGAACTCTGATCGAGGTAAGAATTCTTGGCAGAGAAAACGTAGGAAATACCGCTGCCATTCTCCCGCAATTTTCTGAACGGACCCTCCACCTGCACTTTGGCTCCAATAGGACTTATACCGACGTGTCCATCCATTTCACGCTTGTTACCATCGCGGGTGGTAATATCCATAATGGAAGAAATTCTTCCGCCATATTGAGCGCTGAAACCTCCAGTGTAGATATCTGCATTCGCTATAATATCCGTGTCAAAAACTGACATAAAACCGATGGAGTGAAAGGCATTGTAAATAATCATGCCATCGAGCAACATTTTATTTTGCACGGGAGCGCCTCCCCGAACGTAGATCTGACCACCCTGATCACCGGTGGTAACAAAACCCGGCAAGGTAGTCAGTGCCTGCGCCAAATCCGGGGTTCCGCCGATGCTGGGGATTCTTTTGATGTCTTTACTACGAATTGACTCAACCGAAATGTTTACGTTGTTGCGCTGCGAACTCTTCTCCTCAGAAATTTCTACTTCATTCAAAAACAATTCATTCTTCTCCAGCAGATAGTTTTTGGCCACCACCTTGTCGCCTGAAATTACAATTGATTCCTTCACCTCTTTGAAACCTATCTGATTGATGATAAGGTTGTATGTGCCTGAAGGAATTTTCGTGAGTGAGTAAAATCCATTCTCATCAGTGGTTGATCCGATAGTTGTGCCCTCGAGACCGACCAGAATAAAAATCATGGGTTCTCCTGTTTCTTTATCTTTCACAAAGCCCCGAATGGTTCCTTGAGCCAAAATGAAAGCATTCCATCCGAGTATTGCTGTCAATACACAAAGTATTCTTTTTAGTAAGAAATATTTCTTCCTCATAATAGTGGGCGAAAATACTCTTTGCCATCCAAAAAACTTAGCATTGAAAGTAATTTGCTCTAATGAATTCTGAAGTTCATTCTATTTGGCATTTGGCAGCAATACAACTCCTCAAAGATTGTGGCCAGGAAGTTCATTATGAAGCTATAGAGCGCGTTACACAACAGGACGATCTGATGCAGCTGGCCACATGGGTCATCGGAAAATTGCTCCGTTCGGGCGGTCAAGAGCTCACTGCTGCACTCTACCGCCTCGATATTCCAGAACAGAAAATCAGGCAAATGACCCAAAGTGTATCGGTGGATGAGCGACTCACCGCAGTTGCTAAGGCAGCAGTTGATCGGTGCATTCAGAAAGTTCAGTTTCGCAGACTTTATTCAGACTTAAGCAGAAATGATTGAAACTGTAAATTGAGATTCGACTTACTTTCGTGGGCACTTTCTAAAGAAATTATTTTATGTCATCTTCATTTTTGGGTAATGGCGATTTGGTCGCTTTCGACGAGTTATATCAGCAGTATTCGAAAGATAAAAGTTCGGTAGATTCATCGTGGCAGCGCTTTTTCGAAGGCTTCGAATTTCAGCATTCCCACTTTCCTGCAATGCCTGTTGATTCCGCCAATTCGGTACCTGATAATGTTATCAAGGAATTCAAGGTCATCAATCTCATCAATGCATACCGGCAGCGCGGTCATTTATTTACCGAGACCAATCCTGTAAGAGAGCGACGTAAGCACTCCCCTACTCTGGATCTTTATCACTTCGGACTTCAAGACAGTGACCTGGGAACTGTCTTTCAGGCCGGCAATGAAATTGGTATTGGACCGTCAACACTGGCAAACATCATAGCCCATCTTAAAGACTGCTATTGCAAGCACATCGGTGTTGAGTATACCTATGTGCGCACTCCGGAAAGAATTGAATGGATTCGCGAGCGTATCGAGATGAAAAACAAACCGCGGCTTTCTGCCGATGAGAAAAAGCGCGTGTTTGCCATGACCAGCAAGGCCTCTCTTTTTGAGCAATACATTCATCGGAAATTTGTTGGGGCAAAGCGATTCAGTGTGGAGGGATGCGAGGCGGTTGTACCAGCTATGGACTATCTGGTGCGCAGCGGTGCAGATATGGGAGTGAAAGAATTTGTTGTTGGTATGGCTCACAGAGGCCGACTCAATGTTCTTACCAATATCATGGGTAAACCGCATGATCAGGTGTTTGCAGAATTTGAAGGCCTTGACTTTGGTGAAGTAGATGATTTCGATGGCGACGTGAAATATCATTACGGATACTCCAATGATATCACTACCAGCAGCGGCAATGAGGTACACGTTACTTTATGTCCAAACCCATCGCATCTTGAGGCGGTAAACCCTGTCGTTGAAGGGCTTTCAAGAGCCAAGATTGATCACCACCTCAAAGATTCATCATTGATTGTTCCTATTCTCGTTCATGGTGATGCGGCTATCGCAGGGCAAGGCATTGTTTATGAAGTGGTACAAATGGCATTGCTCGATGGATATAAAACCGGAGGAACCATTCATATTGTCACCAACAACCAGGTAGGATTTACGACCAACTACCTCGATGCAAGATCATCGACCTATTGCACTGATGTTGCCAAGACCACATTGTGTCCCGTCTTTCACGTCAACGCCGATGATGTAGAAGCGGTGATTGAAACCATGAAAATTGCATTAGAGTACCGGATGAAATTTCAGATGGATGTATTTGTAGATCTTCTGGGCTATCGCAAATACGGTCATAATGAAGGCGATGAACCGAAGTTCACTCAACCCTCATTGTACAAAGCCATTGCTACTCATCCCAGCTTGAGAGAGATTTATTCCAAACAATTGATATCAGAGGGAGTGATTGATGAGCCCTATGCCTCTCAGGTAAAATCAGAGTTTGAGACCATGCTCGATGGCAAATTAGATCAGGCCAAGAACATGAACATGGCCCAGGTAAAGCACTTCCTGGAAGAAACCTGGAAGGGATATAGAAAGGCCACGGCAAAGGATTTCGAGGTCTCGATGACCACCGGTTTGAAAAGAAAAAAGCTTGAAGAGCTCGGCAAGAAAATTTGCACATTGCCCGCAGGTGAAAAGTTTTTCAGTAAGACAGCGAAGGTGTTTTCAGATCGCCTTAAAATGCTTGAAGAGGATAAATTGGATTGGGCCATGGGTGAGTTGCTGGCTTATGCATCACTATTAGATGAAGGGCATCCGGTGAGATTGAGTGGACAAGATGTAGAGCGCGGCACCTTCTCTCATCGACATGCTGTGGTGAAAACCGATGAAGATCAGGAAAGGGAAGTCATCATGCTCAATGGCATCAGTGAAAAGCAAGCGCAATTCAGTGTATACAATTCCTTGTTGAGTGAATATGGTGTATTGGGCTTCGACTACGGATATGCTTTTGGTACGCCAAATGGTCTGACGATTTGGGAGGCACAATTTGGCGACTTCAACAATGGGGCTCAGATCATGATAGATCAGTTCATCTCTGCGGCGGAGGACAAATGGCGCACCATGAATGGAATCGTGATGTTACTGCCTCATGGTTATGAGGGACAAGGAAGTGAGCATAGTTCTGCGCGGGCGGAAAGGTTTCTGCAATTATGCGCTGAGCTCAACATGCAGGTTTGCAATTGCACCACACCGGCCAACTTCTTTCACCTGTTGAGACGGCAGGTCAAGACAGAATATCGCAAACCACTGGTGGTGCTTACTCCGAAGAAACTGCTCAGACACCCGATGGCGGTTTCATCCCTTGGTGATATGGAAAAGGGTGGCTTCATGGAGGTTATTCAGGATGCTGCCGTGGACTACAAATCAGCCACAACCGTGGCGTTTTGCTCGGGCAAAGTTTATTATGAAGTAATAGAACAAAAGGCCAAGAGAAAATCGGGAGATGAGATTTGTGTAATACGGTTGGAGCAGCTATATCCCTTGCCAGAAAAGAAAATACGGGAGATTATTTCCGGTGCCAAGAAAATGAAACGCTGTGTGTGGTTGCAGGAGGAGCCGGAGAACATGGGGGCATGGAATTACATCTTGCGCATGATGAGGGACTTGCCATGGGAGGTGGTTGCACTTCAGGCCTCGGCATCACCGGCAACGGGCTCGCCCAAGGTACATGAAAAGCGTATGAAGGCGTTGTTTGACGCATTGTTTTCCAACAAGAATTAATTCTGTAATTCTGTCTATCGATGCCACAGATGCTGCCTATCTATTGAACTCATTCTTTTCATGAAAGACCGGCTAGTATTACTTACCAAGCACTACCCATTTGGGAAATCAGAGACGTATCTCAACAATGAAATTCCATACTTGCTTGCTGCATTTGAAAAGATTTATATCGTCCCCGTAGAAGAATTCGACTACTGTGAGGTGAACGAATTGTGCGCAAATCACCCCCGAATTAACGTGCTAACAGTCAACAAACGGGTAGGCACTATTTCAATATACCGCAAATTGATGATTCAGCTCTATTCGTTGATCGATATTTTGCGCGAAGTAATCACGGGAAGAGAATCTATGCAGCACATTAGGAATTTAAGGATGTGTTTCATTTATTCTAAATTAACTTATTGTCAGGCAACCTCTGTGTATGAAATACTCAAGAACGAAGGGGGACTAAACAAGTTTTGTTTTTATTCATACTGGTTGCATAAATCTGTTTTGCTACTTCGGGGGCTGAAAAAAATTTCTAGAGCAAACTTTCGTATCGTTAGCCGAGCGCATAGCAGTGATTTGTATCACAAGGATTGGTCAGAGATTATGCGCATCGATGGTTCGTTCATGCCGTTTGAAAAAACCAAATTGTATACCTGCGATGAAATTCATTGTATTTCAAATCATGGATTAACGCATCTGAATAAGCTTTTTCCTTCCCTCAGCGATAAGTTCAAACTGGCCAGATTGGGCGTACAGGCGCCAATGGCGCTTTCTCCCGTAAATGATTGGGGAATGTTTCGAATCGTAACATGTTCTGCAATTCAGCCACATAAGCGAATATATCGGATACCAGAAATACTATCACTTTTAGAAGACTTGACCATAGAATGGGTTCACTTTGGTGGCGGTAATAAAGAGGATGAGGATTTATTGATGGATGAAATTAAAAGATATGGATTGGAAGAGAAAGTTGACCTTCGCAGACACGTGCCTCATCATCAAATTATCGAGTTTTATAGTACTGAACAAGTAAATCTTATTCTGAATCTCAGCTATGCTGAAGGCATTCCGGTATCATTGATGGAAGCTATCAGCGCAGGTATTCCCGCCATAGCTACCAAAGCGGTAGGCAATCCTGAAATAATCGATTCTAGTTGTGGGTTTATTATTCCGATTGAATTCACGGCAAATGAAGTTGCTGAACGGGTGAGGCAGATGTATGCTGACAAGCAGATGCAATTGACCCTGCGCAATGGGGCGAGGGCCATGTTTGAAAAACGATATTCCGCGGAAGTGAATTACACGCAATTCGCGAGGCATCTGAAGTGCTAGACATTAATGGTTTTCCCGGGTTAAATCAGGTTATACATGTTATGGTGGTTATTATAAGTTTTGTTGAGTGGTATGCATTATCCTCTTCTCTATCTGTCCAACCTTCAATAGACATGTTACCTACATTTGTCAACCACCAAATAGACATCTAATACCAAGAAATTAATGATGAATCGCTCAATTACACGTGAAGAACTCCATGAAGTTTTTAGTTATCATTTTTGGAGACAACGAATTCCCTTAACGGAGCAACTTGAGACACCCGGTAGAAATTTTTCAAATGAATGGCAAAGTGCTTATTTGCCAGAGAATATGGAGGGATTGAGTTTCTTGGATGTGGGTTCTAATGATGGAATGTTTTCTTATCTCGCAGAACAGAAGGGAGCCAAATCGGTACACGCCACGGATATCTACAGAGGCGACACTCAGAGCAACATGACGCACGGATGGAGTCCGATCGGCATTGAAATGGCAAAGAAATTATTACAGTCGCAAATCAACATTCATTCGCACGGCATATATGACTTGAACAAAATTCCCGGACAATTTGATTTTGTATTTTGTTCGAATGTATTAGCATGGCTTCGCGACCCATTGTTAGCCATGGAAGAGCTGTTTGCAAAAGCATCATCCACATTGTTTCTCCGTGAGGATATTTCGCCGGATATCTCAGCCATTCCTCAACTTCAATTGGTACGAGATTTCAATTCAGAGCGACAAACATGCTTTTACAATCCGAATCGCGCGTGGTTTCAAAAAGTACTTAATGGCCTTGGTTTCACTAGCATTGAATTCAAGCTTATCGACGAGAAGAAAATTGCCTTCGAGAAGTATCAATTATTTCCGAGCTATAAGATACCGGCGCACATTGATGTATATGAATCGCCCATTTCTAGAAAGGTAATACGGAAAACTACTGAATCTATATTCCAACGTTCGTGCTATGCTTTCGAAGGTTTTCGATTTTTCTCGGATTTCGGCTGGGTCGATGAACGCTCGTTACAGCAGGGGAAAGGGAATCCGGTTGATCCTCCAATATGGAAGCGGGAGTTGAAGAAGTTGCTGGGTAAACACAATGACTGGCCACAGATCAATTATGCGATCATCGCGAGAAGATAATTCCACAGAAATTCGGCATCGTTATTATTAAAGTTCGACCTTACGATTCAGTTTTTCCTCTTCGACCTTTTTTGATTCTACTTTTACGGCATTAATTGAGATTCGAAATGTCGAAAATTGAAATCAAAGTTCCCTCCCCCGGAGAAAGCATAAGTGAAGTCATCATCGCCAGCTGGCTGGTAAAAAATGGTGACTACGTTGAGAATGGTCAAACCATCGCTGAAATCGATAGTGATAAAGCTACGCTCGAGCTAGCCGCTGAAGCATCCGGTAGCATTACCATTATTGCACAGGCCGGAGATACAGTAGCGGTGGGTGCCATTGCTTGCAGCATTGATACAACAGCGGAAAAACCCGCGGGATCTCCCGCTAAGGCACCCGCTAAATCAGAGGAAAAACCTGTCTCAGCGCCAGCTCCGGAGGTAAAGAAAGACGCCTCAAGCTATGCCAGCGGAACCCCCTCCCCTGCTGCAGCGAAATTGATGAAAGAACAAGGAGTGACTGCACAGCAAGTGCCCGCTACCGGTCGCGGCGGTAGAATCACCAAGAGTGATGTGCTATCTGCTATCGCATCAGGATTTGAAGCAGCTGAAATCCCGCAACGAACTGGTACGCGCGATGAACGCAGAGAGAAAATGAGCAATCTGCGCAAGAAAATCGCTGAGCGTCTGGTAAGTGTGAAGAACAATACTGCGATGCTCACCACCTTCAATGAGGTGAATATGAAGCCCATCATGGATTTGCGTTCTAAGTACAAGGATGCATTCAAGGAAAAACACGGAGTAGGTCTGGGTTTTATGTCCTTCTTTACCAAGGCCTGCAGCGAAGCCCTTTTTGCTTTCCCGGCGGTGAATGCTCGTATCGATGGTGGCGATATCGTTTTCCACGACTACACCGATATCGGCATTGCCGTATCATCACCCAAGGGATTGATGGTTCCGGTATTGCGCAATGCTGAAATGATGGGATTGGCGGATATCGAAAGAATTATTGGAGCACTTGCCAAAAAAGTAAGGGATGGAAAAATTTCTGTCGATGAAATGCAAGGTGGAACCTTCACCATTACCAACGGCGGAGTGTTTGGATCGATGCTATCTACTCCCATTATTAACCCACCGCAAAGTGCCATCTTAGGAATGCATAATATCGTTGAACGTCCTGTAGTTGAGAACGGACAAATTGTAATTCGTCCGATCATGTACGTTGCTCTTTCCTATGATCACCGTATCATCGACGGACGTGAAAGTGTAAGTTTCCTTGTAAAGGTGAAGGACATGCTGGAAAATCCGGAAAGAATGTTGTTGGGCGGAAAGAGTCCGGAAGAATTGTTGCTCGGTCTTTAAGGGCTAATACTACTCTCAAGCTAACCTGATTTTTTCACGAATTGTAGACATGTCCAACGGTCTTCTTGACTACTCTCTACAAAAGAAAGCTGATGGTGTTGACACACTTCCTTTATAGCATCTGCGTCATCCTCATAAAAGCCGCTCATCAATAACGTACCGTCTGTTGAAAGACATCCAGAATAGGTTGGAATATCCTCCAATAGCACATTGCGATTGATATTCGCCAGAATGATATCGTATCGGGCATCAGCAGCAATATCCTCGGCCATTCCCTGAAAGACTCGGAATTGATTTACCTCGTTACGACTAAAATTCTCTTCTGAATTCTCGACCGACCACATATCACAGTCTATTGCATCTCCCGAAAGGGCTCCCCAACGTGCAGCAACAATGGCCAGAATGCCGGTGCCACAGCCCATGTCTAAGACCTTTTTGCCTTTTATGTCGAGCTTCGACATAGCTTTAACCATGAGCCGGGTTGTCTGGTGATGTCCGGTACCGAAAGACATTTTAGGTTCAACCACAACTTCCATCGGTAAACTCGCGTCCGGCTCATGGAAGGGTGCTCTGATGAGACAAATTCCCTCAATTCTAACTGGCTCAAAGTTGGATTCCCACAGCGCGTTCCAATTCTGTTCCAGCATGGTTTTGACTGACCAGCCCGATAGCCCACTATCGCACCAAATTTCATCAAACGGAGCGAGAATTTCTTTCGAGAAAAGTGACTCAGGGATATACGCCTTTATGCAAGCCTCCTGTTCCTCAAAACCCTCAAAACCACACTCTGTCAGCTGCGCCATAAGAGTCTCGGCAATATCAGCCCGGTTGAGATGAAAAGTTACTTCAGTATAATTCATCGAACAGAATGAATGATCGAAGTAAAATCTGCCGCTTTGAGGGAAGCTCCCCCAACGAGAGCCCCATCGATATCCTGACATGCCATGAGATTCGCAGCGTTGCCGGCATTCACACTGCCACCGTAGAGAATAAGAATTTCGTTGGCTACATCGCGATCAAATATTTCTGACAATACCGAGCGAATAAACGCATGCATTTCCTGTGCTTGTTCGGCAGATGCTGTAAGACCAGTGCCTATCGCCCAAACTGGCTCATACGCGATAATAACGTGAGAAGCCAATGCCTTATCTATTGTGGCCAGTGCTTGACGCAATTGCGCCTCAACAACAACGAAATGTTGGTCTGCCAAACGTTCCTCCTTGCTCTCTCCGCAGCAATACACCGGTGCAATCTGATTTTGCAGGCACTGAGATATTTTACCAAAAGCAGTTTCATTTGTTTCATGATGGTATTGACGACGCTCACTATGGGCAATCAATGAAACATATACTCCCATAGAATGAAGCATCATCGCGCTGATTTCACCCGTATATGCGCCCGATGCGTGAAGACTGCAATCCTGAGCGCCCGCATTCATTCCGATATCAATGACCTCTTTGAGATAGATATAAGGTGTTGCGAAAACCACTCTGGCACTCGAGGATTCTACTTCCGGTTTCAATTGCAACAGCAACTGCCTGGCATCTTGCAGGGTGAGATTCATTTTCCAATTGCCGATGATACATTTTTGTCGAGCCATATTTTCAATGCTTTAGAGGCGGATATTGATTTGTTATACCTGCGGGAAAGATAGTATACACACTTGCGGCACAGCCGGCAGATTTCAGAGCGTCATTCACCCAGGAATTACAATTATAAAACATGGAATAAACACCCTTACTGACGATAAAGAAATCGTTTTCACCGTAGTGAAGTCCATTTACAAATTCGACGGCCTCATCGTTTCTTGCAATGGAAGCTTCGATAAATGAAGCGAGCCGACGAAAATTTTCCGGGGTTATAGTACAGGCAATATTTTGATGAACATCGGGATCATACATCAACGGGTTTACATGCAGCGCAGTAGAATCGATGCCGATGGCAGCCCGAACGGCGTTGACCACTGTGAGGTCTTCCCAACGGGGTGTATGCTGAAAGAAGTGCAAATCACCCCAGGCGAAAGATATGTAACGTACCTGCGAAGAAAGAGAATCAGACAAGTGATGCGAGAGCAAATTGCGAAAAGAAACATCGTGACTGGTAACTGGCACAATGATTTCGGAATGCACAGCATCACAATGCACAAATATTTGGGTAGTTCCCCCTTTATTCTCTGCGTCACTATCGGCGGGAATGTGCATCACGGCCCATGAAATGAGGGCATGCAACAGGAGAGCCACAAAAGGAAAAAGAACCACAATGAATGATATGCGAATGATTTTCCGTATCGAGATATTACGCAACACGAATCAATTATGAATTCACCACCACTCCCATAGAACAGAATTTATCAATGCGCGACTGCACCAATTGGTCGGCATCTATTTTTCGAAGAGCTTCTAACTCTTGAAGAATAACTTCCTTAACGATGGCGAAAGTTGCTGCGGGATCGTTATGAGCACCACCGAGAGGTTCCCGAATAATGCCGTCAATAAGTCCGCCCGACTTCATATCCTCAGCAGTTAATTTCAACGCGCTGGCCGCCTCTACCTTGTGATTCCATGATCGCCACAAAATGGAAGAACATGACTCCGGTGAAATCACCGAATACCATGTATTTTCCAGCATCATCACGCGATCACCGATACCGATGCCCAATGCGCCACCCGAGGCACCTTCACCGATAATTATGCAGATGACAGGCACACGCAGCTTCATCATCTCGAAAAGATTTCTGGCGATGGCTTCACCCTGGCCGCGTTCTTCTGCCTCGATACCGGGAAACGCACCCGGAGTATCAATGAAGGTAATTACCGGACGATTGAACTTCTCAGCAAGTTTCATCAAGCGAAGCGCTTTGCGATACCCTTCGGGGTTGGCCATGCCGAAGTTGCGGTATTGTCGGAGTTTGGTGGTATTCCCTTTTTGCTGACCGATTAGCATCACCGGCTGATCATCGATAAAACCGAAACCACCGACCATTGCTTTGTCATCGCCGACGGTGCGATCACCGTGCAACTCAATCCAATCTTTCCCGGTAATGCTCTCTATATAATCCAGGCAATAGGGACGATCCGGGTGTCTGCTCACCTGAACCTTTTGCCACGGGTCGAGAGCATCATAGATGTCTTTGATCTTCTTGTGCAATGCATCATTTAACTCTGCAATTGCGGCATCCATGCTTACGCCTGACTTCTTCTCACTTTCTCTCAGCTTTTCAATCTGTTGTCTGATTTCCTTTATGGGTTCTTCAAAATCGAGATAATTCATTGCTCATTAATTGTTGTGCGAAAATAGAGATGGAAACTGGAATCGATCCTAACTGAAAACGCGCCCAGGTGTCAGTATAATTAACGCATCAGGAGGATGAAACCACTGCGCTCGAAAACATCTAAACTCTTTAGTGTAACAACGTAACGATAATGATACATACCATTAGGCGCGTAGTATCCGTCACCTTGAACATCCCCTAACCATTTCTCGCTTGGGTCCTTTGAACTGAATACAACATTTCCCCATCGATCAAAAATGTCAATAGCGAAGGTGGAGATATTCTTGGTGCTGAATGACAGCACATCATTGATACCATCACCATCCGGTGTAAATGCATTGGGTATGAAAACCGCCTCTTCACAATCCTCATATTCAATTTCAATTCTATCCACATCAGCACCACACTCACTTTCAACACCCACTTGATAAATGCCCGCTTCTGTTACTGAAATGATTTTAGAGGTATCTCCAGTGTTCCAGCGAAGTTGGGTATAATAGGCAGCATCTAAACCGAGATAAATTGTTGTTCCTTCGCAAAGCGCAGAATCACCGATAATGCTTACATAAGGGATTTCAGTGATGAAGACATGAGCAGAGTCTTCAACATAACAAGGCCCATTGCTGGCGTGGGCAACAATTACTCCCGAATCTCTCGTGTAATAATTCATGCCAGTACTACCATCGGGCCATTGGGCATTTACAAATACTTCAAAAAATGCGGTATCACCTCGACAAATATTATGATCTGCCCCAAGTTCCAGGGCGGGTGGTAAAAACGTAAAAACCTGAATCGTGTCTCCAACGGCGCATCCCTGATCTAAAACGGTAATGAAATATGTGCCGGGCGACTGAACATCTATACTTGTTGCTGTTACCCCATTACTCCATACACCGGAAATTCCAGCAGTGAGATGAGCGGATTCTCCCATGCAGATAGAAATATCAGCACCGAGATTAGGCGGAGAAAGTAAAGGATATTGGACGATAAACTCAACGTTATTCGAACAACCATCATCCGAAATGAGCACATTATAATTTCCAGGTTGGTTTACCGTGTAATTGAAAAATGATGAGCCATCGGGCCATTGCACTTGATCCCAAGCGTTGCCCAATGAAAGTTGAAGTGTTCCACCCGGGCAAATGAGATATGGATTGGTAAGGTTGGGATTGGGTATCGGCAATTCGCTTATCATTAGCGCGTCTGATGCGGTACAGCCCGTTAAACTTGAGGTAAATTCAACGTTATATGTACCCCCTGCATCAACATCAACAGTGGCATTTGTAGAGGAACCCACGATGCTGCCATTGGGTGTTGACCAATCGAAGCTGCCTGCTTCAGATGCCGTGGCAGTAGTAGTGACAGTGGTGTTCTGACAGAATTCCAAATCATTGCCGGCAGAAACGTTGGGCGGATCAATGATATTGACATTGACGATTTCAGTGGTGACTTCTCCGCAAATGTCTGTTGAGGTTACAGTATAGGTAGTATTGACGAGTGGAGAGGCGATCGGACTTTGAATCACCGTACTGCTAAGCCCGGTGGCTGGCGTCCATTGAATCGAACCTGGTGATTGAATCGTAACTCCAAGATTGGCTGAACCCCCTGGACAAATAAACACATCGTTAGAAGCAGTGTTCAGTTGGATAATGGTGGGTTGTACCAAACAGAACTCATGATTATTCGATAAACCGCCGGTGCTAGCAGTAAACCCCCAATAGACCGGATTTCCTGATGAGAAGATATCGTTTTGCAAATCCACATTCGTGCTTATTCTCAAATCACAATCAAGGTAAACAGAGAGCAATTCTGTTGTTGGATTCCACGTGATTTGCACGCGGTGATAATTGCCATCTTCAATATTCAATCCTCCTGAAAGGGCCTCGACAGGCGCAGCAACCGTATTGGCGGCAATGGTGTGGTCTTTTATACCATCTCTCATGATTGCGATGTGATCATAGCCAGGGTCGCCACCTGAACCGTCCCAAAAAGTATCAAACTCTACAGCGAGCGAGGGAATAATTCCGTTTGCCGCTGGATCAGCGGGTGCGTTTACCGCATACCCTAAAGAGCTACCTACAGCTCCAATAGCATTAAGCCCCTGCCCTTGAAGCACGAATGCGAGGCCATCTGCACCGCCATCAGAATTCCCAAACTTTACATCGAAACGTAAATCGAAAGGGGCATTCAAATTCAAGTTGTTCTGATTCCAAGCGCTACCCACCTGATAACTGGAAGAAGCCGTTAAACGATAGCAACCGCCACCAAGATTGCTGGCATTACCATTCAAGGTAAAATTCTGTGCTGAACTGCACAAACAAGAAATGATAATTAATGCGCTAACGATACACCTCACTGGGCAAAAATAACTAAGTGTAAAACAGACACCTGAATATGATGTCAGGTTGCAGGCAATATTTCACCTAAATGAATTCAATCATACATTAGCCACATGAGTGAGGAGATTGATGTCAATAGTTTCGAGTCTATTCGGCCCTATGACGACTCAGAAATGCCAGAGGCACTGAAGCGCTTGTCGGAAGAACCATTGTTCTATAAAATGATGAAGTGGGTGTATCCGGCCATGCGCAAATCAGAAATCAGTGATATGGTGCTTGCCTCTGATACGGTGAAGACATTTCAGGAGGAAATCAGTGCGCCTGCTGTAAAGGTGATAACACAAATGACCACGAGCGGACTCACCTTTTCGAACGTTGAGAATATCGAGCGAAATAAGGCCTATTTGTTTATCAGCAATCATCGGGATATCGTTTTAGATAGCGCGCTGCTCAATGTTTGTTTGGTAGAACGTGGTTTTAAAGCGACCCAAATTGCGATCGGCAACAACCTGCTTAAAACCAAGTTCGTTGAAGATTTGGTACGCTGCAACAGAAACTTCATTGTGCATCGCGACACCACCTCAAGGGCAATGATTCATATCTCGGCCCGATTGAGCAATTATATCCGGCAGACCATCACAAACGACCAAACCTCCATTTGGATTGCTCATAGAGAAGGACGAAGTAAGGATGGCGATGACCGCACTTCTACGGCATTATTGAAAATGCTTGCGATCAGTGGTCCCGATAAGATGGAAGAATCATTGCAAGGCCTCAATCTCTTACCAACCTGCGTGAGCTACGAGTATGACCCGTGCGATATCATTAAGACCAACGAATTACTGCACAAGCGATATTTCGGTTCATACAACAAGCAGCCCAATGAAGATTTCTTCTCGATGATTACAGGAATTACGGGACACAAGGGCAGAGTGAATATTTCGGTGGGAGAAGATTTGAGCGCGTTCATAGCATCACTATCATCCATTCAAAACAAAAATGAAAAGTTCAAGGCACTGAGTGACTGCATCGACCAACAAATGCATCGGATTTATCAGCTATGGCCTACGAACTACATTGCTTATGACATGCTCCATGGCAGCAAGGAATTCAAGGAGCATTATTCGAATATCCAGCGCATCACTTTCGCAAATTACTTGAGAGGTCAGGTACTAAAACTAACATTGAACCGCAAAAAATCGGGACTTCCAAAAGAGAATTTGGCCAGCAATGCGAGAGAGATTTTACTGAATATGTACGCCAATCCAGTGAGCAATTTTATTGCCGCAAATTCCTCTGACAATTTTGCGCTTCTGAAAGAAAATTAACTATGCGCAGGCTCATCATCAGCCTATGGATAACGCTCGTTTGCCATCAAGGTATTTCACAATGCGGAAATTGTGAAACACCCGTAGATGCGCTATTCAATGGTGATTTTGAAGCCGGAAACATCGGCTTCAGCAGTGATCATCTGTTTGTTCCAGCGCCCAATATTCTCTGTACCCTCTGTCCGGAAGACCGATATGCCATCGGCCCGAATGCTCAGGAATACCACAACAATTTCACCGGCCTCGACCATACAAATCCGGGAACCGGGAACTTTATGATTTGCAATGGAGATTCGGCCGACAACGCAGAAGTGTGGTGCCAAACGGTCAACGTTAATCCATTAACCTTTTATACCTTCTCGTTTTGGGCATGTAATATCACTGATATCCCTGAGCCACATCCCTACGCGCAACTGCAAATCAGAATCAATGGGGTTCTGCTGCCCGAGGTAAATGAGATTGATGGTGCATGGCAACAAATCAGTGCCCAATGGTACACTGGTAACAACAGTCAATTGTCTTTGTGTATTATCAATCAACAAAGCAGCGGTGGAGGTAATGATTTTGGTATCGATGACATCTCTTTCTATACCTGCCAGCCCATTGAGCCGGCTAATCCTGCCTTTCTCGGAACAGATCAGACGATATGTGGGGGGGATTTCATCGGCATCGGAATGGCTGCCAACGCGAATTATAGCTACGACTGGATCGGATTACCTGAGGGCTATGACAATCATATTTCTAACCATCTCATCTCCTTACAGAACACAACTTCTGACACGCTGCAATTCGAATTCGTGCTCAGTGCTGATACAGCCGGATTTTGTCATACGATGGATAGTCTCACAATTACGGTTATACCCTTTGAACCTCTGAGCATTGCCACGGAACTCATCGTTTGTCCTTACGACAGCACTGAAATTATCCTCCCTGGCGAATATGAACAAGTTCTATGGTCAGACGGAAATTCATCTTCTACCCGATTTCTGATACCCGGAGAATACCAGGTTGTTGTAAGCAAAAACTCCTGTGATGACCAAGCCGACATTATCGTTTCTGTTCCACCCGATCCACAACTGAGCCTCGGCAACGACATCTTAGGATGCAGCAACCAACCGCCATTATTACAAACCGATTTTGTGGGGATATGGTCAGATGGAAGCGTTGCAGATTACTTGCAGGTATTCGAATCAGGTCAATATTCTTTTTCGACCAACATCAATGGTTGTGAATATGCTGACACAATTAACATTGATCTCTTCCCTGTTCCGCTGCTTGATATTGGAAATGATACCGTGGTTTGTGAGGGGCAAACCCTTGCACTTTCCGCAGGAGATGTCTGGGATTTTATTGCATGGTCTACCGGGGCTGGAGGTGAAAGCATCACTGTTTCTCAAGCGGGTGATTATGCTGTTTTGGCCATAATTGAAAACTGTATCGCGAGAGACACCCTTCACATCAGTGCTATCGATTCAATATTACTAGACCTCGGCAGCAACCGTGAATTATGTGAGGGAGATGAAATTATATTAACTACGCAAGCGCCCGGTATTTGGAACAATAATTACTTCTCAGATTCGCTGCTAATTTCATCGGGTGGCCAATACTCATTCACCTATTCACCCGGCCAATGTGCGCAATCAGATACTATTGAAGTGACTGTTATATCGCTTCCCGATTTGAATATTGGGAATGATACCAGCATTTGCGCGGGGGCTCATATTTCCCTATCAGCTGGAGAGAGCTGGGAGAATGTGCAATGGAATAATGGCTCGGAAGAAACCTCCATCCTTGCAGGAGCAGGAATTGTTAGTGTTACGGCGTCTATATCAACCTGCACGGCAACCGACCAAATCATCATATTTCCCATAACGCCCATCATGCTGGATCTTGGACCAGATACTACTTTATGTTTGGGCGAAATACTAGTGCTATCAACCCCAGCCACAGGTATCTGGAACTCAAGTACAGCAGCCAATGAATATTCCGTTACTACACCTGGCACATACACATTCGTTTATGGGAATGAAGGATGTATTCAAACTGACGAAATTCTTGTGAGCTACGATGCACAACCCACCTACGATTTCCCGAATGACACCACTATTTGCAGAAACAGCGTTGTCACTCTCAACGCCGGAAGCGGTTGGGAGGAGGTACTTTGGAACGATGCCAATGATAATATCACCATCACCACAGGTGCGGGAACCTACTATCTTCATGCGTCCGCTGGCGCCTGCACTCTCAACGACACCATACAAATCAGTGAATACAACTCGCCCTTTGTAGATTTAGGTGTCGATACAATTTTGTGCGAAGGCACCTCGCTCACCCTGCAATCGGAAGTGACCGGACTTTGGAATGGAACTGGGCCGTCAGACAACTTTACAATCACATCCACTGGTGTATATATTTTCGAATATGCAGATGGTCTTTGTGCCTTTGCTGACACTCTGGAAGCGGATTACATCGAACTCCCTCCCCTACTGCCATTGTCTGACACAACAATTTGTCCGTGGAATGAATATACCCTTCAAATAACTGATTGGCCAGGAAGCATTACTTGGGCCAATGGCAGTAATTCTTTTGAAGAGCCCATGAATCAAGGCGGCAACATTGTCACAGGACAATGGAATGGATGTGAGATTACTGAAACTTTCACCTTGAATTATTTCCCGATTGAAATTCTACCCGTGGTTTCTGACACCGTTGTATGTTCCAATCTGGGATTTTCTCTCAGCTTTGAAGCTCCTGTGCAATGGTCCAACGGTATCGTCGATAATGAAATTTTAATTACTGTAGATGGCAGCTATTCGTATTTCGCCGAGGCCTTTGGTTGTATACAAACTGACACATTTCAGGTGAGCGTGCAACTCGAAGCAGCGACCGGTCTTCAGGATGAAATCGCACTTTGTGGCGATGCCGTTACAATTCAAACTCTCATTCCTGGGGAATGGTCAGACGGCCAAATAGGTACAACCGCGATTTTCGAAACAGCAGGAAGTTACAGCTTTCAGGTGACGGATTCAGCTTGTAACGTAAGCTATCCCGTACAAATCTATCTCTCCGAATACCCAACGATTACCATGGAGGAAACAGTTTCATTTTGTGAGGATGCGAGTGCCGAAATCGTGGTTGACATAAAAGATGCCCTGAACTATGCATGGAGTGATACAACTCTGGGTTTGACGAGAGAAATTACCCAACCCGGAGTATATACTATCACTGCGCAGAACGCATGCGGCGCCATTTCCGAAAGCATTAAGGCAGAAGTTTTTCCCTGTAACTTCGGATTATTCATACCGTCGGCCTTCACTCCGAATGAAGACAACATCAATGAGGGCTGGAGGGTTCAGGGTTTCAATCTTCGGGAGATTGACATTAGAGTGTACAACCGGTTGGGTGATTTGGTATTTGCTACAACGGACATAGAAACCGTTTGGAACCCGGGGTTAAGTATTGGCGACGACGTTTACAACTATCGCATCACGGCTGTAACGTATGATGGCAAGGCACTTCGTGAATATGGCCCCATTTATCTGCTGAGATAAATCACATTTAGGATATTTGCAGACAAATTGAAGAATAGCAATGAGTTGGTTCAAAAGGAAGATACAGGGAATAACCACTAAAAACAAAGAGAAGAAGGAGATTCCTGAAGGGCTTTGGTATAGTTGTCCAGAGTGCAAGACCGTGGTTATTTCCGAAGATCATGCAGAGCAAAACTGGGTATGCAAGCAATGCAACTACCATGATAAAATCGGCTCTCGGGAATATTTTTCCATATTGTTTGATAACAACGAATACTCAGAGATAGCGGCCAACTTGCGGAGTGGAGATCCGCTTGAGTTCAAAGACACCAAATCTTATCGCGACAGAATAAAAACCACCATTACGAAAACCGGGTTGAATGATGCCATGCGCGTAGGCGCTGGAAAAGTAGCTGGATTTAATACCGTGATTGCGTGTATGGACTTCGCTTTTATTGGTGGATCGATGGGATCAGTTGTAGGTGAAAAATTTGCTTTAGCGGTGGATGAAGCCATACGTCAGAAAGCGGCATTTATCTGTATCTCCAAATCGGGTGGAGCCAGAATGATGGAGGCGGGTTATTCTTTAATGCAGATGGCCAAGACCTCAGCTAAACTCACTTTATTATCTAAGAATAGATTGCCATACATCAGTTTGGTAACTGATCCGACTACCGGAGGCGTTACTGCATCTTACGCTATGTTGGGTGATATCAATATTTCGGAGCCCAAAGCCCTGATAGGATTTGCGGGGCCGCGAGTCGTTAAAGAAACCATTGGCAAAGATTTACCCAAAGGGTTCCAGAGCGCCGAGTTCGTTCAGGAGCACGGGTTTTTGGATTACATTGTCGATCGAAAGGATCTCAAAGAACGGATATCTGTGAGTATTAAGTGGTTTATGGAAGTTTGAGGATGAAAATTCATACTCATGAAAGATGCTTGAGATGAAAAGCGATTTCGATTTTGCAAGTCGCAAAACATAATCGTTCGTAATCAGTTTTCATTTCGAGATTACTCCTGAGAACATAGTGAGTGCATAAATGGCCGCCGTTTCGGAGCGCAATCTGGAGGGGCCTAATGACACTGGAACGAAATGTTCTTCTTTGGCTATTTGCACTTCTCCATCTGAAAAATCACTCTCTGGTCCTATCAATATCAACGTTGCAATGTTGGGGTCAATCTTGTTGACGAGCGAAGCTTTTTCGTTGGCATCTTGGCAATGGGCGATGAATTTCATGGAATCATTGCAATTGATGATCCATTCTGAAAATTCAACTGGACCGTTGATTTTAGGTAACCACAATCGACCTGATTGCTTCATGGCTGCAATGGCAATGCGTTCCATTCGTTCATGGCGGTAACCGTAACGCGTCGACTTCTCCGTCAAGAGCCAAACAATTTCTTTCACCCCAATTTCAACGGCTTTTTCTACCAACCACTCCATTCGGTCGGCATGTTTTAACAGCCCCACGGCAAGTGTGGGTAGGTTATCTTCAATCGTTTCCTCAATCAACGTTAGATCCAACAAAACAACCGCTGATTTATTTACCTCAGCAGATGCGCTATACAACTTACCGCAACCGTCGGTGATTTTCAGGACATCGCCCGAACGGCCCCGCAACGATTTAATAAAATGTAAGGCCTCATCATCGGGCAGTGCAGCGCCGTCGACCAAGACTTTCGGGGGAGCGTAGAAATTGTATTCCTGCCTCATGGTTCAGCCCTTAATGTATTTCGCGACTCCAATCGTTGCACCGTAATAAGCATTTCGAAAGCCGACATTGCCGATGAGGTTGATCTGCAGTTGCCAGCGATTCGATACTTGCACCGCGCTCGAAATCCTCGCACCGAGAGCGGGAAGCAAAGCCTTCTTCATCCTTTCTTCATAGCCCTCAATGCGGCAGTATTGTCGAAAAGACATATTCAATCCCAACGCCCCCGTCAATGTCAGTTTGCCAAAGCGCCATCCATCGCCAAGGAAGATGCCTGGCTCCAATTGCCAATTGTTTGTGGTTGTGCACGTGTCGGAGGGCAAGCCGCTCATCTCCCTGCTGAAGCCAAGGCGGGTTTCTATGAGCGGACCTTCACCCTTTCTGCTGAAAACAAATTCACCGCAAACAGCGGCTCGATCCATTGTGTTGAGTCCTCCCCCTAAAAAATATCGTGTGCTGTTATTGAGCGGATTCTCCTGATATTGCGAGAACGACAGGCTCGACAATAGCATGGCGGCAAAGCAGAGGAGCATTGACCTTGCGTTCACACCGAGGTCATTTCCCCGATGACACAAAAAATTTTTCTTTTTTTTGTCCACCGCGCCAAAATATGTATGACATGCAGTAGTTTTGCGCCCCTAATTAAAAAATTGTTACCCGGGTTTCGCACCCCACAAACAACACAACTATGGCAGTAAAGCTCAGACTTCAGCGTCACGGAAAGAAAGGAAAACCCTTCTTTCACATCGTGGCAGCAGACTCCCGTTCACCCCGTGATGGAAAATTCATCGAGCGTATCGGAAGTTACAACCCCAACACCAACCCGGCCAGTATTCAGCTCGACAACGATCGTGCTGTGACCTGGATCAAGAATGGTGCTCAACCCACAGATACAGTGCGCGCTATGCTTAGCTACACTGGAGTGCTCTACCGTCTTCACCTTGATAAGGGCGTCGCCAAAGGTGCTTTCTCTCAGGAAGAAGCTGATAAGAGATACGAAGCGTGGGTTCAAGAAAAGGCCGCCAAGATCCAAGGAAAACGTGATTCATTGGCCAAGAACAAATCTACCGATGAAGCCAAGCGTCTGAAGCATGAGCGCGAGGTGAATGAAAACCGCCTCAAAGCGATTACAGCCGCGGCAGAGGCAGCATCTGCAGCGCCGGCGCCTGCTGAGGAAGCAGCCCCCGCTGAAGAAGCCGCACCATCAGAATCATCTGAAGCATAATCTTACATTCATACCAATGCCACCTTCGGGTGGCTTTTTTTTTATCCTATGAATTCTTCGCAATTGCACGCCTTAGGTACCATCACCAAGTTGCATGGCTACAAGGGAGAACTAACGGCTGAACTGGGTCAGTCAAACGTGAAGGATTATGAAGATCTTACCTTCCTCTTCATCGAGCGCAAGGGTGAAATCGTGCCTTATCCGATTACCAGCATGGAGTATAAGACACAACGCAACATCAAATTGAAACTGGAGGGTATTGATAGCGAAATCGCTGCAAAGGCCCTGGTGGGTTGTACCATTTTCATTCGTCCGGAAGATATCAGTTCATCCGATCGCGAACGCATGGAGTTTGCTCGAATTATTGGATACACTGTAATCGATGCAGAACATGGTGATATTGGTAAAGTGGCTGCTATCGATGACAAGGTCATGAATCCACTGATGAGTATCATCGGACAGCATGGTGAGATATTGTTGCCTTTGCATCCCGATTTCTTTGATGAGATCAATGATGAACAAAAAACAGTGAGTATAACTGCTCCAGAAGGGCTCATCAATTTTTACCTCGGGCGCTGAACAAAGTTTATTTTTGCGCAAAGCAATTTCCTATGAGCAAAGTCTTTGATCTTGAAATGATAAGGGAAGTTTATTCCCGCATACCAGCGCGCATTGAAGCCGCCAGAAAACTTACGGGTAAGTCACTCACTCTCACCGAAAAAATACTCTACTCGCACCTTTGGGAGGGTGAAGCAAAGGCGGCATATGGTCGCGGTAAAAGTTATGTCGACTTCGCCCCAGACCGTGTAGCCATGCAGGATGCCACAGCGCAAATGGCGTTATTGCAATTCATGCAGGCCGGTCGCAGCAAGGTTGCCGTTCCCAGTACAGTACATTGTGATCACCTGATTCAAGCGCGCGTGGGTTCGTCAAAGGATCTGGAAGAGGCATTGCTCAAGAATAATGAGGTATTCAATTTTTTATCATCGATATCAAACAAATACGGAATAGGATTTTGGAAGCCGGGTGCAGGAATCATCCATCAGGTAGTGCTTGAGAATTATGCATTTCCCGGAGGAATGATGATTGGTACCGATTCGCACACGGTCAACGCCGGCGGTTTGGGCATGGTTGCCATTGGTGTTGGGGGTGCAGATGCAATGGATGTGATGGCCGGTATGGCGTGGGAACTGAAATTCCCAAAATTGATTGGTATCAAGCTCACCGGACAATTGAATGGATGGTGCTCGGCCAAAGACATCATTCTTAAAGTGGCGGGCATATTGACCGTAAAGGGTGGAACAGGTTGTATTGTAGAATACTTTGGTGAAGGCGCAGAATCGCTTTCCTGCACGGGTAAAGGCACCATATGCAACATGGGTGCAGAGATTGGTGCCACCACTTCTACCTTCGGATATGACGAGAGCATGGAGAGATATCTCCGGTCTACAGGTCGCGTAGAGGTAGCTGATTTGGCCAATGGAATCAAGGCACATCTCACCGGCGATGCGGAGGTGTATCAGCACCCGGAGAAATATTTTGATCAGGTCATTGAAATCAATTTGAGTGAATTGGAGCCGCATCTTAATGGTCCGTTCACTCCGGATCTCGCTACGCCGATCTCGAAAATGAAAGAAGAAGCGGCGAAAAACAACTGGCCATTGAAAGTGGAAGTGGGACTGATAGGTTCATGCACCAACTCTTCCTATGAAGATATTTCACGTGCTGCATCTCTTGCCGAGCAAGCGATTGCAAAGGGACTGAAACCTGCAGCTGAGTTCAGTATTACTCCCGGATCGGAGTTGGTTCGCTACACCATAGAGCGCGATGGATTCATTGACACATTCAACAAAATGGGCGCAACGGTGTATGCAAATGCATGCGGACCTTGTATCGGAATGTGGGCGCGCGTAGGTGCGGATAAAAAGGAGCGCAATACTATCGTTCATTCTTTCAACCGAAATTTCCAGAGTAGAAACGATGGCAACCCGAATACATTGGCTTTTGTGGCATCACCTGAACTCACCACAGCCCTTGCAATTGCGGGTAATTTGGGTTTCAATCCCCTTACGGATACACTGGTGAATGACAAGGGTGAGAAGGTAAAACTTGACCCGCCGAGTGGCCATGAATTGCCTTCCAAGGGATTTGCTGTTGAAGATGCGGGATATCAAGCCCCTGCCGCTGATGGCAGCGCGGTGCAAATTAAAGTGTCGGCTGAGAGTGAAAGATTGCAGCTGCTTGATCCATTCAGCGAGTGGGATGGCAATAATATCACCGGGGCAAGAGTGCTGATCAAGGCGCGCGGCAAATGCACAACAGACCACATCTCGATGGCTGGTCCATGGCTGAGGTATCGCGGACATTTGGACAATATCGCCAACAACACCCTCATTGGGGCTACCAATTACTTCAACGGCGAGATCAATAAAGTAAAAAATCATCTCGATGGATCTTATGACGAGGTTCCAAAGGTTCAGCGTGCATACAAGGCCGCTGGAATATCAACCATCGTGGTGGGCGATCAGAACTATGGCGAAGGATCTTCGAGAGAGCATGCTGCTATGCAACCGCGGCATTTGGGTGTGCGTGCCATTCTTGTGAAATCATTTGCACGTATCCACGAAACCAATTTGAAGAAGCAAGGAATGCTTGCAATTACTTTCAGCAATGATTCCGATTATGATAAGATTCAGGAGAATGACATCATCAACTTCACAGATCTAACATCTTTTGCACCTGATAAGCCCTTGCATCTTGAGCTGGTGCATGAAGATGGCAGCAAAGAGATGATTGCAGTAAACCACACCTACAATGCGCAACAGATTGAATGGTTCAAGGCAGGCGGTGCGTTGAATTTGATCAGAAAGGGACTTACTGCATAGCCAGAATTTCTAAGATGGATGTGAAGAAGTTTTCTTGTTAATGCGGTCGAACACTGAATTCCCCGCATGAAATCTTTTCTCGCAAAAAACAGCATCCTCACTTTAACCATTGACCGACTTGCGTTCGGCGGGGTTGGTGTAAGTAAATTGGCTACAGATCAAGGTGATTTCACCGTTTTTGTAGAGAATGCCATACCGGGACAAACGGTCAGGGCAATGGTGCAGTCGCGCAAAAAACGATTTGCTGAATGCAGATTGATCGAGGTAATCACCACGTCGAAAGATGAAGTTGAAATTCCTTTTCAACCTATACCTGGTGCCCCCTATGCTACTTGGCCAATTGCGTTGCAACATGAGAATAAAATCACCGAATGCTTGCGGATGTTAGAGAAAACCGGTGGTATACAACTTAACGAAACCAAGTTCGACGGACTGGTTGCAAGTCCGTCGCAATGGCACTATCGCAACAAGATGGAATACGCTTTCTCAGCCATCGGATACAATAGAGATACACGGACTGATTTTGATGGTTTTGCGCTTGGATTTAAAAAACGCGGAACCTGGTGGTGTGTTGAGAATCTGGATAAGGACTCGGGTTTATTTGACGCCGAGTTTGAAAACCTACTGTCAACGCTTCGCGGATATTGCGAGGCCACTCACCTACCCGCTTGGCATCCTCCGCAACGAAAGGGCTTCTTCCGATTTCTTACCGTGCGTAAAAGTTTTTCAGAAAATCAGATATTGGTGAATATCGTTACAGCAAATGAAGATGATAGGTTCGATGTGCACGCATTTGCTTCCACCGTGCAACAGGCAATGGGCAAAAGACTTGCAGGGGTTATACATACTATAAACGGCGATACAGGTGATCGAGTGATGCCGTTGGAAGGTGAGTCCAAACTTATAATGGGACGAGATTTTATCACCGAGAGAATTATGGACCTTGAGTTCAGAATTGGAATGACCTCTTTTTTTCAGACCAATCCTGCGTCGGCGGCAAGACTTTACAAGTGTGTGATGGACTACACTGAAAATATCTGCGACAGTGATTCCATTGTGATGGATCTCTTTTGTGGCACAGGCACCATCGGTCAGCTGATTGCCCGGCATACTGCAGCAAAGGTTATTGGTGTTGACATCGTGCCATCAGCGATAGTAGATGCCAATAAAAATGCACAAATGAATGGCGTGAGCAATGTAGAGTTCATTTGTGCTGATGTCGGTGCATTCTTGAAAGACTATCCTCAATACGCTGGGCGAATAGGATGTATAGTAATGGATCCTCCTCGCGCGGGTATTGCACCGAAGACCTTGACGCGTGTAATTGCTCTTGGCAGTAAGGCAATTGTTTATGTGTCGTGCAACCCTGCCACCTTTGCCCGTGATGCAGCCACATTGCGTGAGAGCGGTTATATGTTGCAACGATTCACTTTGGTGGATCAATTCCCACACACCTCGCATATTGAGGCCGTTGGCTTATTTATTCGATAAACACCAGATTTGGTAAATTGGGTTAAAGGATTATGCTCATTAAACACGGTCGCCATGTATGTGATAATTGCAAAGTAAATTGCCGCCCAATGCGCGTTCTACTTTTTCTGATTTCGCTTTGCCTTTCAATAGTCGCGAATGCTCAAATCGACACTTTGGCGCCTGTGCCGCGGCAAAGCAAATGGCGTGTTAAACCGGTTTCCCCATTGAAAGCCTCGGTTTTTTCGGCCCTTATACCAGGTGCAGGTCAGGTTTATAATGGAATTCACGCGGAGAAAACCTTTTTCGGGAAGTACTGGAAAGTGCCTGTAGTTTTTGCAGGCATTGGCACGTGCCTCGCTTTCATACAATTCAATACAAAACAATATCGGTATTATAGAAAACAATATATCTCATCCGTTGATAACGACCCTAATACCATTGCAGAAATTAACGCAAGCACAGAAAGTATCAATAGGGTACAAGAACAATATCACCAATGGATGGACCTCAGTTATATATGTCTCGCCGGTGTATATGTACTTCAAATAATTGAGGCCAATGTAGATGCTCATTTATTTTATTTCGATGTTAGTCCCAACCTGAGTTTTCAATTGAATCCAACAATCATTCAGACTCCTGGTAAACCCTATTCGGGTCTGTCATTCAGTATTGCTAATCGCACAAAAAAGAAACAGCCATGCAAATCGCTCTGATTGGGTACGGAAAAATGGGAAAAGCTCTTGAGCCGTTGATTCTATCCAGAGGGCACAATATTCATTCTGTTTTTGATTCCAAGCGCAAAGTGACAACCGCGGATCTGGCAGGAGCCACTTTGGCTATTGAGTTTACCCGTCCTGAACTTGCCTTAAATCACATTCGTGTATGCGCCGAAGCGGGTTGTCCGATCGTTACAGGAACCACTGGTTGGAACCATCAGCGAGAGGAAGCTTATACCATCATTAGAGAAAATAACGGCGCGTTGTTTTACGCTTCGAATTTTTCATTGGGTGTCAACATCGCCTTTCATCTCACCGAAACACTCGCGATGATGCTCGAAAAATTCCCGGAGTACAAGGCAAGTATTGAAGAAATACATCATACTCAAAAGCTCGATGCACCAAGTGGCACGGCCATCACCTTTGCTGAAAAGATTATTGAGCGAAATCGATTTTACAAGCAATGGTCGTTGACCGATCATCCGGAATCTCGAGAAATTCCGGTAAGGGCTGTTCGTGAGGGCAATGTGCCAGGAACGCATCACATCCGATTCAGTTCTGAGAATGAACAAATAGAAATATCACACTATGCATTCAATCGCACGGGCTTTGCCTCTGGAGCAATAACGGCGGCTGAATTTTTAGTCGGAAAAATGGGCATATTTACAATGGCTGATATGCTTAATTACAACACAACTCCCATTCAACATTAAGTTTACCACATGATACCTTGGTTGTTACTGATACTACTGCAACTCGTTTATTGCGTTACTCTGCCTGCTGTCATTGCAAATGCCGGACTCACGAATCGAAAATGGTTTGGGGCAATCCCATTACTTCAATTTTTCCCAGTGCTGAAACTATTGAAACGTCCATGGTATTGGTGGTTTGTGATTCTATCTCCGGGAATCAATCTCATTATGCTGTGCATACTCAATGTTGAGATGGGTATTGCATTTGGCAAGAAAAGCACCAAGGATCAATGGCTCTTTGGAGCTTTGCCCTGGTTGGCGCTGCCCGGTCTTGCGCTGCGTTTAACTCGTCAGTCGAAAGCATCCTCTCAAGCATTAACCGTGCCTCAAGACGATACAACAAAAACCCATAGGGATTTGCCGTCGAAAAATCCGGGGTTTGGAATTCTTCCTTTCAATAAGCCCACTGACTTACAGATAAACTTTACAGGCCCGAGAAATTGGACAGGTAATAAGAAATCTCAAGCGAGAGAATGGAGTGAGTCTATTTTATTTGCCATAGTTGCTGCTTCTGTAATAAGAACATTTTTCTTCGAGGCATTTACTATTCCCACACCTTCTATGGAGAAATCTATGCTCGTTGGGGATTATTTATTTGTAAGTAAAATGAGTTTCGGTGCAAAGACACCGCAGACACCGCTCTCTGTCCCTTTCATTCATAATGCTTTACCGGGTAGCATGACGAATAGTTATCTTGAAGCATTGAGTCTCCCCTACTTCCGAATTCCAGGTTGGGGGAAAGTCGAACGGTTGGATCCGGTAGTTTTTAATTTTCCTCATGGTGACACCATCATGATTGATCCATTTTATGCTGGCCATGATTATTATGGGTATCTGCGACGTGAGGCCATTTATATCGCAGGTGGTTACGACAACTATGAACGAAATCCCAATAAATTTTTGCAGCTTGCCAGGAATAATTTCAGTGTGAAGAAGGTTTGTTTGGTTTGTGGAAGGGAAAAAGGTCGACAGAGTTTCCCCATTGGCGGCATAACACATCGGCCAATGGACAAAGAAGAGAATTATGTGAAACGATGTATCGGACTTCCTGGAGAAAATTTGGAAATTCGGGACCGGGAAGTACTCATCAATGGAGTGGCAATTCAAGAGCCGGATGGTGTCATGCAGAGTTATAAAGTAGCAGTGAGCAGCGTGACTGCGCTCAACAAGATATACGCAGATTATAACGTCAATATTTCTGACAGGAACCGGGGTACCGATGGTAAAGGTAATATGGTAACTATCTCCTCATTCAGTGCTTCAGACATAGAGAAGCTCAAGCAAAATCCTAACGTAGTTTTTATTGAAGAAATGATCGATACAATACCTACTGAGCCCCTGGCCATCTTTCCTAACTCTCCGATGATTCCATTTTCGATGTGGACCCGCGATAACTTTGGTCCGCTTCATATTCCGGCGGAGGGTGAGACGATTCAATTGACAGCAGAAAATCTTGAGTTGTATCGAAGGATCATAGGCAATTATGAGTACAACGAGCTAATGGAGCGCGATGGTAAGATTTTCATTAATGGACAGGAAACGACTACATACACCTTCAAACAGAACTACTATTGGATGATGGGTGACAACCGCCACCAGAGTGCAGACAGTCGCTTCTGGGGTTTTGTTCCCGAAGATCATGTAGTTGGAAAGCCAGTATTTACCTGGTTTTCTAAGGAAGATAAAAATTATCAGGAAGGAGGAAAGATTCGTTGGGGAAGAATGTTCCGGTTAGCTGATCCTGATTGATGCTAACATTGAAAAGGACTGCGAAATTTTTAGGTTGGTCGGCAGTTGTCATTTTGGCAATTGCGACAGTGTTAATTACGGTTGTATTTTTTGGGTTAGCGGCAAAGGTTCCTGATCAAAGTGCTGAAATTGTTATTCATGGTCTGAAGCAGAGTGTAACGGTAACATGGGATGAAAACGCGGTGCCAAGAATTGAAGCAAAATCCGACGCTGACGCTCAACTGACACTGGGATACGTACACGCGAGCGAACGGCTTTTTCAAATGGAGTTGATGCGTAGAATTGGCAGCGGAACGCTTGCGGCCATGGTTGGACAACCCGGTGTAAAAATTGATCTTTTGGTACGCGCGTTAGGTTTGCCGGAATATGCTCGTAAAAGCTCGAGTGAATTCGTGGCGAATGCGGAGAGTGAAATTCAAGAGTCGGCAAAATCATATTTTGCGGGTATTAACGCATTCATTGATGTTGGAGATACGCCTGAGGAACTAATGCTTTTGGGAGTTGATCCACAACCCTATAGTATTACTGACGCCTATTACGTTATGGGTGCCATGGCTTTAGGATTTGCAATGGCACAAAAGACAGAACCTGTAACCAGCGCAATTCATCATCAGTGGGGCAAACAATATCTCGACGATATTGGCCTATGGCATGGAGAAAATGAGACGTTTACTCCATGGTCGGGAACTGCGGGTGGAGATAGTTTGTTGCAAAAATGGACGTCTGCTCTATCCGAAATGGAAAAAGAGTTTCCGGCACTTTCATTCTCGGGTAGTAATTCATGGGTGATTTCAGGTCAACGCACATCGAGCGGTGGGGCAATGCTTTGTAATGATACCCATATAGCATTCAATCTTCCTCAAACTTGGTATGAGGCGCATGTAGTTTCTCCTGGCCATGATCTTCAGGGACATTATATGGCGGCTATTCCGTTTGCGCTCATTGGTCAGGATGATCATAAGGCCTGGGGTTTGACCATGTTATTGAATGACGATATGGACTTTTTCCAAGAGAAAAATATCACCGGGTTAACCGATAAATATGCCTACGGTGATCATGAAATGGCATATTCTTTCCGTACCGAAAACATCGAGGTGAAAGATTTGCCTGACACGGTGATTAGTATTTGTGAAAGCGTCCACGGTCCGCTGATAAATGGAGTATTTGCGGAGTTTGAAAATACCGAACCGGTCAGTGTTTATTGGGCTTATACGCGATTGAGCAATCGTAATTTACAGGCGCTTTATAGAATCAATCACGCTGCTAATATTCAAAGTTTTGGGGATGCTGCTATGATGATTCATGGCCCGGGTCTTAACGTAACATATGGAGATACTGCAGGGCATATTGCATGGTGGGCGGCAGCAAGATTTATGAATCGGTCTTCCGTAGCCACTCCTTGGGCAATTATGGATGGTAGCAATCCTGAAAACGATGTTTCTGGGTTTTTGGATGCTGAATACAATCCAAGGAATATCGATCCAACTTCCGGAATAATCATTAGTGCAAATGATTGGCCTGAGGCTGCCATTGACAGTAATGGCAGGCCTCATTGGTATCCTGGATATTACAAGCCTCAATACCGCGCGGATCGAATTAGAAAACTTTTGAACTCACGCGAAAAATGGAACTTACAGGATATGCAATCTGTGATGACGGATGTTGTGAATGAGGTGGATGCCGATCTCATGTTGGGTTGGAAAAATGATTTATCGAAGCATCCGCTGATGTCAGATAAGTTTATCAGCGCTAACTTTAGGTGGGATGGTACATATAAAAAGGATATTCTTGGGCCGCTATTATTCAATACGATGAACTATGAGATACTGCACTTGGCAATGTCAGATGAGCTGGGTGAGACACTGTTTCATCAGTTTCTCAAAACGCATCAGATGCAACGCTGCATGACCGTGCTGAACGAACGCCGTGAGTCATTATGGTGGGATGATGTTCGAACACCGGCAAAAGAATCTTATGATGATATATTACAGTTGGCTTTTAACTCCAGCGTTCAAAAGTTGAACAAACTGTGCCACACTAACCCTGAAAAATGGCTTTGGAGGTCAAGCGCATCCGGAATCATACAACATAGCATACAAAAGCATCCTCTTGGTGATGTGGGTGTCTTAGGTTTTTATAATATGTCTTGCGAACAAGACGGTGGCAACGAGACCATACGTCAGGCCGGCTTTGTTCCTGATAGTCTTTGTCAATTCAATATATATTTTGGTTCTCAAATGAGAATTATAGCAGATCTAAAACAGAGAGAATACTGGTATAATTGTACGCCCGCAGGGCAGAGTGGTCATATCTCAAGTGATTATTACCGCAACCAGAATAAGAGTTATATCGAGGGGGCCTTTTTTAAGCGATATCGAATACCGTTGTCAGGACATCAGCAAGTCTTTTTAGCAGAGGCATCTTCTCATTGAATAATTTTAAATTCTGTTCTTCGATTCTTTGCCCGACCTTCCTCATTGGCATTGCTTGCTACTGGGTTAGATTCACCATATCCTTTGGCGGTAAGACGCGAGGCATTGATTCCTTTGGATATTAAATAGTTGACAACGGCTTCAGATCTTTGTTGTGACAATGTGATATTATTTGCATCAGAGCCGACATCATCGGTATGTCCCCCAATTTCAATGTTCTTCTCTGGATTGGCTTGCAGTAATTCAACAAGTTTATTGAGTTCCACCTGAGATTCCTGTTTGAGGTCTGCTTTGCCAGAATCATAAAACACGTTGTTCAAAACGATGCTTGCCCCTGGCCGGAGCTTTTGCAGAGTCACATCAATACGATAGGGTTCAGAGCGCTTTGCGTTGGATAGTGAAAAATTCTCTGAATGTGGTAAATATCCCTCCTTCTCTATTAAAAGCGCGTAGTCTTTTCCAGCGGGTAAGCAGACCAGATAGTCTCCTGTGCCACTGCGCGAATAGGCCTCAATATAGCTCAATTTATCGGAGATCACACCCGTTAGGTAAGTCACATCTCCAGGTCGAGCTTCGGGATAAAGTTCAAATCGATATAAATCTAGCCCCCCAAATCCGCCGTCGCGCTCAGATGCAAATAGGGCATGTGTACCATCTGCGGTCACGTGAAAGCTATTCTCGTCGGCGTATGTATTTATCGGATAACCGAGATTTACAGGCGCTCCCCAGCTGCCATCAGCTTGCATTTTACTGTAAAAGATATCAAGCCCACCCATTCCGCTGTGACCGTTGCTACTGAAGTATAGTGTGTTGCCATCGGGATGAATCACGACACTTTCCTCTTCGAAATCAGTGTTGATGCGACCAGGAACTTTAACTGGAACTGACCATCGGTTTTTCTCATCGAGTACACTGAAATAAATGTCTTGCTCTTTGATGCCACCCGCTACGCGCTTACCTCGGATAAAATAGAGTGTACGGCCATTGGCTGAGAAGCTTGGCTGACTTTCCCATGTATTCGAATTGATGCTATTGCCCATATTGGCTGAAGCACTCCAACCATCAGCGTTTCTGATGGAATAGAATAAATCACAACTTCCAATTCCTTGTCGATCCCCACCCCACGAACCATCGGCATTTTCACAAGCAGTAAAAATTAACATCGAACCATCGGCACTTAATGAAGGTGCTCCCTCATTGGATAATGTATTGATTTCACGAATGGGTTTGGCCTCTATCCATTTGTTATCATTCCATGTCGAAACGAAAAAATCTTCTTGTTTACCAGCTCGGGTTTCGCTGGGAAGTAATCGAGTAAATAATAATGTTCTCTCGTCCGCTGTGATACAAGGGTAATATTCATTCATCGCTGTATTAACCCCGGGCCCGAGATTAATGGGTTCAAAAGGTACTGGACGTTGTAATGCTCTCTGAGCAAAAATGCAACTTGATAGAATCAGCTGTGCGCGTTTCTCTTGTTGGCGTGATTCCTTTTTCGCGGTAATGAACGGAGTAATTGCCCGTTCTGCATTTTTGTAATCGCCCTTAAACAGATAGCATTCCGCAAGCATCATCCAACCGGCCGGATAGTATTCAGGATTGAGTTTCATGGCATGCTCCAGTGGCTCAATGGCTTCATCTGTTTTTCCTTGGTCGTCATAAATCTGAGCCAGCATGAAAAATGGTTCGATGAATTCGGGATACTTTCCGGTAAGCTCAGTGAGAATGATTTTAGAATCTTCAAGCTTAAATTCTTGATAGCTTGCAAGGGCCTCTTCATAACGTTTAATGGCCTTTTTGTCGCGGGTACTGTATTCTTTCGGGGGTTGAGCAGTAAGAATCAGAGATTCAAAAAGGAGAATAATCAAGCTTAGGTTTCGCATAGTTGAATGTAGTATGGAAATATTCAGTTCAGAAAATGTTTAAACTTTCTTTACACCTTGAATTGTGGATGTAAGAATTTCTTTTGCGAATTGCGCAGTGATTATTTCATGAATTTATATGGGTTTTTTTGTTTCTCAAAACTTTGAATAAATCAATGATCCTGTATAGGTCGACAAAACACACGCGACTAAGGTGGCAGAAGGATAGAGCACTTGGTTGGATGTGCTGCCATTCTGCAATAACTGCAGCCATTCTCGCGAGAAAGCAGACATGGTGCTAAAACCACCGCAGAAACCTACGAGCCAGAAAAGACTCATATTGACAGTGTCTACTTTTGAAGATCCCCATGCACCTGCGAACCCGGCAATTCCGCATGCCAGCAAATTCACCAGGAATGTTGCCCACGGAAAGGCGCTTACATGGGTGGTTCCTATAAGATATCCGACATACCAGCGAAGACATCCGCCAAGCCCGCTTCCCAGAAAGATGAGAATGAGAGATTTGAAATTCACGGTATGAATTTAGACATAAGGAATACACCATAAGATTTGCAGAGGGATTTTGCTCTCGCGCCTCTCATGGTCGAAATAGTAACTTGCATCAAAGAAAGCTCAGTTGTTCGCCTGTCTGCTTTTTGATTGCCCTCTTACTTTTCCTTGCATGGGTGTCTAATATTCTTTTACTTTCTGAAACCACATCCTCTTTTTTTCGATGCCCCCATATAGCCTCTCTTGCCATGCGTGCTGAACTTTCCAAATCAATCATAGGGTATGGATAATCCTTTCCTAGAATCACGCCGAATTGAAATTGTTCTTCTTTTGTCAAAAGATGTGGTGTATGAATGCTGGCGGCTGGCACATCACGTAGTTCAGCTACCCAAGTTTTGATGAAGAGGCCATCAGGGTCATGGTCAATACTTTGTTTTACGGGATTGTACATGCGCACCGTATTGATTCCTGTTGTCCCTGCCTGCATTTGAAATTGTGGGTAGTGAATCCCCGGTTCATAGTCAAGAAAAAGTCTCGCCAAATGATATGTGCCCCATCGCCAGTCTTGGAAAAGATGGTGGCAAAAGAAGCTGACCAACATAGCTCTCATTCTAAAGTTAATCCAGCCGGTTTCATGCAAACAGCGCATGCATGCGTCGATGAGAGGAAATCCGGTATGACCGCTTTCCCATGCAGTAATGTATTCAGCGTTAAATGGGTGATTTAATGATTCGTATCCCTTATTTACGCATCTTGTCTCGTAATCACACTCTACCTCGAATTTTTGTATGAAATGATCTCGCCATTTGAGGCGTGTGAGAAATCCATTGACCCAACGTTTTTCTTTGCCTGCAAAAGGATGCGCTACCATGAATTGCACGGCTTGTCGCACACTTAAATTGCCCCAGGCGAGATAGGGTGAAATTCGCCCACAACTCAACCGGCTTTCAGTTGGCTTAGATATGTGCTTGTTGTAGTTTACACCTCTAGATTCTGCAAAACTTTGCAGATACCTAAAGGCCATCATCTCCCCAGCGGGTTGCATGCTCCGCGGATAAGCGCTCCACGCTAATTGTAACTCCGATGGCAACTGAAAAGGATGCATGGGCAGAGCATTTTCTGAATGGCTGTAATGGTTTTGAATGACAGATGAGCTCATGTAAGTAAACCATTGCTTATCCCATCCATCCCGATTGCGAATACCTCTTTGTATGCCATCGCGCTGACATTCAATCCATTTCACCGAATGCTCATCACACCAATGTTTTACTTGCTTATCGCGTTCCCAAGATATTCGCGTGCCGCTCTCTCGATAACTGAATATTGAGTTAATCAAAAAATTTTGACTTATCCAATCAAATACTTCGGGTGCTCCCGCGTAGAATAATTCGACACAACGATTGTGATTTTTCAAGGTTTTATTGACCTGCAGTAAACTATGATATTGAAATTGAAGGTGCCTTAGACTTGTGTCAGGGCGCGAAATCAAATTCGGTTCGAAGCAGTAAATGATGAAGTAAGGAATGGAACTGCTTTCAGCGAGCATGAGTGGCTCGTGATCCTGAGAACGTATATCACGTTTCATCCAAACTATATTGATCATTGCCTTCACAACAAAATCTTTGATTGGCTTAATCATTATAACAGAATGGAAAATTAGAGGTTCATAATCCTGCCGCTTGTAGGCAATGTATGTATTACTAATTTGCGCCAAATTCTATAAATATGAAGAATGTATTTTTTTCCTTAATCCTTATCCTCGTTTACATGAACCCTAACACTTCTTACGCTCAGGACACTCAACTCATTGATCGCGACATATTCTTTGGTAATCCAGAGATTTCTGGCGGACAACTCAGTCCTGATGGTAAGTACATCGCATTCATGAAAGCCTTTCAAGGCATCATGAATGTATGGGTGAAAAAATTTGATGAGCCCTTTGAAAACGCAAAACTGTTGACTACCAGCCAACGTCCGCTATATGGTTTCTTCTGGACGTACGACAGTAAATACATCCTCTATGTAAAAGACAATGATGGCGATGAGAATATGAATATCTATGCGGTAGATCCCGCAGGTATGGCCATTAGCGACGGCGCTCCGGGTTCAAGAAATCTCACCCCCATGAAAGAGGTGACAGCCCAGATTTATATGGTCAGCAAAAAGAATCCCGACATTCTCATGATTGGGCTTAACGATAGAGACAAGGCGTGGCATGATCTCTATAAGCTTTCCATCTCAACAGGAAAATTGGAAATGCTATACGAGAATAAAGATCGCATTACCGGGTACGATTTTGATTGGGACGAGAACATGAGAGTGCTCAGCAGAACCGATGAGCAAGGAAATACCGATATGCTGCGAATCGATGGCAAAGACAAGCTCACCACGATCTATCAATTCAATGTGAAAGAAAGCGCATACATCGCCGGCTGGTCAAAAGACAATTCAAAATGTTACCTCGTTACCAACAAAGGAGAAATCAATTTAAGCACTGCATTTCTCATGGATCCGGTGAGTGGCAAAATGGACAAATTTGAGAGCGATCCAGAGAACAAAGTAGATTTCGGTGGCTTGAGCTTCGATGATAATACGCGCGAAATCATCTCTACTTCTTATGAAGATGATAAACGTAGAATCTATTGGAAAGACAAAACTTGGGAGAAAACCCATGCAGATCTTAAAGCGAAATTTCCAGGACGTGAAGTTGATTTCCAGAGTTCCACCAGGGATTACAAAAAATTGCTCATCGCGGTTTGGGGCGACAAGTATGCAGCTGAAGTATTTTATTACAACGTAGACTCAAAAGAGTTGATCTCGCAATATGTTCCCAAACCCAAACTGAAAGCGGTTGAAGGTGCGCTATGCGAAATGAAAGCTGTTCGCTACAAGAGCAGCGATGGCATGGAGATCCCGGCTTATCTCACTCTGCCGGCGACAAAGAATCAGAAAAATTTGCCTGTGGTAATGCTCATTCATGGCGGTCCCAAAGGACCCCGCGACACATGGGGCTACGATGCTGAGGCGCAATTTCTCGCCAATCGCGGTTATGCCGTACTTCAACCGAATTTCAGAGCAAGCGGTGGATATGGAAAAAACTTCCTCAATGCAGGTGATTTGCAATGGGGAAAACTTATGCAAGATGATATTACATGGGGAGTGAAATACCTCGTGGCTCAGGGTATTGCTGATTCCAAAAAGGTTGCAATTATGGGAGGAAGTTATGGAGGTTATGCAACGCTCGCTGGCCTCGCATTCACTCCTGATCTTTATGTATGCGGTGTTGATATCGTAGGTCCAAGCAACATTTTCACCTTGCTTGAATCTGTGCCTGCCTATTGGGAATCGGGCCGCGCGTTTATCTATGGCATGGTAGGTGACCCTAACACCGAAGAAGGAAAGAAAAGAATTCACGACGCAAGTCCACTCTTCTCGGCAGATAAAATCATAAAGCCATTGCTTATCATTCAAGGTGCGAATGACCCGCGTGTCAAGAAAGCAGAGGCCGACCAAATTGCGATCGCACTGCGTGACAAAGGGAAAAATGTGAGCTATTTGCTCGCAGATGATGAAGGCCATGGATTCGCCAAACCCATCAACCGTATGGCGATGTATGCCGAAGTAGAGCGATTCCTGGCTGAACAGCTCGGCGGTAGATACCAGAAAGAAATGCCCGAGGATGTGAAGTCTCGATTGAATCAACTCAAGGTAGACATTGCCAAGGTTACCTACTCTCCAAAGGTGGAAGTTAAATCTGCTGATGCGCTGCCCACTGTAAACCTTCAACTCAGTGAAGGCACGTCTGAATACAGCCTGATTTTTGAGGTACAGGGTCAAACCATCCCAATGACAATGAATCGCACTATTTCCAAATCAGGAAAAAATTGGGTTATCAGCGATAAGACCTCCGGAGCAATGGGCGAGATGAGTGATTTGATTGAATACACTCCTCAAGGGATGCCTGTAAAGCGCACTTCTGAACAGATGGGACAAAAAATGGAAATGACTTTCGATGGAAAGAAAATTTCACTTCAAGCGATGGGTAAAGATTTTCCCATGGACATGAAAGGGGCTTACCTCTGTGATGGGCCATGCATGGATTGCATCATTGCCGGTTTCGGTCTCAAGAAAGGAATGGAACTGGTGTATGAAATTCCTGATATGACCACCATGAAAGCGAAGCAAGTGAAGATGACAGTAGGTGGCAATGAATCGGTGAATGGAAAAGATTGCACCATGGTAGAGGTTGTATCAACAGAAAACGACCAAGACAAGCTCACCCTTTGGATCAATCCAAAAACCGCATCGGCTGAGAAAATGGTGCAAATTATTCCCGCCATGGCCAATGCAAAATTGACCATCACGCGAAAATAAGTTTTGGGGGAAATCGGTACTGATATTGCACTTGCTGCAGATTTTCTTCGGCAGAACAAGTGCGTTGCAATACCCACAGAGACGGTATACGGACTTGCGGCCAATGCCCTTCAAGACGCTGCTGTAGCCAAAATTTTCGCTATAAAAAAACGTCCGGCATTCGATCCGTTGATTGTGCACATTGCCGACATAAGTCAGATTCATGAATTGGTTACGTCGGTGCCGCCGCAAGCCATGGAGTTGGCGAAGAGATTTTGGCCAGGACCATTGACTTTGTTGTTGCCCAAGAAGGAAATTGTTCCTGACATTACCACATCTGGTTTGGGTAGCGTGGGAGTTCGCATTCCTGCACATCCAATGACGCAGCAACTGCTTCAGCAGCTGCCCTTTCCGTTGGCTGCACCCAGTGCCAACCCCTTTGGATATATCTCCCCTACTTCGGCACAACACGTTGCCGCACAGCTCGGCGATGAAATTGACTACTTGCTGGATGGCGGTGATTGTGCTGTGGGGCTTGAATCAACGATTATTGATTTTACGGGTTTTGAACCGATAGTGCGTCGATGGGGCGGAATCACTGCCGAGATGCTGCAACCTATTATGGGGGATATTGCGGCAGATGATCTCAGCACCAGCCATCCTCAAGCACCTGGAATGTTGCTCTCACACTATGCTCCGAGAAAACCATTGATTGTAGGAAAGAGAGAAGATTTGATGCTACGAATGAACCCTAATGAATCCGCTACCCTTTCATTTACGCTGCCCTGGCCTTCTCAAAAGAATGTAATTCTTTCGGAAGCGGGCGATCTTCAGGAGGCCGCGAAAAATCTATTCCGCTTCATGCGCGAGCTTGACAACCTGAATAACATCGTGTGTATATATGCAGAGTGGGTGCCTGAAATAGGAATTGGGGTAGCCATCAACGACAAACTCAGGAGGGCTTCACATCGATAAGGCTCAGTCCGATGTCCATAATACCGGGCAAATCTTCAATGGTTTCAACGCGATGTTCAAACCGATAGCGATATTTCCCGAATGCAGGATAGCTTCGTTGCTCATCCAGAATCACTTCCAAGTCAACAATATCAAGACCTTTATCCCCTAAGAGTTCGCCCTTTGAATCGCGAAGTTTGATTTCCCTGTCGATGCTCACCTCACTGCCGTCGGGGGCAATTTCGTATATCCGCACTGGTATCGCAGCAATGGGAAGGTTTGCATTGAAACGAATCCATAACTTGAGCTGCCACGGTTTGTTATTAGACTGAACGTCGAGTACAATCTCAGGCAATGGATTTTTCTTCCATACGTGGTCATCAAAACTGATCTCAGACTTTGTAATGGTCTTTGACCCGCAGGAGAGCAGCAGTGCAATGAAAACTGACAATATCGATGAGTATCTTATGTGTTGTTTTGTCATAGGTGTCTTTTACATTTTAGCATTGATCATAGCAATTGAAAAGGTTGATGCTTCATAAATTGCCAAACGAATTTAAAACATATGAAAAAAATTACCTATGTCATTTTCTTGATAGCGGGGTTAACCGTATCCAGCTGCAATGAGCAAAGTGAGAAGAAGCCGCAAACAAACATAGACACGACCTCATCCATGAGGGTTGTTGGTGAAGATGGTAAACTCTATCAGAGTGAGCAGTTTGGCGATTTGAGGGTGTTGCACTACTACATACCTCAGTGGGATAGTCTGACCTTACGACAGCAAGAGTTGGTTTATTATTTGTACGAGGCGGGTCTGTGTGGGCGTGATATTATGTGGGACCAGAATTGCTCTGTAAATCTAGAGGTGCGAAACACCCTCGAGTCGATTTACGTTGCTTACAAAGGCGACAAAAATGCGGGGGCTTGGTTGAATTTTGAAAGGTACCTAAAACAGTTGTGGGCACACACGGGTATTCATCATCATTACAATAGCACGAAATTGTTGCCAGAGTTTGAAAAGGACTATTTCATGATAATAGCCAAGGAGTGTGGTGTTACGCCAAGTGAAAATGTAGTGAAAGCATTGTTCGATCCTTCTTTTATGTCTATGAAAGTGGAGAGTGATGTCACCAAAGATTTGATCGTTTCATCGGCTGTCAATTTTTATGAAGGGGTCACTCAAGCGGAGGTTGAGAAGTATTATTCTTCCTTGCGCAAACCGGGTGATAGATCGCCTTTGGAGTATGGTTTGAATAGCAAGCTAACGAAAGAAAATGATGTAATTACTGAAAGGCCGTGGAAGGTTGGAGGGCTTTATTCGAGCGCTTTGGAGAATGTGGTCATGTGGCTTGAAAAGGCCGAAAAGGTTGCTGAAAATGATAAGCAGGCCGTTGCTATCAGAAAGTTGATTGAGTATTATAAATCGGGTGACCTCAAAACCTGGGCTGATTTTAATATCAGTTGGTTACAAGCTACTGAGGGTGATATTGATTTTATTCAAGGTTTTGTTGAAACGTACAATGATCCATTGGGAATGCGTGGCTCATACGAAAGTGTTGTGCAGATTAAGGACTTTGAAGCGTCAAAGCGCATGCGTGTGATGAT